>JALEZW010000036.1 GCA_022772675.1 Agathobacter sp. | reverse complement strand
CAGCTAAAAACATCCCATAACGGTGAAAAACCTTCCATCTATGCAATGCCGTACCCACCTGTTGGTGCATCGTGGGCTTAAGTTTACCGAACAAGTGATCTGTTTGGAGCTTACTCGCCTTAAGTCAATGACATTGATTCAGAACCCCTCCTCATATATTCGCAAAATCGCTCGTTTCACTCGCTCTCCGCTGCTGGGCAGCTATTTTTGCTCATATATGAGGAGGTGGCTCTATTCGAGCCACCATACAAATCAGAAAAACAGCTTCTTACATGCAAGCATGACGAATCTGTTCTTCTGATTTGCATGGGGTTCTGAATAGTTACTTTTTTGCCATAAAATACATGAGTTCTTCCAGAGTGGGAATACTCACGGTCAGTTCACTGTCCCCAGGCTTGATAAATCTCCCTATCCCGCATCTGTTTCTGACAAGCGCCCGGGTCCCAAATTCCCCCTCTTCCACATGAACCACCAGCTCCCTGTCAATGGCCCGAATCTTCCACTTCTCTCCGGTCACCAGCCGGTAGCTTTCCCGCAGCGTCTCGATATCTCCGGAAAAAACACTCTTTCCATGATCCAGATAAAGGATATAGTCCGCAATCCGGTCCAGATCCTCTGTCAAATGTGTAGACAGTATCACGCTTCTTTTGCCATCGGCGATAAATTCTTTCAGCACCTGAAAGAACTCTTTTCGAAATTCCCGGTCAAAATTTCCCGTGGGTTCATCCAGTACCAGAAGCTTCGCATCGTGGGACAGGGCAAAAGCAAATTGGAATTTCAGCTTTTCTCCCCGGGAAAGAGCCTTGAATTTTCTCTTTGGGGAAAGCCCAAACCGCTCCAGATACCACTGTAAAATCTCACGGTTATATCCTTTGAAAAAACTCCCGTAATTATTTCCATTGGTCAGCAGGGAAAGGTCGCCATCAAACATATCCTCTAGGAGCACCACCCCGGTCTCCTCCCGGATCGCAGGCTCCGCCTCTGCATAGCTCATCCCGTCTATTGTAACCGTTCCCCCGCTCTGTTCGTACAGTCCCAGGAGCACGTGTAAAAGAGTCGTTTTCCCGGATCCGTTAGGACCGATCAACCCAAGGATATATCCCTCCGGAAGTTCCAGGGAAATATCCTTCAGATGAAAACTTCCCAGCTGTTTTGAGATATGTTTCATTTCTACAAGCATCATTCCTGCCTCCGCGTTTATAAATATCAGTCCATGTAGAATTTACCTTCGGCAAATGGACCGACCGCCGTGGTACATCTTCGATGTATCACATTCTACATGTCTGGTTTTCTTCGGTGTACTAAACACATTTATATGTGTATATATAGATATATACAGTAAATACACGCAGATGTCAACCTTATTTTTTAATTTTTTCCCCCATTCAAGTACACAAAAAAGTTTTTGGTACATTGAAGCAGATGAAACCCAATCCTGCTTCTGAGGGTCGAAGCTGGAGAAAATAATCCATATTGTGACGGCTGAATTGGAAATGGAATAAGTTAATCGACTATATCGCCCAGTTTTAAGTCTTTTTCATATGGTAATCAGTAAAAAATGGGTGCCAGGGGGACTAACGTTCTCCCTTCACCCATTACGTTACTTTAGAATCCAATAAAATATAAAATCACCACATAAAGTGACTGTTCTGCATTAGAATTGAAATACAGCAAATGTATCAGTCATTCTGCGTGCAGTTTGCCGCGTCAATGGCAATCGCCAGCATCAGTGCCATGATTTCATCCTGAGGATTTAAGATATCGATTACATAGGTGTCTCCCCAGTGCAGCAGTTCCTTGGAAATATGTACCACTGCACTGCAGCCGGAATAGACGTCATAATTCCAGGCCATGAAATCTCCCTCACACCGCCAGCCGTTATAGTCCAGCTCATACCTAGGTTTGAAAAAAGTAAATTCTTTCTGGATTCTTCCGAAGGGACTCCCACTTATCTCAATATCAAATGCCGGCAGAAATGTGAGAAGTTTCTGCTTTACCATCCCAACCTCATTGTCGTACCTATCGTAAACATGAATCTGGTGTCCCAGAGCCAGAAATTCTGCTTTCACAAAATATTTCGTATTTCCTTCTTCATCATATACATCGTAGGTATCTGTCCACGAAAAAACTCTTTGCTTAATTAATAACTTCACGGCTTTCCCTCCTTATGATTTTATGATATGAGGGTCAAAAGGTATTTTGCCCCTCATTTGATACACGAATTGCTCCGTTGCTACGCAAGTCTACGCTTCGCTCCGGTCGGCGCAGAGCAGACATCCACCGGATGTCTTGCGCCCCGCAATTCTACACACATTCGGAATCCGTTGATTTTCCAAGGAAAATCACAGGGTCATCAATCAAAGATTGACGACAGTCCTCATGTGTGTGCGGGTCAACAAGTCAGAGCTCTTATCCTGCAAGCAGGAACGAG
>JALEZW010000027.1 GCA_022772675.1 Agathobacter sp. | reverse complement strand
TCTACACACATTCGGAATCCGTTGATTTTCCAAGGAAAATCACAGGGTCATCAATCAAAGATTGACGACAGTCCTCATGTGTGTACGGGTCAACAAGTCAGAGCTCTTATCCTGCAAGCAGGAACGAGTTCTGACCTTTTGACCCTTGTATCATCTTATGATGTAGAACTGCAAGGGGCAGAGCCAACCGGAGCAAAGTGTAGACCTGCGTTGCAACGGAGCAATATTTTTTAGAATAGAGATGAAGAGAATATGTTAAATCAATTTTCAAGAACTGAGCTGTTGCTTGGAAAAGAGGCAATGAACCGCCTGAAAGAGGCAAGGGTAGCCGTGTTTGGAATCGGCGGTGTAGGCGGATATGTCTGTGAGGCACTGGTGAGAAGCGGTGTCGGGGCACTGGATCTGGTGGATGATGACAAGGTCTGCCTGACTAATCTGAACCGGCAGATCATTGCCACGAGAAAAACGGTGGGACAGTACAAGACGGATGTAATGAAAGAGCGGATATTAGACATAAACCCGGAGACGGAGGTTACGGTCCACAAATGTTTTTTCCTTCCGGAAAATGCGGATGAATTTCCTTTTGAGGACTATGACTATGTGGTGGATGCGGTGGACACGGTCACGGCAAAGATTGCACTGGTCATGAAGGCAAAAGAAGCGCAGGTACCCATCATCAGCAGCATGGGAGCGGGAAATAAGCTGGATGCCAGTAAGTTTGAGGTGGCTGATATTTATCAGACAAGTGTTTGTCCTCTGGCAAAAGTGATGCGCCGTGAATTAAAAAAGCGTGGAGTGAAAAAATTAAAGGTGGTTTATTCGAAGGAACAGCCCATAAAGCCGGTGGAGGATATGGCAATCAGCTGCCGGAGCAACTGCATCTGCCCGCCCGGTGCAGCACATAAGTGTACGGAGCAACGGGCAATTCCGGGCAGTGTGGCCTTTGTGCCATCCGTTGCAGGACTGATTATTGCAGGAGAAGTGGTAAAGGACCTGATACAGCCTTTGACAAATTGATTACTATTAATCGGATGATTCCGGAAGGGACGGTGTGATGATAATGACATTGGAACAGTGTTATGCACAGATGAATGCTGATTATGAGGATACCATAAGACGTATTCCCAATAAAAAACTGATACAGAAAATTCTTCTTAAATTTCCTAAGGATGAAAGTTATCGGGATTTGTGCAGTGCAATGGAGGAAAAACGTATGAGAGATGCCTTTACTGCAGTGCATACCATGAAAGGAATCTGCTTAAACCTGGGGCTTAGGGAATTAAGCAGGGCTGCAGTGAACCTGACGGAGGCATTGCGGAATGATCCCACAGAGAAAGTACCGGAGCTTTTTACGGAACTAAAGAGCGTATATGGGGATACGATGTCTGTCATCGAAAAGTATCGGGATGAGCAGGAGGATGCGTAGAAGAAAAACATAAAGAGATGTTTGTATTTCTGCGGAAAATCAGCTATACTATGATATAGAAACAAGCATAGGCATTGCGAGGGGTGAACAGACTGCCTATGCAGACCATGATACTTAGGAGATGATGCTATGATCGTTACAATTGCAAGAGAATGTGGATGTTTTGGGAATGAAATCGGTACACTACTGGCACAGGAACTTGGAGTTCCACTGTATGATAAGGAGAAAATTACAAGTCTGGCCAGGGAAAAGGGCATATATGAGAAATATACCAATTTCTTTGAGGAAAAGCAGGAAAATCTTTTGTTCTCCGCAATCGCAGAGGAGGAACAGCTGGATGAAGTGAGAAGAACGCCAAGGTGTGCACTGCATGAGGTAGTAGGGGATAATTCCTGTGTTATTATTGGAAGATGTGGGAATTATGCCTATGCGGGAGAGAAGGAACTGCTCAGGGTTTTTCTCTGCGGAAATAAAGAAGACCGCATCGCAAGACTGATGGAAAAGCATCAGGTACCCCGGAGAGAGGCTGTAATCACCATTGATAAGACGGAAAACCGGCGCAGAGCCTATCATAAATTTTATACGGGACAGGAATGGGGATATGCCGGAAACTACGATTTGTGTATCAATGATTCAAATATGGGTGTTGAGGGGACGATTGAAATGATTATGTGCGAACTGCAGTACAAGAGGTAATAAATTCATGAAATTCTTAAAACAATTTTTAATTATTCTTACTTTTTCTTTTGCTGGTGAGGTTCTGCATGCTTTGATTCCAATGCAGATACCCGCCAGCATCTATGGGCTGGTGCTTTTGTTTCTTGCACTTCTGACAGGCCGGGTAAAGATGGAACAGGTAAGGGAGTGCGCAAAATTTCTGATTGCGGTTATGCCCCTTATGTTTATTCCGGCTGGTGTGGGTCTTTTGGAGAGCTGGGGAGATTTAAAGCAGATCCTTATTCCGGTCTGTGTAATTGTGGCAGTTTCCACGGTACTTGTAATGGGAATCTCCGGTCTGGTTACACAGAAGGTTATGGAGAACAGCCGAAAAGAAAGGAAAAGTAAATCATGAATGAGTTTTTACAGGATTCCGTATTTTTCGGTGTCTTTATCAGTATCATAACCTATGAAATAGGTGCTTTGATCAAGAAAAAATTTAAGATAGCCATATTTAATCCGCTTTTGATTTCAATAGCACTTATTATCATCTTCCTTCTTATATTTCGTGTGGACTATTCTACTTACGAGGCGGGGGCGAAATACCTGTCCTACTTTCTGACACCGGCAACTGTGGCACTTGCCGTCCCGCTGTATGAGCAGATGGAACCCCTTAAGAAAAACTGGAAGGCAATTATTGCAGGCATTTTATCGGGGGCATTGACATCGGCTGTCTGTGTCCTTGTTCTGTCTGTCCTTTTTCATCTGAATCATAAACAGTATGTGACTTTGCTTCCGAAATCCATCACAACAGCAATCGGTATGGGACTGTCCGAGGAACTGGGGGGAATCGTGACCATTACCGTGGCAGTGATTGTTGTTACGGGAGTAATCGGAAATATGTTTGCGGAGGGAATCTGTAAGCTTTTTCACATTACGGATCCGGTGGCAAAGGGAATCGGAATTGGTTCAGCATCCCATGCAATGGGAACGGCAAAGGCAATGGAAATCGGAGAAGTGGAAGGTGCTATGAGCAGTCTTTCCATTGCGGTATCGGGACTTCTTACGGTTGTGGTATCCATTGTTTTTTCAAGATTATATTAATGAGAAGCTCTGAACAGCAGCGGATTTTCTCTTTTGAAAAGAGTGATACAAAGTGGGAAAATTTGAAAGTTGAGTCGAAACTAAGAATTTGAGAGGAAAATTATATGTCGCTTCAATTTGTATTAGGTGGCTCGGGAAGTGGGAAGACAGAGTATATTTATGATCTTCTTGTCCGGCAGGCAGGTGAACATCCCAGGAAAAATTATCTGGTGATTGTTCCGGAACAGTTTACTATGCAGACACAGCAGAAACTGGTGGATCTTGCACCGGGGCATGCCATTATGAACATTGATGTGTTAAGCTTTAAGAGGCTGGCATACCGGGTGTTTGATGATCTTGGCATGCAGGATATCCAGGTACTGGAGGAAACAGGAAAGAACCTGGTACTTCGCAGACTGGCTCAGGAAAATGAAAATAAACTGACCGTGCTTAGACCAAATATGAATCGGATGGGGTATATTGGAGAAGTGAAATCTCTGATATCCGAGCTGGTGCAGTATCGGATTTCTCCGGATAAACTGATGGAACTGACAGAGGATAAGGCTGTCTCACCGGTACTTTCCGCAAAATTGCGCGACATCGCAACGATGTATCGCGCTTTTTGTGATTTTATGCAGGACAGTTATGTTACGGCAGAGGAGATTCTGAATGTATTAAAGTCCGTGGTACCCCAGTCGGAGACCCTAAGGGACAGTGTAATATTGTTTGATGAATTTACCGGTTTTACCCCTATTCAGAATGACCTGATATATGAGCTTTTACAGGTGGCGGATCAGATCTATGTGACGCTGACCATAGATGCAGAGGAAGACTTTTATCACAGCAGAGGCAGTGAGGAACTGTTTGATATGTCCAAAAAGACCATCACAACTCTGATGAAAATGGCGGATAAGCTGCATGTGGATACGAAAGAACCTGTTATTTTAACGGAGAGTGAGAAGAAACGGTTTATCCATGCACCGGCACTTTCCTTTCTGGAAAAGAATCTGTTCCGGATGCATCCTGAAAAATGGACAGGGGCAGTAAGGGAGATTCATCTGGCAGTTACCAGAAATCCGAAAGAAGAACTGACTCTTGTGGCCAGACAGATCAATGCACTGATCCGAAAAGGGTACCGTTACCGGGAAATTGCGGTAGTGACAGGGGCAGTGGAAACCTACCAGAGCTATGTTGAACCCTTATTTCATAAATATGAAATTCCCTATTTTATGGATATCACAAAGGAAATTCTCTTTCACCCTTTTATCGAACTGATTCGAGCGGCACTGGAAATTGTGGACAGTAATTTTTCTTATGAGGCAATGATGCGCTTTTTGCGGTGTGGTTTCTGTGACATGGAGGAGGATGATATAGACCGGCTGGATAATTATCTTGTAGCAACCGGTATCCGGGGAAAGAGTGCCTGGGGCAGACGGTGGGTTCACATGCCCAGGCAGAAGGAACTGTACGATCTGGAAAAATTAGAGCATCTCAGAAAACAGATTTATGAGATGCTGGAACCCTTTGTAAATGTATTTAAACAGGATAAGGCGACGGTAGCAGATGGGGTTATGGCACTCTATCAGCTACTGACGGCATTGGAGGCTCAGCATAAGCTCTGGGAGCGGGAGGACGCATTATTACAAAAAGGGGAGGAAGCAAAATCACGGGAGTATGCACAAATTTATACAATCGTGATGAAACTTCTGGAAAAATACAATGCACTTCTCGGAGATGAACTATTAAATATTCAGGATTTTATTGAGGTACTGGAGGCAGGCTTCTCAGCGGCGAATGTTGCGGTGGTGCCACCCGGGTACGACAGCGTAACAATTGGAGACATCGAGAGAACAAGACTTAATAATATTAAGGTTTTATTTTTTATAGGCGTGAATGACGGGATTATCCCCAAATCTTCCAATGCCGGTGGGATTATTTCGGAATATGAGAGAGAGTTCTTATCCCAGCGTGTAGAGTTGGCACCGGGAGCAAGGGAGAAGGCTTTTGTCCAACGATTTTATTTATATCGAAATTTGACAAAGCCATCGAATGAGCTATATATAAGCTTTTCAAAAGTGGATCCGTCAGGCAAGGCAATTCGTCCATCCTATTTGATCGGTGTGATGAAAAAACTCTTTCCGGATATTTCCCTGTGGGAATTTGAAAATGTGGCCAGTGGCAGGGATTTTTATACAAAGGAGGCAGCAGAGGATTATCTGATTTGTGGGGAAAAAGATGAAGCATGGTATGCTCTGGCGAAGTTCCTGCTAAAGGAACAAAAAGAGGATCGAGTGGAAAAGCTGCTTAAGGCACCTTTCAGCTGCTATGAAAATACACCCATCAGCCGTGCTGCTGCACTGGCTCTTTATGGAAGAAAGCCTAAGGGGAGTATCACAAGACTGGAGCGGTTTGCGGCCTGTGCCTACGCCCACTACTTGCAGTACGGGCTAAAGCTTTCAGAGCGTGAGACCAGTGCTTTTGAAAATGTGGATATGGGAAATATCTATCACACGGCACTGGAGTATTACAGCAGAAAGCTGGAAAAGTCAAGGTATGACTGGTTTGGGGTGCCGGATGATGTGAGACTACAGATGTCAGAGGAGGCCATGGGGGAAGCCCTTTCAGAATACATGGGGCTTTCAGCCTGTGAAACGGCAGAGAATTCCTACCGGAGAAAACGGATGCAGGATATTTTTACCCAGACCGTCTGGGCACTGACAAAGCAGGTGCGGGCCGGCAAATTTGTACCGGAGCATTTTGAAGTGTCCTTTGAACAGCTGGAGGGAAAAGAAAGCCTTTCCTATCAGCTTGAAAATGATGTCATCATGGAGCTGACCGGGCGGATTGACCGGGTGGACAGCTATGACGACGGAAATAGAATTGCGATTAAAGTAATAGATTATAAGTCCGGAAATACAAAATTTGATTTGATACGTATTTACAGGGGACTGCAGCTGCAATTGGTGGTTTATCTGGATGCGGCCATAGAGTTTGCAGAGGATAAGCATAGGGGAAGAGAAATTGTACCGGGTGGGATTCTGTATTATCACATTGATGATCCGGTGCTGGAATCCGATGACTCTCTTACTAAGGAGGAGGCAGAGCATGCACTTCTTCAGGCATTAAGACCGGATGGGCTTGTCAGTTCGGACCCTGAAATCTATATGGCGATGGATGAGAATCTGGATGGAAAATCTGAAGTCATTCCTCTGGAGATAAAAAAATCCGGAGAGATTTCCACAGCCCGCTCAAAGGTGGCCTCCACGGAGGAATTCCAACTGATCACCAGATATGTGGAGTATATGATAAAAAAGGATGCAGATGCCATTTATGGGGGAGATGTGAGTGTGAATCCCTACAAGAGTGACAGGGAATCCAGCTGTATGTACTGTCCCTATGCATCGGTCTGCGGAATGGATTTAAAGATTCCCGGATATACATACCGCCGGTTTGAACCGGTAAAAAAAGAAGATGTGCCGGATAAAATGGAGATGGTGCTTGCAAGAGAGGAGGGAGCGCAGAAATGAAGTGGACTAAGGAACAGCAGAATGTGATTGATTTCAGGAACCGGGATATCTTAGTCTCTGCTGCGGCGGGATCCGGAAAAACAGCTGTGCTGGTGGAGCGCATTATTCAAAGAATCACAGACAGCAGGGATCCCATTGACATTGACCGGCTTTTGGTTGTGACCTTCACAAAGGCAGCGGCGGCAGAGATGCGGGAGAGAATCGCAAATGCCATCGAGGCAGCCTGTGATAAAGATCCGGACAATGCCCACATAAGGCGCCAGTCCGCTCTTATTCACAATGCCATGATTACAACCATTGACAGTTTCTGCCTGTTTGTGGTGCGGAATCATTTTGAAGAGATTGATCTGGACCCGAATTTCAGGATTGCAGATGAGGGAGAGGTGCGTCTTTTGGAGCAGGACGTTCTGACAGCGGTCTTTGAAGAATGTTATGAAAAGGAACGTCCGGAATTTACTGCCCTTTTGGATGCTTATGCCGGTAAACGAAACGATCAGGCAGTCCGGGACATGGTTTTAAAAATATACCGGATGTCCTTAAGCAGCCCATGGCCTGAGGAATGGATTCATGCACTCAGCTCTCCCTACAGGGCAGAAACCGTGGAGGAACTTTTCGATACGGAAATTTTTAAGGATATTGTAAAAAATGTAAGATTACTACTACTGGATATGCGGGCGCAGCTTCAAAATGCCTTTACTCTCGCAGGAGATGAGGATGGACCACAGGCTTATGCCGCCACAATTGCGGATGATCTTTCTGCTTTTTCCGGGGTGGAATCTCTGGAGGATTATACCGCCCAGCAGATATTTTTTGATTCCCTTACCTTTGGAAAGCTGCCGTCTATCCGAAAATTTACCGGGGATACGGTGAAAAAAGAGACGGTGATGTCTGTACGGAATGAAGTCAAAAAAGAGGTTGAGAGTTTGCGAAAGAAATATTTTTCCCTTAAACCGGAGGATCTCTTAGAGCAGCAGAAACGATTAAGACCTTACGCAGAGGAACTCATCCGCCTGACACTTTCCTACACGAAGGCCATGGAGGCGGCAAAGAGAAAAAAACGCATACTGGATTTTTCCGATATTGAGCATTTTGCGCTAAAAATCCTGGTGGATGAGGAGACGAAAAAGCCAAGGCAGACCGCATCGGAATTCCGGGAACATTTTAAGGAAATCATGATTGACGAGTATCAGGACAGTAACCAGGTGCAGGAGGAAATTATGAGGGCAATTTCCAGAGAACCGGATGGTGGACACAACCTGTTTATGGTAGGGGACGTGAAGCAGAGCATCTACCGGTTCCGGCTGGCAAGACCGGAGCTGTTCATGGAAAAATATGGATCTTTTTCCACAGAAGAGAGTGCACAGCAAAGGATTGATCTCCATAAGAATTTCAGAAGCCGCGCCGAGGTAGTGGATTTCTGCAATGATATTTTTTATAAGATCATGAGTCCGGATCTGGGAAATGTGGCATATGATAAGGATGCCGCTCTGTACTGTGGGGCAGAGTATCAGGAAAATGAACAGATGCAGCCGGAACTTTTACTGTTAGATGAGAAGGATGAGCTTTTGTCTGATACGCAGGATTTGTCCAGGGGACAGTTAGAGGCGCAGATGATTGCATCAAAAATCCGGGAGATGATGGAAAGCCTGAAGGTGACAGATAAGGAAAGCGGGGAATTAAGACCGGTCAGGTATTCCGATATGGTAATACTTCTGCGAAGTTTAAAGGATTATGGAACGAATCTGGTCCAGGTGCTAAATGGTGCCGGAATACCGGCTTACGTTGAGTCCTCTACCGGCTATTTTGCTGCCACAGAAGTACAGACAGTCCTTGCCATGCTCCGTATTCTGGATAATCCCTATCAGGATATTCCTATGGCGGCGGTTTTACACTCCCCCATGGCGGGACTGGATGAAGAAGAGCTGGCGGAAATCCGAGTAAAGCACCCGGAAAAATCCTTTGCAGAGGCGGCATATCTTGAAATGAAAGAAGCTGAGGAAGGTCCTTTATTTGGGTTTTATCAGAAATATGTAAATCTGCGTCAGCAGAATGATCTGCCAATCCACGAGCTGATACAGAAAATCCTGGAAGTGACAGGGTATGGAAACTATGCGGCAGCACTGCCGGCAGGGGAGAAACGGGCCGCAAATCTTGCCATGCTGGTGGAAAAGGCAATCGACTATGAAAAGACCAGTTACAGGGGCCTGTTTCACTTCCTTCGCTATATTGACAAGCTGCAGAAATATGAGGTGGATTTTGGCGAAGCGGATGTTACAGGGGAAAATGCGGATGTGGTCCGTGTAATGACCATTCACAAAAGTAAGGGCCTGGAATTTCCGGTGGTTTTTGTGGCAGGGCTCAGCAGAAAATTTAATCAGATGGATACAAGTGACAGACTGGTGGTACATCCGGATTTGGGAATCGGAATCTGTGAGATCACAGGACAGCCAAAGGTCAGGAGAAACAGCATTTTCCGTTCGGAAATTGCAGACAGGATTCGCAGGGAGAATCTGGGGGAGGAGCTTCGGGTTCTTTACGTGGCACTGACCAGGGCAAAGGAAAAACTGATTTTAACAGGTGTAGTAAAGGATGCGGACAAAACCTTTTCAGGGTATACCGGGAATGTGCTGCCGCAGAAACCGGTAAGCTATAAGCAGCGCGCCGGTGCGGCCTGTTATCTGGACTGGATCATTCCTGCAATGCTTTCTTATCCGGATAAATATACCCTGCAGACGGTAAAACCAGAAAAACTGGTTTTACAGGAGATTGAGAAAGAGGTTAAGGAGCAGGAAAGCTGCAGCGGGCTTTTCGAAAAGATAGAAAATGCCGGGGAGCAGCAGGTCAAAGAGCTGGAAACGATGTTTTCCTATCAGTACCCCTATAAGAGTGAGACGGGGAGAAAGGCAAAATATTCGGTTTCGGAATTAAAGCATGCTTCCATGGTTTTACAGTATGATAAGAAGGAGGGGGAGGCAGAGACACCGGATTTTTTGCAGGAGGAACGTGATATCTATGTGCCGGATTTTGCCAGAAGTGGAGTTTTAGAAGAAGAAGGAATACAAAAGAGCGTGACCGTAAATCAGGGGGCTATGCGGGGAACTGCCATACACCGGGTGATGGAATGCCTGGATTTTGCGGCAATCCTGGCCTTGGACAGGAAAAATGATGCTGCGGTGAAAGCCTTTGTAAAAAGGGAACTGGACCGGATGCTTGCAGAAGGAGAACTGTCCGGAGAATGGTATGATCTTGTGATTCCTTCTATGGTGGAAAGCTTTGTGGCAGGTCCCGTTGCCTTTAGGATGGCAGAGGCAGAAGCACGTGGAGAACTTTTTCGGGAACGCCCTTTTGTGATGCAGCATGAGGATGTGCTGGTACAGGGAATTATCGATGTGTTCTGGCTGGAAAAAGACCGTATCATTCTTCTTGACTATAAAACGGACCGGGTGAAGACAGCCGACGAACTTGTTATGCGGTACCGGACACAGCTGGATTTATATGCGGATGCACTCACCCGTGTATTTTCCAATGAGAAAAGAACATTAAAAGCGGAGGAAAAGTTAATCTATTCCTTCCGTTTAAAGGAGGTCGTTACATTATGAGCAGAATTGTACTTGCGTCGGCATCCCCCCGCAGGAAAGAACTTTTGGAAAAAATCGGAATGGAGTTTGAGATCTGTCCCGCAAAGGGAGAGGAAATGATTACAAAAGAAGCTCCGTCGGATGTGGTTTTAGAGCTTTCAAGGCAGAAAGCGGAGGAGGTGGCATCGGCAATCCTTATGTATAACGGGAGTCATCCGGATCTGGTGACACCTCAGGATATTCTTGTAATCGGTGCAGATACTGTGGTAGCATATGAGGGGAAAATTCTTGGAAAACCGGTGGATGAAGCGGATGCAAAAGGAACCTTATCCATGTTATCCGGACATACCCACAGTGTTTTTACGGGGGTGACCCTTGTATTTATTGATAAATCGGGAAGAACCGGAGAGCATGATTTCTATGAAAAAACGGATGTGGAATTTTACCCAATGACAGAAGAAGAGATTGACCGCTATGTTTTAAGTGGAGAGCCTATGGATAAAGCAGGCAGTTATGGGATTCAGGGAGCGTTTGCAGCTTTTGTGAAAGAAATTAAAGGAGATTATAACAATGTGGTAGGGCTTCCGGTGGCAAAATTGTATCAGGAATTAAAAAAGCTTGGCGTGGAATACAGAAACTGGTAAAAAAGACTGATGCCGTGTGAACAGCAGAAAAAAAGATTTGAACATTTTGTTGTAGCCTGCAATTGATTACGGTATAATATGATGATACAAGGGTCAAAAGGTATTTTGCCCCTTATGTAGATTAGAGCGAGGCCAAAAATATGCACAGCAGCGGTGCAATTCGTGCAACATATATGTATGGGAGAAAAAGATGAACGAGTACGATGACGAAATACTAAATTACTTTTTGGAAAATCAAAGACAGCTTTTTCCGGAAAATGTGGCAGAGACACCGGAGGAGGCCGGTCAGTTTCTGGAGGACTGTATGGCAGTTGTGTGCAGCAGTTTAAAGGAAGTGAAGGACTATCTGGATGAAGCCGGAATGGATGTATCCGGGATGGACAGGGAGGAACTTCTTGCCGCCAGCGAAGTATTTTCCATTCCGGATGGACGTTTTTTGATTGTGGAAGGATAGAAATTACCTATGAAAAAAAATAGAATAGCGGTATTTTTTCTGACAGCTTGTCTGGCTGTCACCCAGTTGTCCGGATGCCGCATTAAGGATACGGAAATAAGGCTGGAAACGTCAAACCTTAAGAGTTATAAGAATGTGTTTCAGATTAATGATTATAAATGCAATGTTCATACAGCAAAGCTGTATCTTTGCAATTACAGGAATCTTTATGGGAAAGTTTACGGAATGGATCTGTGGAAGGAAAGCGAGACAGGGGCTCTTGAGACTTATGTCAAGGATGTTACCATTCAGGAACTTTCAAGGATTGCCTGCATGGATCTTCTGGCAAAAAACGAGGGGATGAGTCTTTCAGAGGAAGAACAAAAGAAGGCAGGGCAGGCGGCGGAAGAATATTATCAGTCATTAAACGAGGCGGAACGTTCCTTTATGGATGTCCGAAAAAAGGATGTGCAGAAGGCGTATGAGGAATATGCACTGGCAGATAAGCTGTATGAGACCCTGACAGAGGATACCGGTGAAGAGGTCAGTGATGACGAGGCGCGGGTGATTCGTGTACAGCAGATCTGCGTAAAAGATAAAAAGACAGCCGGGGAGATTCAGAGAAAATTAAATTCCGGCGAGGATTTTGTCCGGGTGGCAGAGGCATATCGCGGTTCCGGCGATGTTGAGAGGACGATTGCCCGGGGAGAATATCCCCAGGAAGTGGAAAATATTGCCTTTAATCTGGACAATGATACCTGCTCCGAAATGGTGGAGGCGGATGGAAAATATTATTTCATCAAGTGCCTGAATAAATTTGAGGAAGAGCTGACACAGAAAAATAAAGAAGTAATCCGTTTAAAGAGGGAAAAGGAGCAGTTTGAGAACAGTTACGAGGCCTTTATCCGTGAGGCAGAGTTTCGCATGAATGACCATTTATGGTCTAAGGTGTCTCTGGAGGGAACAGATGAAATTACAACGGATTCATTTTTTGCAACCTATGATAAATATTTTGATTAAAATATACAGGAGGATTTACAGAAATGACAATTACAACTGAAAAAAACAACGATGTACTGACGATAAAGCTGGAGGGAAGACTTGACACCAACACAGCACCGGAACTGGAAAAAACAGTTGCAGAGAAGACGGAAGGGATTAAGGATCTTGTTCTTGACATGGAAAAGCTGGAGTACATTTCTTCCGCAGGACTCAGAGTACTTCTTGCAACCCAGAAAAAAATGAATAAAGTTGGTTCCATGAAAGTGACCAATGTCTGTGACGGAGTTATGGAAGTGTTTGAAATTACTGGATTTTCAGACATTTTAACGATTGAATAAAAGAACGAATTGGTGCAGGGAGAAGGTATCAAATGGGTTATCTGAAACAACTTTTGCAATATAAGAAAATTTGTATCCAATGTCATAATAATCCGGATTCGGATACGCTGGCATCGGCATACGCTGTCTATTGCTATCTGACGGAACATAACGTAGAAAGCTGGATTGTATATGGTGGGGAGGAGCTGATCAAAAAAGGTGGTACAAAACTTATGGTAAGGGAGTGCCATATCCCGATTCAGCATGTGGAGAGTCTGCCGGAAGCAGACCTTTTATTACTGGTAGATTGTCAGTATGCCCAGGGAAATGTGGAAAAATTTCCGGCAGAGAAGATTGCGATGATTGACCATCATATCCGGGTGGTGGAGGGAGAGGACAATCTGATAAGGAGTGAGTATCAGAGCTGCTCAACCTTGATTTATGAGCTGTTGAAGGAAGAAAATTATCCGGTAAAGGAGAATGAGCTGCTGTCAGTGGCTCTTCTGTATGGATTATATATTGATACATCCTGTTTCCAGGATCTTTTTAAGGAAGCAGATATCGCAATGAAGAATGAGTTGTTTGCAAATCAGCCGTTATTTGACAGACTATCCAAGTCCTCTATGACCGTTGCGGAGCTTCTGGTTGCCAGTGATGCCATGTATAACCACTACTTTGATGTGAAACGACGGTTTTCCATCGTGGAGGCATTAAACTGTGAGCAGGCAGTACTGGGAATTATCGGCGATTTTATGATTCTTGTAGATACGATATATCTTAGCTTTGCCTATACTGAGGCGGGGGCCGGATACCAGATATCCATAAGAACCTGCCACGAAAAGCTTGAGGCAAATAAAATAGCAGCCTTTGTCTGTGATGGAATTGGTGGCGGCGGTGGTCATAGCAATAAGGCAGGCGGCCGCATTATAAAAGAAAAAATGCAGGAAGAATATGGGGATAAATCAGTTTTCGATGTGGTACAGATGCGGCTGTGTGAATACATAGATAGTTTGGAGTGATAAGATATTATGATATGGATCAGGAGAGATAAATATGCCATGGGAATTTGACTTTCTTTATGCGCTGCAGGGGATACATGGACCGGTGTTAGATCAGCTCATGGTTTTCATATCCACTTTGGGAAATGCAGGGATTTTCTGGATCATCCTTTCCCTTATCTTCTGTATTCCAAAGAAAACAAGAAAAACAGGACTTCAAATGGTTGTTACCATGGCGATTGCCTTTATTATTGCAAACCTGATTTTAAAAAATCTGGTGGCCAGGGACAGACCCTGCTGGATTGACAAAAGTGTCAGCCTTTTGATTCCAGATCCGAAGGATTTTTCATTTCCTTCCGGTCATTCTGTGAATGGATTTGCAGCTTCGGTTGCTTTGCTTTTAAATGATAAAAGGTTTGGAATCCCCGCAGTTATTTTGGCGGCAGTGATTGCTTTTTCCAGAATGTATCTGTTTGTTCATTTTCCAACGGATGTGTTTACAGGAATCGTCATCGGAACGGCATGTGCTATATTGGTACACCGGGGATTTCGCAGAAGGGAAAAAGTGTAAAAATATATTTTCATTCTATATGGAATTGCAGAAATGGAGTTACAGAACCGTAAGGGAGATTGGAAGTTATAGAAAAAACGTCTGACAGGAATTAAATCCTGACAGACGTTTTTTACTACAGGAGTTGCTATTGTTTATTTTGTTAAAAGTAACATGATATCATTGCTTCGTTTTACGAACTTAGCCATGGCATCCGGTGCCAGCGGCTGGTTGGAAAGCATTGCCAGATCATACAGCTGCTCTGCAAACATCGGCACATGCTCAGAATCCTTGTTATCCAGGATGTATTTCACCAGTTCATTGTTTGCGTTTAAAGTAAGAGTCTGGTCTGCTGCAAACATGCCTGGATCCATGCCATCTGCCGCATACATCTTCATCATATCCTGCATACGTCTTCCCTGTTCGGAAAGGGTAAGAATGGAAGCTACATCAGCATTTTTTAAGGACTCTGCTTTGACAGTCAGCTTATCATTATTCAAAGTCTTCTTGAACAGCTCGGAGAGTGTTGTGGTTGCCTCTGTCAGATCTGTGTCATCCTCAGACTTCAATGCATCGGTAACATCCGCATCAATACGCTTGAACTCATAGTGCTCATTGCGCTGCTCCAGCTGGGTAATGAAAGATGTATCAATGTTGTGGTCAAGAATCACAGCATTCATGCCCTGTTCCTTGAACATGCTGATGTACTGTCCCTGCTGTACCTTGTCGGTTACATAGTAGATGGTATTCTTTTCCGGTTCTTTTTCTTCTTCCGGGGTCTCGGCGGTTTCATCCGTCTTTGCTTCGCTGTCAGATGTCGTATCGTCTGCTGTTTCCCCGGTTTCGGCATTCTCTGCCTTTGCCTCTTCACCCTCGGATTCCTCTTTCTTTTCCTCCTCAACAGGAACCAGTAACTCCGGAAGAGTCTGGTACTTGTCATTGATATCCTTAAAGAGGATGTAATCGTTCATCTTGTCGCAGAACTTGGTATCTTTTAAGCAGCCAAATTTGATGAATGGGCTGATATCGTCCCAGTATTTCTCATAGGATTCCTTATCGGTCTTGCACATACCGATGAGCTTGTCGGCAACTTTCTTTGTGATGTACTCGGAAATCTTCTTGACGAAACCGTCATTCTGCAGGGCAGAACGGGAAACATTAAGGGGCAGATCCGGACAGTCAATGACACCCTTTAAGAGCATTAAGAATTCCGGAATGACTTCCTTGATGTTGTCGGCGATAAATACCTGATTGTTATATAATTTAATGGTTCCTTCAATGGAATCGTACTCGGTATTGATTTTCGGGAAGTAGAGAATACCCTTTAAGTTAAACGGATAGTCCATGTTCAGGTGGATCCAGAACAGCGGCTCCTTGTAATCCATAAATACGTTGCGGTAGAATTCCTTGTACTCCTCGTCTGTGCACTCGCTGGGATTCTTTGTCCAGAGTGGAGTGGTGTCGTTAAGTGGAACCGGACGTTTTACAATCTTTACACGGTCTCTTGCAGGGGAAACCTCAACGACTTCTTTCTCACCATTCTCATTTTCTTTTTCCTCAGTCTTTGCCTCTTCGTGAATCTCCTCGATGACCTTATCGGTTTCACGGAGATCTTCTTTGTCGATGGTCTCGTATTCTTCCGGGGCATTGGCCTTGGTGAGGTAAATCTCAGTCGGCATGAAAGAACAGTACTTTTCAATGACCTCTTTTGCACGGTACTCGTTGGCGAATTCCAGACAATCCTCATTTAAGAAGAGAGTAATTTCGGTACCAACCGTATCCCTGTCACCGTCTGTCATATCAAATTCGGTACCGCCGTCGCAGGACCAGTGAACTGCGGTGGAACCTTCTTTATAGGAAAGAGTATCAATCGTAACTTCATCTGCTACCATGAATGCGGAGTAGAAGCCCAGACCGAAATGGCCGATGATCTGGTCATCATTGGATTTGTCTTTATATTTCTCAATGAAATCTGTTGCACCGGAAAAGGCAATCTGGTTGATGTATTCCTCTACCTCGTCCGCAGTCATACCAAGACCGTTATCGATGAATTTCAAGGTCTTTTCTTCCGGATTTACAATAACCTGAATCTTAGGTTTGTAGTCTGCCGGGAGGGTGTATTCTCCCATCATATCCAGTTTCTTTAGTTTTGTGATGGCATCACAGCCGTTGGAAATCAGCTCACGATAGAAAATATCGTGGTCAGAATATAACCATTTTTTGATAATTGGAAAAAGGTTGTCGCTGTCGATGGATAAGCTTCCGTGTTTATTTGCCATTTTTTTTTACATCTCCTTTGAATTTTTTTGCGCTTGTTTAATGAAGATGATAAATCCATTCCCTGGAAAAGTCAATAAAAAATTAGCACTCTATAAAAGCGAGTGCTAACAAAATACCGAAAAAACCAGTAAAATCAAGGGATACAGAAAATATAAAATATTTATAAACTAAAATCGTATAGACTTTTTCTATTAAAAATGGTACGCTTGAAAGCAGTCAAAAGGTGTTTAGATATCCATGGAGAAACAGGAAGAAATGAAACAGACAGAGATGAAGCAGACAGAAATAAAACAGACAGAAATAAAACAGGAAGAAATCAAACAAAAGAGTATAAAGGGAAGCATGACGGAGGGAAATCCCGTCAAATGCATGCTGGCTTTTGCAGTTCCCATGATTCTGGGAAACTTGTTTCAGCAGTTTTACAATCTGGCGGATTCCATGATTGTGGGGAAACTCGTCGGACAGGATGCACTGGCGGCGGTAGGTGTATCAACAGCAATCACGATGCTCTTTGTAATGGTAGCCATTGGCACCGGAATCGGCTGTTCGGTGGTGATTTCCCAGTTGTTTGGGGCAGGAAAAATAAAGGAGATGAAGACCGCTATTTCCACGGCTCTTACCTCCATTATGGCTTTTTCCCTGCTGTTAAGTGTCATAGGAAGAGTGTTCAGCCGTCCGATTCTAGCAGCAATGAAGACTCCGGCAGACATCTTTGACGGGGCGGAAACCTATATGAATATTTATTTTTATGGTTTCTTTTTCCTGTTTTTGTATAATGCATTTTCCGCAGTGTTCAATGCTCTTGGGGATTCGAAAAAGCCCCTTTATTTCCTTTTGTTCTCCTCTGTGTTTAATATCGGACTGGACTTGCTTTTTGTGGGAAAATTCAAGTGGGGAATCGCCGGTGCGGCATGGGCAACACTGATTGCACAGGCAGTTTCAGCCGCTCTTTCCTTTGGTGTGCTCTGTCACAAACTGGGACAGATTCCATGTGGAAAATATACCCGTTTTGACGGGAAAGTGCTTCTTAATATGACTCATGTGGCAATTCCCACTATTGTGCAGCAGTCCATGGTTTCAATCGGAATGCTTTTGATTCAGGCAGTTGTCAATCGGTTCGGGTCGGTTTTTATTGCCGGATACACGGCAGCATGTAAAATAGATGGGATGGCAATCGTTCCGATGGTGAATGCAGGGAATGCCGTTTCTACCTTTGTGGCACAGAACATGGGAGCCGGGAAGCCAAAGCGGGCAAGGCAGGGCTACCATATCGGGCTGGTTATGGCTATGGGAATCGGACTTACCATAGGTGTGCTCATGCACTTCTTCGGGGATGCCTGTATCGGGGCGTTTATGAATGCAGAGGCAGATCCGGCTTCCATTGCAATCGGTGCAAAATATATTGGCATTGTTTCCATGTTCTATTTTATTATGGGAGCCATGACCACCACCAGTTCCGTGCTCCGGGGGGCGGGGGATATGGGCTGGTTTATGAGTGTGACACTTGTAAATCTCTTCCTTCGGGTTGCACTGACTTTCCTTCTTGCAGATGCCACAGCAGGAATGATCATTATCTGGGCCAACCCCATTGGCTGGGTAATCGGTTTTCTCATTGCATACAGCCGGTACCGGCAGGGGGGATGGGAGAAAATTAAGCTGGTATGAAATGGATAAGAAATATTCTGTAGCCAGGCATTGATATGCAGATATTGTATTTCACAAAAAAATCCGTTATACTGGGAAGCATTGAGATAGTATAACGGATTTTTTAATATTCAATTTTTTAGAAAAACAGAGGAGAATTCATATGTTAACAACAGGAATCAAAGGAAAACAGGAACTGGTAGTGACAAAGGAGAACACGGCAAAGGCAATGGGAAGCGGTACATTGGAGGTTTTTGCAACCCCGGCCATGATTGCTCTGATGGAAAAAACAGCTTATGAGAGTGTTGCTCCGGAGCTGGAAGAGGGAAGCGGCACCGTTGGCACAGCATTAAATGTGAAGCATGTGGCTGCGTCTCCGGTGGGCATGAAGATTACCTGCGAGTCAGAACTTGTCAAGGTAGATGGAAGAGCCCTGACATTCTCCGTAAAAGCCTATGATGAAAAGGGATTGATCGGGGAAGGAGAGCATGAGCGTTTTATCATTTATAATGAGAAATTTCAGGCGAAAGCTGATGCAAAGCTGGAAAAATAATGCTGTACGATAAAGATATCAGGGAGCCATTATTTGAATTTCTGGAAGAGAATTATGGGAAAATCAGGATTCTGGAAGAACAGGTCATGGGACAGTCCAGAGCAGATATTGTCATGGTAGTTCCGGATGCGTTATACGGAATTGAGATTAAAAGTGATGCGGATACCTATGTGAGACTGGAACGGCAGGTGCCGGATTATGACAGCTATTATGATTATAATATGATTGTGGTGGGAACCAGACATGCCGCTCATGTCAGTGAGCATGTACCGGAATGGTGGGGGATTATTACCGTGGAGCAGGAAGGAGACCATACGGATTTCTACCTGCTGCGGAAGCCCGGGAAAAATCCCCAAATGGAGTGGAAGCATAAGATCGAAATTCTCTGGAGACCGGAGCTTGCCCATATTCAGGAAATCAATGGCATGCATGCCTATAAGAATAAAAGTAAACGTTTTGTAGCAGATAAAATCGTAGAAACGGTTGCGCCGGAAGACCTGGCAAAAGAGCTGTCGGAGGAACTTTTTGAGCGGGATTACACCAAAATCTGGGATACAATCCAGACATTCCGGAAGGAAAACGGGCAGAAACCAAGAAGGCGGCGCCGACGCAGAAGAAGAATATGAAAGAAAAAATTAAAATAAATCAATATATTTGCATAAATTTAATCATTCCAATATAATGAAAACTGTGCTAAAATCTATCATTGAAGTTGATGAAATTTAATGGAAAAGAGGAACGGATATGAAGAATTATGACAAATATGAAAGACAGTATTTCCTTCCACCGGAATGTGAGTATGACTGGGTAAAGAAAGATTACATAGATAAAGCACCAATCTGGTGTTCCGTGGATTTACGTGACGGGAACCAGTCTCTGATTGAGCCAATGAGCCTGGATGAGAAACTGGAATTTTTCCAGATGCTTGTGGATATTGGATTTAAGGAGATTGAGGTTGGATTTCCTGCGGCATCCGAGACGGAGTTTATTTTCATGCGGACTCTGATTGAGCGGGATATGATTCCCGATGATGTGACGGTGCAGGTATTAACCCAGGCGAGAGAGCATATTATCAAAAAGACCTTTGAGGCTGTCCAGGGGGCACCACATGCGGTCATTCATCTTTATAATTCTACTTCCGTGGCACAGCGTGAGCAGGTGTTTAAGAAAGATAAGGAGCAGATTAAGCAGCTTGCCGTGGACGGAGCAAAGCTGTTAAAGAAGCTTGCCGATGAGACGGAGGGGAATTTCTCCTTTGAGTACAGTCCGGAGAGCTTCCATGGAACAGAGGTTGATTATGCAGTGGATGTGTGCAATGCGGTTCTTGATGTATGGAAACCGGATGCGGAGCATAAGGCAATCATCAACATTCCGGCTACGGTGGAGACAGCGATGCCCCATGTATTTGCGACGCAGATTGAGTATGTCAGCAAGCATCTCATTAACCGGGAAAATGTGATCTTAAGTCTTCATCCCCATAACGACAGAGGCTGTGGCGTCAGTGACGCAGAGCTGGGAATCCTGGCCGGTGCAGACCGAATAGAGGGTACTTTATTTGGAAACGGAGAGAGAACCGGAAATGTAGATATTATTACTCTTGCCATGAATATGTATTCCTATGGTGTGGATCCGGGACTGGATCTTGCCGATATGCCGCATATCCGTGAGACCTATGAGAAGCTTACCAGAATGCAGGTTTATGACCGGGCACCCTATGCCGGAAATCTGGTATTTACTGCTTTTTCCGGTTCTCATCAGGATGCCATTGCAAAGGGTATGGCATGGCGCGAGGAGAAGAACCTTAAGACATGGACCGTTCCGTATCTTCCCATCGATCCGGTGGATGTGGGAAGAACTTACGATGCAGATGTCATCCGAATCAACAGCCAGTCCGGTAAGGGTGGAATCAGCTATATTCTGAAGCAGAATTTCTCCATTTCCCTGCCGCAGGCCATGCGTGAGGAAGTGGGCTATGCCGTGAAGCAGGTATCCGATGAGGAACATAAGGAGCTTTCACCCCAGTGGGTGTATGAAATCTTTGAAGAAAATTATGTAAATAATACACCTTATTTTACCGTGGAGTCCTGTCATTTCAAACAGAATGACGGAATCATGGCGGAAACGGAGATTAACTTCGGCGGTAAAAAAACAATCGTGGATGCCAACGGAAACGGGCGTCTGGATGCGGTCAGCAACACCTTTAAGCAGTTTTTCGGAATCAGCTACGAGCTTTCCACTTATGAGGAGCACGCACTTTCCCACGGTTCCTCTTCCAAGGCCATTGCCTATGTGGGAATTACCTGTGACGGAAAGAACTACTGGGGAGTTGGAATGGATGAGGATATCATAAAGGCATCCATCCACGCGCTGATTGTTGCCGTGAATAAATTGCCGCAGATTGCACAGAATGAAAGTGCACAGGATGAGCGTCTGACATCCATGCTCAATTATATTCAGAATAATTATCAGGACGTTACCCTTGAGAGCATTGCCGCACAGTTCCATCTTTCTGAGCCTTATATTTCGAAATATATTAAGGACAAATCAGGAAAAACGTTCGGGGAGCATGTGGCGCATATCCGTATGAAGCGTGCAAAAACACTGCTGAAAAACGGAAATATGACAGTTGAAAATATTGCTGTAGCGGTAGGTTATCCCAATGTGGAGCATTTTAACCGGATGTTTAAGAAGAGCTTTGATATGACTCCGATTCAGTACCGTAATGCCAGCAGAGAAAAGAAATAGAAAATAGAGTTTATCAGCCGGAGGTGGCTTTATGTACGACGTGATTATCATCGGAGCAGGACCGGGGGGAATATTTTCCGCCTACGAGCTCATGAAAAAGAAACAGGAATTAAAGATTGCCGTTTTCGATGCCGGACATTCTCTGGAGGAGAGAAAGTGCCCCATTGATGGCGACAGGGTAAAAAGCTGTATCGGCTGTAAAACCTGTGCTATCATGAACGGTTTTGGCGGTGCCGGAGCCTTTTCCGATGGTAAATACAATATCACCAACGACTTCGGTGGGACACTCTATGAGTATATTGGAAGAGAGCGGGCTATCGAGTTGATGAAGTACGTGGACAGTATCAATATGTCTCACGGCGGTGAGGGGACGAAGATGTATTCCACTGCCGGAACATCTCTTAAGAAACTCTGCCTGCAGAATAAATTAAAGCTTCTGGATGCCTCTGTCCGCCATTTGGGAACGGATGTCAACTACGTGGTCCTGGGAAATCTTTTTCGTGAGATGAAGGGCCATATGGATTTCTATTTTGATTCTCCGGTGACTAAAGTGGAGGTAACGGACCAGGGTTACCGCGTTTCTACAAAACAGGAGTCCTATGATTGTAAGAAATGTATTATTTCTGTTGGAAGGAGCGGAAGCAAGTGGATGGAAGCTGTCTGCAGCGAGCTATCCATTCCCACCAAATCAAACCGTGTTGATATCGGTGTGCGGGTGGAACTTCCGGCCATTATTTTCTCCCATCTGACAGATGAACTCTATGAGAGTAAGATCGTGTACAGGACTGAGCGTTTTGAGGATAATGTCAGAACCTTCTGCATGAATCCATATGGTATCGTTGTCAATGAAAATACCAACGGAATCGTGACGGTAAACGGACACAGTTATGACAGTCCGGATTTACGGACGGAGAATACGAATTTTGCCCTTCTGGTGGCAAAGCATTTTTCGGAGCCCTTTAAGGATAGTAACGGCTACGGGGAGAGTATTGCAAGGTTATCCAACATGCTGGGCGGAGGTGTCATTGTACAGCGGTTTGGGGATCTGGTCAGAGGACGGCGCAGCAATGGGAAGCGGATTGCCGAGGGACTGGTGACCCCCACATTAGCAGCAACACCGGGGGATTTAAGTCTGGTACTGCCCAAGAGGATCTTAGATGGCATCATCGAGATGATTTATGCACTGGATAAGATTGCGCCGGGGACTGCAAATGATGATACTCTTCTCTATGGGGTGGAGGTCAAATTTTACAACATGGAGGTAGAGATTGACGAGCATCTGCAGTCCAAGTATCCGGGACTTTATATCATCGGGGATGGAAGCGGAGTGACCCATTCTCTGTCCCATGCCTCTGCATCCGGGGTGTATGTGGCGAGACATATTGCGGAGACCTGTTAAGCCACATTTAATACCTAAGTGTTACGTGTAGAATGGAAAAACCATTTCCTATAAGTATGATATCCAGCTGCATGATATTACCAATAATAATATTCAGAAAATATATAAAAGAATATGAAGATAGGAAGGGGAAAATTATGTATAAAAGAATACGAAAGAGTGTGTGTTTGTTTTTAAGCGTGATTATGATTCTGACAGGAATGCCGGTAATTGTGCAGGCGAAAGGTTCTACAGTACATGCAAAAAAAGTAAAGCAGGTATATGCTAAAATCCTTAGCAGTGAAAAAGCTGCAGAAGGTGTTCTGGATATGTTTGCATCCAGCGCATTAACAACATATCAATTTGCGTTGATTGATTTAAATAAAGATGGTGTTTCGGAACTTGTATTTACTCCGGATGATGGCTATCATGTAAATGTTGTTGCATATGTAAACGGCAAAGCCAAGTGTGTGGGAGGTGGTTTTGCCGGGGGAGAAAGCTATTATCCGAATAAGCATATTTTTGTTTCGTCAACCTGGCACATGGGAAATTATGTCAGCTATTATAAATTCAATGGGAAAGAAATGAAAGAAGTTGCCAGTAAATATAATGAACGGGCAGACATGGTGGAATATCAGGATGATTATACCTATCAGGTCAACGGGAAAACGGTAACTAAGTCCAAATATGAGTCCTGCATCAATAAATTGATGAAAGGCGCAAAAAAACAGGAACTTAAGTGGCATAAAAATACGGTTACAAATCGAAAGAAATATTTGAATTCTCCAGAGACGGTGGCAACGGTTTATGGTACATCCGGAGACTGTATTTCAACTTTTTCCAGGAAGAATGGGAAATTAACGGTTAGGGCAACAGATCCAATCTTTAGATGGACAGAAAGCGCAGATGGCAGTTCCAATGTGGTGAAAACCAAAACGAAAAGGCTGTGTTATTCACTGGCGGAGAATTGTAAGTGGAATGTTTATAATGTGGGGGAATCTAAGCCGTCAGGAAAAATCAGTTACACAAATTTAAAGAAAGAATTGAGAAACGAGTATCTGGAAGCAGTGAAAAATGGCTTTTATGACAGTCCAACGAGCGTTCACATTTATGTCAGAAATAATAAAATAGTTGAGGTGCGGGCGGTGTATCCGTAAACCATAAACAGAAAACCAAGCAGGTGTGGCAGGAAATGTGCCATATAATAACTTACACGTTTTTTGCTTTATAAAACCATATTCCGACATTATCTGTCTGGGACATATAGATGAGAAAACTTTCTTCCCATGTCCCATTTGCCAGAAATTTTGTGTATGGGACATATACAGCAAAAATTGCTTCCACATGTCCCGCTTTTTCTTAAAAGTGGGACATACAGTACCGGAAAATACTCCATATGTCCCCACATGTATGAATTACAAGATAATTTGTGCTTTTTGGGACATGGTGGGACAAAAAATAACCTATATGTCCCATTTCTCCGAGAAAGTCTGGCTTGCAGGAGAAGAATCAGATTAGATAGATGGTTTCACATACAACAGTCTCATTTTGCATGTTCTTCTATAAAGGGATTCACATGCACCATCACATGTTTGACTTTCGGGAACTGTTTTTCCAGCTCATCATGAACCAGTTCCGCAATGGCATGGGTTTCCCTGAGAGGACGGCTGCCATCTGCGGAAATTTCTATATCTACATAAATCTTATTTCCGAATTCCCGGGTGCGCAGCTCATCTATGCCCAGCACTCCACCCTGGGAAAGGGCACAGTCCCGTATCTTTTCTTCGATTTCATTATCACAGGCATGGTCAACCATTTTGGTCATGGCATCACGGAACACATCATAGGCAGCTTTCACAATAAAAATACAGATAACAAGGCTTGCTATGGGATCCATAATCGGAAAACCAAGTCTTGCAAAGGCGATTCCGATTAAGGCACCCACAGATGAAAGGGCATCGGAACGGTGATGCCAGGCATCAGCCATAAGGGCAGAGGAGTCGATGCGTATGGCATATATCCTGGTATACCAGAACATGGCTTCCTTTGTGACAATGGAAATGACAGCAGCAATCAGTGCAAGGATTCCGGGCTCCGGGAGAACCTCAAAACTGTCCGTTGTAAATGTGCGCACAACGGTCCGGACAGCATCAGCACCGATGGAAAAACCGGTCATAAACAGAATTGCCGCAAGGATAATGGCAGCAACACATTCCAGGCGTTCATGCCCATAGGGATGCTCCTTATCGGAATCTTTGGAAGACAGATGGATACCGATAATGACAACAATGCTGCTGAATACGTCGGAGGCGGAATGCACGGCATCGCTGATCATTGCGCCGGAATGGGCAATGATACCGGCAAACACCTTAAAAGCGGATAGAATCAGATTGCCGATGATACTGACAGAGGTGACTCTTGTGGCAGTTCTTTCAAAATCATTAGGATCATTTGGGATTTTTGACATGAGAGGTTCTCCTTTTTATGGCAGCTTCTAACATAGAATATAAGAAATGGGATGAAAAGTTCCTGTTTATGAAAAATATAGTTATAATTTTGTAAATAATTGGCAATCCGGAATTGATTCTGTTATAATAAGATATGAGGGTCAAAAGGTATTTTGCCCCTCATTTGATACACGAATTGCTCCGTTGCTACGCAAGTCTGCGCCCCGCAATTCTACACACATTCGGAATCCATTGATTTTCCAAGGAAAATCACAGGGTCATCAATCAAAGATTGACGACAGTCCTCATGTGTGTGCGGGTCAACAAGTCAGAGCTCTTATCCTGCAAGCAGGAATGAGTTCTGACCTTTTGACCCTTGTATCATAATAATTTCAGAAAAATAATAAGAATATATGTTCTGTAACTGAAATATATGTTATACTGTCTTTATTACAACTATTCAAAGAGAAAGAGACGGAGAAACAGATGGAATTATTGGAATCATTGAACGCACCACAGCAGGAGGCTGTCATGACAACGGAGGGACCGCTTTTGATCCTTGCGGGTGCCGGATCCGGGAAGACGAGGGTGCTGACACACCGGGTAGCCTATTTAATAGAGGAAAAGGGAGTGAATCCCTATCACATTATGGCAATTACATTTACAAATAAAGCAGCCGGAGAGATGCGGGACCGTATTGACCGGATGGTCGGGTATGGTTCAGAAAGTATCTGGGTTTCCACATTTCATTCCACCTGTGTGCGGATTTTAAGAAGATACATAGACCGGCTTGGCTACAGTACGAATTTTACCATTTATGATTCGGAAGACCAGAAGACGCTGATGAAATCTATTTGTAAAAAACTGGATATTGATACGAAGATGTATAAGGAGAAGATGTTTCTTGCAGCAATTTCCTCGGCAAAGGATGAACTGATTGATCCGGTGGAGTTTGAAACCCGGGCTGCAGGGGATTATCTGAAGAGAAAGCAGGCGCAGGTGTACAGAGAGTATCAGCAGGAATTAAAGCGGAACAATGCGCTGGATTTTGACGATCTGATTATGAAGACGGTAGAGCTGTTTAAGCTGGATAAGGAAGTTCTGGAATCCTATCAGGACAGGCTCCGCTATATCATGGTGGATGAGTATCAGGATACAAACACAGCACAGTTTGAATTGATCCGGCTTCTGGCTTCCAAATACCGGAATCTCTGTGTGGTGGGAGATGATGACCAGTCCATTTATAAATTCCGGGGTGCGAATATTTATAATATCTTAAATTTTGAGAAATATTTTCCCGATGCAGCAGTGATTAAACTGGAACAGAACTACAGAAGTACGCAGAATATTCTTGATGCGGCAAATGCTGTGATTGCAAATAATCAGGGACGAAAGGAAAAGAGCCTTTGGACAGAGAACGGCACCGGCGATAAGATTACCTTTGAACAGCTGGATACGGCATCAGAGGAAGCGGATTTTGTTGCACGGGATATCGCGGGAAAAGTGAGAAGAGGAGAGTACAGCTACAGAGACTGTGCAATTCTCTATCGAACCAATGCCCAGTCCCGTCTGTTTGAAGAACGTTTTATTTCGGCAAATATTCCCTATAAGATTTTCGGCGGAGTAAACTTCTATGCCAGAAAAGAAATCAAGGATGTTCTTGCCTATTTAAAGACCATTGACAACGGTCAGGATGATCTGTCGGTGCGCCGTATCATCAATATTCCCAAGAGGGGGATTGGTGCAGCATCCATTAATAAAGTGGCATTGTATGCACAGGAGCATGACTGCAGTTTCTATGATGCACTGTGTGCCGCTGATGAGGTGCCGGGACTGGGAAAAGCTGCAGAAAAGATTAAGCCATTTGTTCTTTTCATTCAGTCCATGAAGGCCAGGGCTAAGATTGTGTCTGTGTCAGAGCTCCTGCAGGAAATTCTGGATACTACCGGGTATGTGAAGGAGCTGGAAGCAGAGGGAACGGATGAGGCTGAGGCGAGAATTGAGAATATCGACGAATTGATCAGTAAAGCTGTGGACTATTGTGATGGAGAGGAGATGCCGACTTTGAGCGGCTTTCTGGAGAACGTGGCTCTCGTTGCAGATGTGGACGGACTGGATGAGAACAGTGATTATGTAGTGCTGATGACGCTGCACAGTGCCAAGGGACTGGAATTTCCGAATGTTTATCTGGCAGGCATGGAGGACGGTCTTTTCCCGAGCTATATGTCCATTACCAGTGATCATGCGGATCAGGAAATTGAGGAGGAACGCAGACTGGCCTATGTTGGCATTACCCGTGCAATGAAAAATCTTACCATTACCTCGGCGAAGGTACGTATGGTGCGGGGACAGACCCAGTATGGAAAAGTTTCCCGTTTTGTAAAGGAAATTCCGCCGGAGCTTTTGTCTGGAGAGATTTATGAGCCTAAGCCCCGGGAGAAAACTTATGAGCAGTCCACCTTCCAGAAGGCAAAGCAGGCATTCCGCAAGGTGCCGGATTATGGCAGCGTCTATGGCTCTGAGGTGGGGGAAGGCTATGGCTCTACTTTTGGAAAAAAACGTGAGACAAAGCCGGTCTATACGAAGCCCGAAAACCAGCGATCCTTCGGAACTGCGATGGGCAGCCTGTCCTATGAGGTGGGAGACCGGGTGCGCCATATTAAGTTCGGGGAAGGAGAGGTAACATCTATTGTGTCTGGAGGACGGGACTATGAGGTTACGGTAGACTTTGATAAATTTGGAACCAAGAAGATGTTTGCCAGTTTTGCAAAGCTCAAAAAAGTTTGATTAAATTTTTATAAATCTTAATTTTTCATAGGAAAAAGGGAAAACATATGATATAATAGAAATAATTCAAAAAACTGAAAGGAGAAGAATAGCATGAGTAAAGTAGAAGACCTTTTGACATCTACCAAAGTGGGGGATGTTTTGGACGCAGCAAGACTGAATAAGTTCCTGAAAAAAGAGGAAGAAGAGAAAAAGCCTTCCAAATTTGTGATTGTATTTGCTGTCATCGGTATTGTAGTTGCAGTAGCAGCTGCCATTTATGGAATTTACCGTTTCTTCACACCGGATTATCTGGATGACTTCGAGGATGATTTCGAAGATGAATTTGACGATGATTTTTTTGAAGATGAAGAAGATGAGCCGGCTGCAGAAACGAAGAAAGCGGATACCGCTGAGAAAGAGGCAGATGATTCAGCTGCAAAAGAGGATTAATTATTTTATCAGTAGAACAAGGAGTAGAGGGACTGCGTTTCGTAGTCCCTTTTTTCCGCAATAGAAACGGAGAGCATTATGAAAAAGGGACAGATTGCAGAGGGAATGGTAACGAAGGTGGAGTTCCCCAACAAAGGAATTGTGATGACGGATGAGGGCGAGCATGTGATTGTCAAGAATACCATTCCCGGACAGCGTATTTCATTTGCTGTAAATAAAGTACGAAAAGGAAAAGCGGAGGCGAGGCTTTTGCAGGTATTGCAGAAATCTCCGCTGGAAACGGACAGTCCATGCCCCCATTTCGGACAATGCGGTGGCTGCGTGTACCAGAGTCTCCCCTATGAGGAACAGCTGAAACTTAAGGAAAATCAGGTGCGGGGACTGATGGATGCAGCCATTGGGGATTCCTGTGAGTACGAATTTCTTGGCATAAAGAAAAGTCCGGGGGTCAGTGCCTACAGAAACAAAATGGAATTTTCTTTTGGTGATGAATATAAGGACGGACCTCTTGCATTGGGGATGCATAAGCGGGGCAGTTTCTATGATATCGTGACGGTGGCGGAGTGCCAGATTGTGGATGAAGATTTTCGTGAAATTTTAAAAGCCACACTTTCTTATTTTTCCGAAAAAAATATTAAATATTATCACAGACTGCGGCATACCGGATATCTGCGGCATTTGCTGGTAAGGAAGGCTGTCCGGACGGGAGAAATTTTAGTAGATCTTGTAACTACCACGCAGGATTGGAATGAGCAGCGAAATCCGGTACAGGATAAGGATATGCCGGAAAAACTGATAGAAGAAAAAGCAGGGCGGTGCCCGAGTGCCGGAACTGTAAATTCTGTGGAAGAAGAACAGTTATTGGGTGGATGGAAAGAAACTCTGCTGGCTCTCAATTTACAGGGAAGTATCAAGGGAATCCTTCATACGAAGAACGACCGGGTGGCGGACATTGTCTGCAACGAGGGAACGGATACGCTATACGGACAGGAGTATTTCTATGAAGAATTACTGGGACTTCGTTTTCTGATTTCCCCGTTTTCCTTTTTTCAGACCAACTCTCTGGGAGCAGAGGTACTCTACGAAACTGCCCGTTCATTTATTTTAGGGGATAATCCGGATTTGCTGCATGATAAGGTGGTCTACGATCTCTACAGCGGTACCGGCACGATTGCCCAGATGCTTGCAGCAGTCAGCCGCAAGGTGGTTGGCGTGGAAATCGTGGAAGAGGCAGTGGAGGCGGCACGTGAAAATGCAAAGCTCAACGGACTTACCAACTGCGAATTCCTTGCCGGAGATGTGCTCAAAGTCCTTGATACCATTGAAGAACGCCCGGACTATATTGTCTTGGATCCTCCCCGTGACGGTATACATCCGAAAGCACTGGAGCGGATCATTTCATACGGTGTAGAGCATATGATTTATATATCCTGCAAACCTACCAGTCTGGCGAGGGATTTGGAGGTGTTTCTGGCGAGAGGATACCGGGTGGAAAAGATTTGCTGCGTGGATATGTTTCCAAACACTTATCATGTGGAGACGGTAGTTCTTTTGTCCCAACGGAAAGCGGATGATTATGTTGAGGTGGAGTTGGAACTGGATGAGGGGATGAAGGTAAGGAATGGGATTTAGAACACTTGAAATAAGCTCGGCCTGCGAGATACATATCAAAGAAGGACAGCTAGAAGTTACATCAGAGAATGGAGTTGCAGTTGTGCCAATAGAGGATTTGAATCAAATTATGGTTCATGGTGCTAATATACGCCTTTCAACAATGGATTTGTCCATATTAAGCCAAAATAAAGTTTCTGTTATGACGTTGGATGATATGTCTTTGCGAACCGCTATTGTACTTCCTTGTGTGGGTCATA
>JALEZW010000025.1 GCA_022772675.1 Agathobacter sp. | reverse complement strand
TCTACACACATTCGGAATCCGTTGATTTTCCAAGGAAAATCACAGGGTCATCAATCAAAGATTGACGACAGTCCTCATGTGTGTACGGGTCAACAAGTCAGAGCTCTTATCCTGCAAGCAGGAACGAGTTCTGACCTTTTGCCCCTTGTATCATAACATAATCCTTACACCCCCTCACAGCTCTCAAAATCCGGAATAAAGCTTTCCTCCGCCGTCCCTTCCTCCTGAATAAAGGCAGCCTCCACCCCGATTTGAATGGCATAATCCACCAGGCGGTCATAGGTTTTCCTTCTCACTCTCCGGTTTAACTTGGGATACTCTCTCACATTCGAAAGGGGCGTGAACTGACTCATGATACTTAAGTATATCTGACTGCCATAGGTTTCATGCAGATAACGGATGATTTTTTCAGCATCCTTTAAGCATCCCGGCAGCAACAGGTGGCGCACTATGACTCCACGGGTCATAATGGCACCCTCACAGGCTTCCGTGGGAATCTTATCTTCTCTTTTTTTATCTTCCCAGTCAAAACAGGGGGACGGCTGCTGGCGCACCATCTCTGCAACAGCCGCCTTTGCCACGTCCGGATAGTCGTCTGCATGGGAATATTTTGCCGCAATCTCCGGATCCATATACTTAAAATCCGGAAGATACACATCCACTATGCCCTCCAGCATTTTCAGTGTCTCCACCCTCTCATAGCCTCCTGTGTTATAGACAACCGGAAGCCTTAATCCCTGCCTTCGTGCAGATTCCACCGCCGTAAAGATATGGGGTACATACTGCTCTCCCGTCACCAGATTGATATTATTTGCCCCCTGTTCCTGCAGTTCCAGAAAAATCTCTGCCAGCCGCTGAGGTTCTACATTTTTCCCGGAAATTCCCCGGGCAATGGGCTCGTTCTGGCAATACACACAATGTAAACTGCAGCCGGAAAAAAATACGGCTCCCGAGCCCTTTGTTCCGCTGATACAGGGTTCCTCCCAGAAATGGAGGGCAGCCCGGGAAAGTCTCAGTGTATCTGTCACACCACAGATTCCTGTCTTTCCCTCATCTCTTGAAACGCCGCATTTTCGCGGACATAACGTACAATTATGATAGAAATCTTTATTTTTCATTGGTTCCCCTTGCGATTTTCTTTCAAACCCTCTACAATATGCTATATGAAAGGAGTTTTCACCTATGAATCAGACAAACTGTATGGTCGCACAGTCAGGCGGCCCCACCGCAGCAATTAACGCAAGCCTTGCAGGTGTCATTTCCGGCGTCCAAAAATCCGGCAAATACGACATCTGTTACGGTGCCATCAACGGCATCCTGGGCATTTTAAATGAGAACTATCTCAACCTGTCCGAAAAAATACGGGATTCTCAGACACTCTCACGCCTTAAGGTCACTCCGGCCATGTATTTAGGCTCCTGCCGGCACAAACTGCCGAATTACAAGGATGATGACAGTGCCTACGTATTTATTTTTAACCAGTTTGCCCGGCTTAATATCAAAGCCTTTTTCTATATCGGCGGCAATGACTCCATGGATACTGTACTTAAGTTATCCGAATATGCCGCAAAAATCAAGAGTGATATTCGAATTATCGGAATTCCAAAGACCATTGATAACGATCTTCTCATGATCGACCACACACCGGGCTTTGGTTCCGCAGCGAAATATATTGCTTCCACCATGCTGGAAATTGCCCATGATACCTTTATCTATGCAGTAAAGAGTGTCACCATTGTGGAGATCATGGGACGGGATGCAGGATGGCTCACCGCCGCCAGTGCTCTGGCAAGAAATGAATACAACACTGCCCCGCATTTGATCTACCTTCCGGAGGTACCCTTTGACAAGGAGCAGTTTTTAAATGACATACGGGAAAAACTAAAGGCTTTAAACAATGTCATTGTTGCCGTTTCCGAGGGAATCCGGGATGAAAAGGGAGAATATATCACGGCTTCCCACGCCGCTTTCGACCAGTTCGGCCACCAGCAGCTTTCCGGTGCCGGAAAAGCACTGGAATTTCTGGTAAAAGAAAATATCGGTGTCAAGGTCCGCTCTGTGGAGGTCAATGTATTACAGCGCTGTGCTGCCCATATGGCATCTGCCACGGATCTGGATGAAGCTTTTGCCCTGGGAGAAAAAGCCGTCTCTCTCTCTGAGGAGGGCATAACCGCTGCAATGGTCACCTTGAACCGTACCTCAAACGACCCTTACACTGTTTCCTACAGTCATGCCCCCATTAAGGATATTGCCAATGAAGCAAAATCCATCCCAAGAGACTGGATTAACCCCAGGGGAAATGATATTCTCCCTCCACTTTACGATTATTTAAAACCTTTGGTTCAGGGAGAGGTACCTGTTGAATATAATAATGGTGTGCCGGTCTATATGCCGGTTGAACACCTGAAGCCTTCCCTGTAGCGGGGAAGGTTTGAGATGACTTATTTCTGCTGTTTGAAAAATTCAAAAAACCAAGCAGAAAAGAAAATGGAAAGGAGTTTTCATGTCACCGTCAAAACACAAGAAAAATATCATGTTTCCTCTTCTGCTGGCAACCGGTGTAGGACTGCTTGGTATCTATGTGGGATTCAGTATTTATTACCACAATCATTTCTATCCCGGCACAATAAGCGGAGATGTTTCCTGTGGAAATCAGACCGCAGACTGGCTGGAATCAAAAAACACTGCTGAGGCTAAAAACTATGTCCTCACGGTTACAGACAGAAAGGGAACTGCCTATCCTCTCACAGGAACGGATTTCAACTACAGGTACGAGCCAAAAGGAGAAGAGGCTTTGCTTTTGAAAAAGCAAAACTGCTTATTATGGCCAATTGGAATTTTTCAAAAGCATCACTTATCCATGGATCGTTCCTTTTCCTATGATGAGGATGCCTTATCCTCCCTGATTGAAAACCTGACTATTTTTGACAGGGATTACATAGAGGCACCGGAAAATGCGCACCTTGAGATTACGGAGGATGACTACAGAATTGTCAATGAAATACCGGGCAACACCCCGATTGCAGAAGAAGTCATAAAGGAAATCCAAAATGCCGTCGATGCCCGGGAAACAGAGTTTACCCTTTCCGACAGCTGCTACACAAAGCCGGAAATCACAGCAGAGGATCCGGTACTTGCCAAAACGGTTTCGCAGATTGACAGGTACACGGCAGCCACCGTCCACTACAAGATTGACGGTGTTGATGAAAATCTTGATAAAAAGGCCATTCTCTCCATGCTTACGATTACAAAGGACGGAGACGTTTCCATAAATGATGCAAAGCTTACGGACTTTGTACAGCGTCTGGCAAGTACCTATAATACCTACGGCGATGTCCGGAAATTTAAAACAAGCAAAGGGGATAAGGTTAAGATTGGCGGCGGTGATTACGGCTGGGTCATTGATAAGGCAAAGGAAAAGGAAGAGCTCCTTAAAGATTTAAACTCTGCTGCCCCCACCGAGCGGGAGCCTGTTTACGAGCAGCGGGCCAGAAAAAGCGGCTTAAATGACATTGGCAGCACCTATGTGGAAATCGACTACACCAACCAGCATTTGTGGTATTACAAAAAGGGAAAACTGGTCACGGAAACGGATATTGTTTCCGGCAAAACAAGTGTGGGAAACGGTTCCCCCGACGGGGTATTTAAAATTGCCTACAAGGAAAAAAATGCAACCTTAATCGGTGAAAATTATTCCTCCAGTGTCAAATATTTTATGCCTTTTGCCTACAATGTGGGCATCCACGATGCCAGCTGGCGAAGTCAATTTGGCGGGGAGATTTATAAGAATTCCGGCTCCCATGGCTGTATCAATATCCCCGAAAAAATAGCCAAAAAACTCTATGAGACATTGGAAACCGGAACCCCGGTCATCGCTTACTACCGGGAGCCGGTTACGCTGACGGCAGAAAATACAAAGATTTCCAATGCCTATTCCTATAAAGCGAAAGATTAATCCCAGAGGGAAATCATCCCTGTTCAAACTGGCTGTTATACAGCGTCGCGTAAAAGCCATTCTGTTTCAACAGTGTCTCATGATTTCCCTGCTCAATAATTTTACCATCCTTCATCACAAGAATCACATCAGCCTCACGGATGGTAGAAAGCCTGTGGGCAACTATAAAGCTGGTCCTTCCCTTCATCATGGTTAAAAATGCCTTCTGAATCTTAACCTCCGTCCGTGTATCAATGGAGGATGTTGCCTCGTCCAGAATTAACATAGGCGGCAGGCACAGCATAACCCGTGCAATGCACAGCAGCTGTTTCTGTCCCTGGGAGAGATTTCCTCCGTCCTCTGCAATCTCCGTATCATATCCATCAGGCAGACGTCGGATAAAGCTGTGGGCATGACTTGCCTTTGCAGCGGCTATCATCTCCTCTTCCGTGGCATCCGGTTTTCCCATACAGATATTATCCCGTATGGTTCCCTTTTTGAGCCATGTCTCCTGCAGCACCATACCGTAATTTTTCCGGAGGCTTCTTCTGGTCATATCCATGATGTCGTGGCCGCTCACCTTGATCTTCCCGGAATTGGTGTCATAAAACCGCATCAGCAGATTGATGAGAGTTGTTTTTCCACATCCGGTGGGTCCTACAATGGCAATCCTCTGTCCCGGTTCTACCTGTAAATTAAAATCCTCGATGAGCCTGCGTTCCGGAGTATAGGAAAAATATACATGCTCAATATCTACCCTCCCATCTGCCCGGGCAAGCTCATAGGCATCTTCTGTATCCGGCTTCTCCTCCGGTGCCTCAATCAGCTCAAAGAACCGGGCTGCACAGGCAAGGGCATTCTGAAGTTCCGTTACCACTCCGGAAATTTCATTAAAGGGTTTGGTATACTGGTTGGCATAGGACAGAAAACAGGAAAGGCTTCCCACGGAAAAAACTCCCCCTGTCAGGATCACTGCAAAGGCTCCGGTGATTCCCACTGCTGCATAAACCAGATTATTGACAAAACGGGTACAGGGATTCACAAGACTGGAAAAGAATGTAGCATTGAGAGAATACTTCTGCAGTCTTGTATTCACCTCGTCGAATTTCTCCAAAGCCTCATCCTCATGACAGAAGGCCTGTACCACCTTCTGATTTCCCACCATCTCCTCAATAAGTGCGGTCTGTTCCCCTCTGGTTTTGGACTGAAGGGTAAACATGGAATAGGTCTTCTTTGCAATAAAGCTTGCCACGAACAAAGAAACCGGTGTCAAAAGCACCACCACCAGTGTGATTTTTATGTCAATTGATAACATAAACAGTAACGTTCCCACAATCGTCGCTGCCCCGGTAAATAACTGGGTAAATCCCATCAACAGTCCGTCTGCAAAGGTATCCACATCCGCAATGATCCGGCTGACCATATCCCCATGGGAATGGCTGTCAATATAGGAAAGGGGAAGATGCTCGATTCTGTTAAAGGCATCCTTTCTGATATCCCTTACAATGTGATAGGTCATCCGGTTATTGCACATATTCATCAGCCACTGTGCCGCTGCCGTAATCATGATCACAATAATTCCCTTTTTCACCAGTACAAAAATCCCGTCAAAATCCACTTTTCCTTTTGCGATGATCAGGTCAATGGCACGCCCGGTCAGAATTGGAAAATACAAGGTTAATGCAACGGTAACCGCTGCAAGCACAGTGGAAAGAACCAAAAGCGGAATATAGTGCCTGATATAGAAAAACACCTTGCCCAGCACCGCAAACTGACCTTTTTTCTCCTTATGACTATTCATTTACTGCACCACCTTTCCCCTGATCCTCCCTCTTAAACTGGGATTCATAAATCTCACGGTATATCTCACAGTTCTTTAACAATTCCTCATGGGTTCCAATCCCCACTGCCTTTCCGTCATCCATGACGATAATCTGATCTGCTGACTGGATAGACGAGGTTCTCTGGGATACGATAAAGACAGTCTTATTCCCCTTAAGATTTTTTAGGGCAGACCTGAGTCTTGCATCTGTGGCAAAATCCAGTGCAGAAGCACTGTCGTCCAGAATTAAAATCTCCGGATCCTTTACCACTGCCCTTGCAATGGTAAGACGCTGCTTCTGTCCACCGGATAAATTTCTTCCTCCCTGCTCAATTTCATAGGACAGACCGCCTTCTTTTCCTTCCACCACATCCCTCGCCTGGGCCACATCAATAGCGTGCCACAGCTGTTCTTCTGTGGCATTAGGATTGCCCCATCTAAGATTGTCCTCAATACTTCCGTGAAAAAGAACGGCACGCTGCATAACAACACCAATCCGGTCTCTTAAGGCAGTCAGGTCAAAATCACGGACATCCGTTCCGTCAACCTTTACATAACCGGAGGAAACATCATAAAACCGGGGAATCAGATTCACCACCGAACTCTTTCCGGAACCGGTTCCTCCGATAATTCCAATGGTCTGTCCCCTTTTAACCGTAAAGCTGATATCCGTAAGAGCTTCCTCCGAGCTGCCTGCATATTTCATACAGACATGGGAAAACTCTACCACCGGCACATCTGCCCGGGGCTGCACATCCTTTTTTGTGCCGCTTACTAATTCAGGCTTTGTGTCAAGGATCTCCTCAATCCGGTTTCCACATGCAATTGCCTTATTCACCGTGACAATAAAATTTGCTAACTTAATCAGTTCCACCAGAATCTGGGACATGTAATTGACCAGTGCAATGACCTGTCCCTGTGTGATCTGTCCCACGTACACGCGCTTTCCACCCACATAGATTACCAGGACAACTGCCAGATTAATGATCACATAGGTAAGGGGATTCATCAACGTGGAAAGTCTTCCCACCAGCATCTGCAGTCTCGTCAGCTCGGTGTTGCTGGCATTAAAAGCATCAATCTCTTCCTCTTCTTTATTAAAAGCACGGATTACTCTCGCACCCTCCAAGTTTTCCCGGGTGTGGCCCAGCACCGTATCCAGTGCCTTTTGTACCTTTTTTAAAAGAGGAATGCTGAAATACATTACGGAAAAAACCACGAGAAACAGAAGCGGAATTGTCACCACAAAGATAAGGGCCGATTTCACATCTACCGTAAATGCCATCACCATGGCACCGAATACAATAAAGGGGGAACGCAAAAACAGACGAAGCACCATATTGACACCTGTCTGGGTCTGATTGATGTCACTGGTCATACGGGTAATCAGTGTGGAGGTTCCGATGATGTCCATCTCCGGAAAGGACAGGGACTGGATATGAGAAAACAGCGCATGTCTGACTTTTGTGGAAAATCCAACTGCTGCTTTTGCCGCAAAATACTGGGCTGTAAAGGAGCAGGTCAGTCCCACCAGTGCAAGAAGCACCAGTAACCCGCCCATTTTTACGATATAGGGACGGTTTGATGCTGCAATTCCATGGTCGATCATTGCCGCCACAACTAACGGCACGATTAAATCGAAGGTTGCTTCCAACAGTTTAAATAAAGGTGCAAGAACACACTCCTTCTTATAATCTTTCAGATAAATCAGTAATTTTTTCATAGTTTCAAACTTTCCCTTTAATGAATGTAGTTCGTCAATACTGCTTTTGATTGTACCACAAAACCAGGGTAAAAAGAAACAATTTAATGCAATTTCTTCATTTTTAGCAGATTGAAGATTAGAACAGGTTAAATGGAAGCAATTTTTACCTTCTTAATCGGTTATAAAAACTCATCAACATCATAATATAACCTCTCATTTAGAATGAGCGGAACATCCGGCAGCACACCGATGGTGTAGCTTTCCTTCTTTCCGGACGTGGATCCACAATATACTGCTATATTCACCTCTGTTAACTCCTCTTCCTTACTTTACATTCCACCACAGCCATCAGAATACTCAATACTCTTTTGAAACCGTGTCGATATCATACATTTCCATAAACGTCCTGCGGTCACTCTCGTTGCGGATCAGCATGACTTCCTCGAATTTCCCGGTGTGAATATTCTTAAATCCGGCCACCTGCTCCCCTGTACAAATGCTGCAGCGGATTACAGGCTTTTGATTATCTCTATCGTATGTTTTCTTCTGAACCTTCTTTTTTCCAAACATGGCAACCTCCGTGATACTAATTCATCCTGAAAATCCCATATAGACTGTGTTCATTATCTCTCCACCGTTCCGTCCACCAGATAATACATCCCGCCTACATGATAAAGTTCGATCATGATCTCCATATCGTCTTCTTCTGTATACAGATACCCGGAAAATTTACTCTGGTTGTACCCATAAGTTTCATCCACAATTTCAATGTCTGCTTTTTTATATTTCTTGATAAACTTTTTAAGGGAGTATTTATGTCCCTTGATTTTACCATGGTTCACACCGGAAATTGTCATCACATATATATTGGAAAAGTCCAGGTCCACCCCTTCGAACAAAATATTGCAGGGAATCGGCTCTATATCCTCATCACATGTGTATACTCCGTCCAACAGCATAAAGGTAACATTTGCAAATAAATCAAGCTTTTGGATCTTAATCTTTTTGATATGAACGTCATGAAGACCGAATGGAAGAGATGGCATATCCTCCCGCCGGATTTTCAAATCGGGGGTTTCCTTTTTTCCCTTTTGCTTCTTTTTCAGCAGAGCTATGCCACAGACATAACCGCAGTCCCATTCCTGAAATGTTTCCTCATCAAAGAAAATAGAAGGCTGTTTAAAGGAAACCACCATTCCATCAATGTTATTGCCCTGATTCTTGTTCTTCCAGTCCAGGGTCTTTGCAGAATCCATCTCCACCACTTCCACCTGTTTTCTAAACACTTTCCCAAAGATCTCAGGATCCTCATAGACCTTTGCCTGGAAAGAGGGAATGGCTTTCAGTGTTCCCCTAAACAGAAAACGAACCTCATAAAGTGTTCTTCCCTTTTGTCCCACATGATCCGTCTGTTCCACCCAGACCTTCGACAGATCAACCCCAAGCAGTTCAAAGAATGCCTTCTGTTTCTCTGTGAGCAGCTGTATCAACGCATCGTTGTCTTCTTTGTTTTCGGCAAGATCATGCCCAGTGTAATACTCTTTTGTCCCACCTTGATCTATTTCCAGTTTCCACGGTTCATAGGTCACTTCCATCGCAATCCCCCCTAGAATACAAGGGCAGGAATTACCTGCCCCTGTGCTTCTCTTTCCTTTTCTGCTGCTTCTGCTCAAAACGGAGTTGTTTTTCCTCCTCCCGCCGCCTTCGGCTTTCGGTTTTTCGCTCCGTTTTCATCTGCTCCTGCTGCA
>JALEZW010000069.1 GCA_022772675.1 Agathobacter sp. | reverse complement strand
AATGTGTGTAGAATTGCGGGGCGCAAGACATCCGGTGGATGTCTGCTTTGCGCCGACCGGAGCGAAGCGAAGACTTGCGTAGCAACGGAGCAATTCGTGTATCAAATGAGGGGCAAAATACCTTTTGACCCTCATATCATATGATAAGAGTGGAATTGCGCGAAAACAAATCAGGAGCTGCCAAATGGCAGCTCCTTTCTCCTTCGTACATTTATGATCCTTTGTACCTTTAAAATTCTTTTGCAGTTCACGGAATATCTTTCGTACTTTACTTAATCTTATAGTACACTTAAACCCAAAATGCCGGTTCCTGCAATTTAGACTCCTAGCCAAAGCCAGGTGGGCGACCGCAGCTTACGTTCTGCCTTCCGCTGATACGAGGCGGCCTGACATCCGGTAAAATCATATAGGAATCCCGTTTAAAGTAAATGTAGGTTCTAAATAGCAAGAGTTGTCGCACATTTCAGGCTATTCACTTATCTTTTGTAACTGCATTTATTATACTTTATTTTTACCTGAATTTCAAGCTTGGATTCTATGTACTTTTTACCAGTTCAGGAAAAAAATTTTTCCTTTGTCCTGCGCATCCCCTGTACAAAACATGCCAGTGCAAGAAGGAACGCCAAAAGCTCTGCATAAGTCCAGATTTTACGAAACGAAAGGATTTTAACGTCACACAGGATTCCCACCAGTCCCACAACAAATGACACCGCTGCGAAAAAATACATGTAGGGTATAATTCCTGAAATGTATCCTTTCGGATTTCTGCATTTTTTAATTTCCTCCTCCGGTACAACCAGACTGCTGATTTTCCCGCTCTTTTTCATCTGGAAAGCACTAAAAGCAAGATACAATCCAAAAAAAGCAATCACGATATCCATAAGTAAAATCGTTCTCATATCTGTTATTATCCTTTACATTGATTGGATTTTGACTTTTTGTATTATAACATATGGATATCAAAATTAAAACAGATTTATTTTCCAGATTCAATGTTGCAGAGCAAACATCACAAAAACAGGTAAATTTGTCGAAATTTGATTGATTATTTCATGAAAATATAGTAAAATACAACTGTACAGAGTTTAACATGCTATCATTTACGAGATTCTGGTACTGAACATATACCATAATAATATATACAAGGAGAAAACATATGCATATTGAGGACATAACGATTTTAATTACGGATGATTCTATTCTTGCCAGGAAACAGCTTAAGGATATTATCTCCTCTCTCGGTACTCCGAATTTTATTGAAGCGAAAGACGGGCAGGATGCAATTGATAAGTATAAAGAATTCAAGCCTGATCTTGCATTTCTTGACATTGTTATGCCAAAGAAAGATGGAAATGACGCCATCCGGGAAATCATGCAATTTGATCCGGATGCCACAATTATTATCGCTTCTTCAGTTGGAACTCAATCCCAGTTAAAAAGTGCACTGCAGGCCGGCGCCAGGGATTTCATTCAGAAACCGCTTGACAAGGAACAGGTGCTTGGAGTTATTAAGCACTTTCTGGAAGGGAGATAATATATGTATACACAATTTTTTGGAAACTACCTGCTCTCCAATGGCTATGTAACACGTGATGAACTCTTTTCCGCTATGCAGCGCCAGGCAGATCAGCATTTAAAACTTGGAACACTTGCAATTCACGCCGGATATATGACGGCTTCCCAGGTAGATGATACCGTAATACACCAGACCCATCAGGATCGTAAATTTGGTGAACTTGCTGTTGAACTTGGATATCTTACTGATGAGCAGGTATCTTCCCTGCTGAAACAGCAGATACCTGCCTTTCTTTCTCTTGGCCAGGTTCTGTTAAACGATGGTGTATTAACCAACTCAGATTTTGAACAGATCATCCAGGATTACCGGAAAAAGAACGGAATGGATAATGAGGAAAATCTGATTGAACAGCAGGATATTATCAATACTCTGTTCGAAAACTTCTTTTCCGGCTCCAATACCACACTATCCCATAACGGGCATATGTTTGTAGAATTGCTTTTTAATAACCTTGTTCGTTTTATCGGATCCGATTTTACGCCGATTGAAGCTTCAGAAGTTACAGAAGCTCCCATTGCCTGCTGTGTTGAGCAGGATGTTCACGGAGAATACGCCATCAATGCTTATATCTCCATGGATAAGAAAACGGCTATTAAGTTTGCCTCCCGTTATGTACATGAGGAATTTCAGGATTATGATGAATATGTTCAGGCATCCTTAGAGGATTTTATTAATCTGCAGAACGGATTATTCATTGTAAATATCTCCAATGATTCCAATACAGAGCTTACTTTAGGAGCACCGGAGCAGAAAACAAAATCTCCGCTTTCCTTTGAAAACCGTACCCTGCATTTTCCGATTCTCTACACTTTTGGAAATATTGATTTCTACATTGAATGCGTTAAGATTCAATAATTCTGTTTATTTATTTTTGATATTATCTTTCACGAAAGAAAATAAGAAAAAAGAGCGCGTCAGCGCTCTTTTTTCTACTTATGTTCATCATAGAAAAGTATTAAACTCCAAGGAACTTCTTTACAACCAAAGGCATCTCTTCCACTTCGCATACTGTATCATGAAGAACAGGAGCTGTACGAATCTCCTCAATCGCCTGTGGCACTTTCACATTTCCAATCTTGGAAAGCTCATCAACCAGTTCAAAATCCCCCATTGCATCATACTTTTCATCAATCGCGTCCATAACACTTCTTGTAAACTTAAATGGGCTTGCAGTACTTGCAATCACAGTCTTTGTTTCCGTATCACCGGTATCCTTTTTGTACTTTCCATAAACACCTGCAGCAACAGCTGTGTGGGTATCAATGATATAACCGGTATCCTCGTACAGCTTTTTAATTACAGAAGCTGTCTCTGCTTCGCTTGTATAATTTCCGTAAAAATCTTCCAGCTTGGCACGCATATCATCGGTAATGGCATACTTTCCGGTCTCAGCAAGTTCTGTCATCATAGTCTTATTCTTCTCTGCATCATTACCGGCAATTCTATAGATCAGACGCTCCAGATTGGAGGAAATCAAAATATCCATGGACGGAGAACTGGTCAGAATAAAATCGCGGTTCTTATCATAGGTACCGGTTGAGAAGAAATCATATAATACTTTATTCTCATTGGAAGCACAGATTAATTTTGCAATTGGAAGTCCCATATTCTTTGCATAAAAAGCGGCAAGAATATTTCCAAAATTACCGGTGGGAACTACAACGTTGATCTTTTCATCCTTTGCAATGACACCATTTTTATATAATTTCGCATACGCATAAACATAGTAGGCAACCTGAGGAATCAGACGGCCGATATTGATGGAGTTTGCAGAGGAAAACTGATAACCGGCAGCATCCAGTTCTGCCTCCAGCGCAGAATCGTTAAACATCTTTTTAACTCCGGTCTGTGCCTGATCAAAGTTGCCATGAATGCCCACGACCATTGTATTCTCACCCTTCTGGGTTACCATCTGTTTTTCCTGAATTGGGCTGACACCGTTCTTCGGATAAAAAACAACAATTTTTGTGCCCTCTACATCGGCGAAGCCTGCAAGAGCCGCCTTTCCTGTGTCACCGGAGGTGGCGGTCAAAATTACGATGTCGTTTTTTACATGGTTCTTTCTTGCCGATGTAATCAAAAGATGCGGCAGAATGGAAAGTGCCATATCTTTAAATGCAATTGTAGGGCCATGGAACAATTCCAGATAGTAAGCACCATCTGCATCTACCAGGGGAGCAATTTCCGTTGTGTCAAATTTACTGTCATAAGCCTTATTGATACAATCCTTTAACTCTTTCTCCGTAAAATCCGTAAAGAAACGGCTCATAACTTCATAAGCAGTTTCCTGATAAGACATATCCTTTAATGCATCCATGGACACGTCCAGTGCCGGAATATGTTCAGGAACAAAAAGACCACCATCATCAGCCAGACCTTTCAAAATAGCCTGAGACGCTGTAAATTTCACTTTATCATTTCGGGTACTTGAATACATTAATTCCATTTTTCTTCCTCATTTTCATATTGTAATAAAATATATTTTATTTGCTTCTCGTTCATTATAGGGAAAAAAACAGGTGGTGTCAATGAATTTCCTATGATATACTTAATAACAGCTGCATGTAAACATTGCAGCCCACCACTTAAGAAGGAGCGTTACACAATCCCGGTAACAAAATAAACCATGCTTACAGGAGTTTATAAAGCTGAAAAAAAAGACCACACGGTGTATTACAGAGCTGGCATTACCTTTAAGGGCCGTCATATCAGCCTGGGAAGCTACCAGACAGAAAATGAGGCACATAAGGCCTACCAGGCCGCTTCAGAGTTGCTTTCTGACACCAGGGATCTGGATAAGGCCACAGGCCTGACAGAATATCTTCCTTTTGATAAACTGGTTTCCCTGATTAATTTTCGCGACAATGATATGTATATTCCGACCCCGATTTATCTCCATAAGAATTATTTCAGCTACTATCTTTCCATTCACCGGGAGCTGAAATTTGACATTGATGACCTGTTTTACTACAGCAGCCACCGCATTTTACAGAGACAGGGACATCTGTATGTCAATGATTACGGAATGCAGGTTACAATTCTAAGCCGCTATGGAATTAAAAACCACGCTGTCAAAAACAGGGACTACCATTTCGTCAATGGAGACGAAAACGATTTCCGTTACTCCAATATAGAAGTGATCAATCCCTATTTCGGAGTAACCCGCATTGAGAAAAAAGGAACATATTCCTACCGTGTCCGTATTCATATAAATGGGAATGTTACGGTGGGGACATACAAAAATATCACCCATGCCGCCATTGCCTATAATAAGGCTGTCGATACCGCAAAAAAAGCTGGGATTGCAAAAAATTTCCCGGAAAATTATATTGAAGAGTTATCCGGCTCTGAATATGCCGAGATTTACCGGAAAATCAAGCTCTCACCCAATTTTTCAGAGTATCTGGACAGCCTGTAGCTTTCTATTTTTCTTTCTGATTGATATAATTGACAAGTCCCTCACAGTCAATGATTTTTTGCATAAAAGGCGGGAAAGCCTGTCCTTTATATTCTTTCTTTGTTGTAATATCCGTGATGATACCGGAGTCAAAATCAACCTTTATCTCATCTCCGGCATTTATCTCTTTTGCTGCCTGGGGGCACTCAATAATCGGAAGACCTATATTGATGGCATTCCGGTAAAAAATCCGGGCAAAAGTCTCTGCAATCACACAGCTGACACCTGCCGCCTTAATAGAAATGGGGGCATGCTCTCTGGAAGAACCGCATCCAAAGTTCTTGTTTGCAACAATGATATCACCCTCATGTACTTTTTTTACGAAATCCTTATCAATATCCTCCATACAATGTGTAGCCAGTTCCTTCGGATCTGATGAATTTAAGTATCTTGCCGGAATGATTACATCGGTATCTACATTATCACCAAATTTAAAAACACAACCCTGTGCTGCTTTCATATCTGTTTTTCTCCTTCCTACGAATTTCCAATACCTATTTCACCACTTCTTCCGGGCCGGAAATCTTTCCGGTAACGGCACTTGCAGCGGCAACTGCAGGACTGGCAAGATAAACCTCTGAGTCCACATCTCCCATACGTCCCACAAAGTTGCGGTTAGTGGTGGAGATGCACCGCTCACCCTTTGCAAGGACTCCCATATAGCCGCCCAGACAGGGCCCACAGGTTGGAGTGCTTACAATAGCTCCTGCCTCAATAAAGATCTTTAACAGCCCCTCTTCCATCGCATCCAGATAAATCTTCTGAGTAGCCGGAATTACAATGACTCGTACTCCCTTTGCCACTTTTCTTCCCTTTAAGATTTCTGCTGCTGTACGAAGATCATCCATACGTCCATTTGTGCAGGAACCAATAACTACCTGATCAATCTTAATGTCTCCCACTTCGTCAATTGTCCTGGTATTTTCCGGAAGATGCGGAAATGAAACCGTTGATTTTAATGCAGAAAGATCAATGGTATATTCCTCGTCATACTCTGCATCCGGATCTGCCTCATACTCCGTAAACGGACGCTTTGAATGCTCCTTCATGTAGTCACGAGTCACATCATCCACCGGGAAAATACCGTTCTTTCCGCCGGCTTCAATTGCCATGTTCGCGATGGTAAAACGGTCATCCATAGAAAGATACTTAATTCCCTCTCCAACGAATTCCATGGACTTATACAGTGCTCCATCCACCCCGATCATACCGATAATATGTAAGATTACATCCTTGCCACTGACAAACTTTGCAGGTTTTCCTACAATGTTAAACTTAATGGCAGACGGAACCTTAAACCATGCCTTACCGGTTGCCATTCCGGCAGCCATATCCGTACTTCCAACGCCGGTGGAAAATGCTCCCAGTGCTCCATAAGTGCAGGTGTGAGAATCTGCACCGATAATCACATCTCCTGCAACCGTAAGTCCTTTTTCCGGAAGAAGTGCATGCTCGATACCCATCTCTCCCACATCAAAATAATTGGAAATTTCATTTTTACATGCAAATTCCCGCACGCACTTACAGTGCTCTGCAGATTTAATATCTTTGTTCGGAACAAAGTGATCCATAACCAGGGCTATCTTATCTTTATCAAATACTCCCTCTACATTCATTTTATCAATCTCATGAATTGCAACCGGAGAAGTAATATCATTGCCTAAAACCAGATCCAGATCAGCCTCAATCAGCTGTCCGGCACTGACAGAAGGCAAACCGGCATGCGCAGCCAGAATCTTCTGTGTCATCGTCATTCCCATGGAATAATTCCTCCTTCATATTTCATACTCAAAGAGATTTTATCACAGTTTTTTTTATAAACCCAATACATAATAAACATATTTACCATAACTACATTTTATGATATAATAAAAACCATAAAATATATAACAGCGGAGGTTGGAATGAATCAAAATTTATCGTCCTACTGGATTTTTTATACAGTGGCAAATGCCGGAAATATTTCAAAAGCAGCCAAAGAACTCTACATCAGCCAGCCTGCCATCAGTAAATCCATTCAGAAGCTGGAAGATAATTTAGGATGTAAGCTTTTTTCCCGAAGTTCCCGGGGTGTCATTCTTACAGATGAGGGCCAGCTTCTCTACGGTCATGTGAAAGAAGCCTTTGAAACTTTAAATCAGGGTGAAGAAAAATTAAAACGCTCTATTGATCTTGGTGTCGGTCATCTGCAGATCGGTGTCAGTGCCACCCTCTGCAAATATGTCCTGCTCCCCTACTTAAAAGAGTTTATCCGCCAAAATCCCCATATCAGCATCTCTATCAACTGTCAGTCCACCAATGAAACCCTGGAGCTTCTGGATGACAACAAGATAGATATCGGGCTGATTGGAAAACCGGAAAATTTAAAAAATATCAACTTTTTCTATCTGGATCAGATTGAGGATATTTTTGTCGCCAATCCGGATTATCTGGAAAATTTAAAAAAGAGAGGAATCAAAAAGGATGCAATCCTGGAAAATTCAACGCTCATGCTTTTAGATAAACATAACATGACAAGACAGTATATCGATGATTATCTGCAGGACAACCAGATCACCATAGCAGAATCCATTGATATTTCCAATATGGATCTTCTTATCGACTTCGCAAAAATCGGAGTCGGTGTCGCCTGTGTCGTCAAAAACTTTGTTACAGAGGAACTAAAGGATGGCTCTCTTGTTGAGATTCCGCTGGGCTTTCCCATTCACAAGAGAGAAATCGGATTTGCCTATAAAGATAATTTAAAACCATCCAAATCTTTACAGACCTTTATTGATTTTTACCAGAATTTTAAACCGGAGGAAAACACATGAAAGAACAGATTCACACGATCCCCATCTCCGACGCCATGGCTAATTCCGGAGAGTGCCCCTTTTGCTATATTGAACGAAAAACCGAAGAACATATGATGGACTTTGTCCTGGGACATGGTGCCTCCTATATGGAAGCCGACATTCGTGATATGACAGACCGGGAGGGATTCTGCCGTACCCATCTGAAAAAAATGTATGACTATGGAAATTCTCTAGGGAATGCATGGATTTTAAAAACACTGATGAAACGGCATCTGGATGAAATGAATAAAGAATGGAAGTCCTTTAAACCGGAAGCAGCCGGAAAACGAAGCGGATTCTTTGAAAAAAAACAAAAAGTCAGTGAAAACTCTATTGTCAACTGGATTGAAAAAAGAGAGTCCACCTGTTTTATCTGCTCCAGTGTACAAAACACCTTCAATGCCTACATGAAAACATTTTTTTCTATGTATAAAAAAGATGCAGAATTCCGGAAACAGGTGGCTGAGACAAAGGGATTTTGTCTGGATCATTTCAAAGTGCTCTGCCAGGGTGCAGATAAACAGTTAAATGATGCGGAGCGAAAAGAATTTTATGCTACCGTTCTTCCACTGATGCAGAAAAATTTTGAGCGAGTCTACGAGGATATTTCCTGGTTTATCGAAAAATATGATTACAAAAACAAGGATGCAGACTGGAAAGATTCTAAGGATGCCATCCAGCGCAGCATGCAAAAGCTTCGCGGAAGCGATCCGTCTCTCCCACCCCATGTACTCAAAAAATAGACAGCTTCATTGTTTTTTAATCTCTTTTTCCGCGGATACTATGCAGATAATATCCCAGATCCATGAGAAACATACACAGGAGTACAAGAGCACCATATCCAGCCAGATAGCCAGGATTCCCCATTTTGTCAGCCAGAAAGACCAGTGGGGAGCCGGCTGACGGCCAATTGACAAACATATAATTCACATTAAAACATTTATCAAACCAGAAAACCGGTATCACAACTGCAGTGAGAAACAAAATCACCTGGTAAAGTTTTGAAAGTCCGGGAACAATCTTATGACTCATCAATTGTCCTGTCACATACAGCACAATTCCCATATGGAATAAAAATGACTCTATGGTAATAAAATGAATAACCGGATAAAAATTCCAGTTTGGAAACAACAGTGCAAGTACCGTACCAGGCAGGCAAATCGTATAAAGTACCTGACCAAGCATTTTACATCCCGTCAGGAAATGAATGAAGCATAAAATTCCCGCCATACTGCATAGGTGCAGCGGAAGTTCATACAAAAGATCTTCGTGAATTATGACAATATAAATCATTCGTGCAGCAATCCAGAACATGAGTGAACCTGCAGATATTCCATCCAGCCTTCGTTTTCCTTTCCCAGAACATCTTTTATAGAAGAAAAGATAGAATACACATCCTGCTGTAATTGCCAAAAGCCATATCATATGCCACGGACCAAATAGTGAGAAGCCCATTCCATCCGGAAGCTTAGTTTCGTATGTAAAAAAATAGGATAAATAAGATTTTTTCATTTTCGCTCTCCCGTTTTTTGCTTCTTCAATCATATATCATATTATTTACATTTCACGAAAATATATCCCCTGTACCATCAGGATACAGGGGATATAAGAATACCCAAAAATACTTTCAACACTTGTATTATTTCATTACAATATTAACAATTTTTCCAGGAACATAAATTTCCTTTACAATAGTTCCAGTCAGCTTATCAGCGATACATTCCTTTGCTCTGGCAAGGACATCATCCTTTGGATCATCCTTCCCGATGTCTAAGGTACCTTTAGTCTTTCCATTGATCTGAACTGCAATTTCCACAGTAGACTCTACTGTCTTTGCCTCATCAAATTCCGGCCATATCTGCTGATATACTCTTCCCTCATAGCCGAGTTTCTCCCACATTTCCTCTGTAATGTGCGGAGCAACCGGGTTTAAGAGAATAATCAGTGTCTGAATCTCTCCTTTTGTGACAGAACCTTTCTTGTAAAAATCATTAAGCAGTGACATCATTGCAGCAATTGCAGTGTTAAACTTCATATTCTCGAAGTCATTTGACACCTTCTTAATGGTCTGATGCATCCTGGTTTCAAGATCCTTAGAGAAGCCCTCCTCATCCGTCACCAAATCCTGCAGTTTCCATGCACGGTCTAAAAATCTCCGGCAGCCCTTCACACCGTCCTCCGACCAGGAAGCAGACAGATCAAATGCACCAATAAACATCTCATAGGTACGAAGGGTATCCGCACCATACTCACGGACTATGTCATCCGGATTGACCACATTGCCTCTGGACTTGGACATCTTCTCTCCGTTCTCGCCCAGAATCATTCCATGGGAGGTACGTTTCTGGTATGGTTCCGGACAGGGTACAACTCCCTCATCATAGAGGAACTTATGCCAGAATCTGGAATAAAGAAGATGCAGTGTGGTATGCTCCATACCACCATTGTACCAGTCAACCGGCAGCCAGTATTTCAGAGCTTCCGGACTTGCCAGTTCTTTATCATTATGGGGATCCGTATAACGTAAAAAGTACCAGGAAGATCCTGCCCACTGCGGCATGGTATCGGTCTCTCTCTTTGCAGGACCACCGCAGCATGGACATGTAGTGTTCACCCAGTCTGTCATAGCAGCCAGCGGAGATTCTCCGTTGTCTGTGGGCATATAACTGTCCACTTCCGGAAGAAGCAATGGTAAATCCTTCTCGTCAAGAGGAACATAGCCACATTTCTCACAGTGAACAATCGGAATCGGCTCGCCCCAGTAACGCTGACGGGAGAATACCCAGTCTCTTAATTTATAGTTTGTCTTTGCCTGACCGATGCCCTTTTCCTCCAGAAAAGCAATCATCTTTTCCTTGGCATCCTTGACTTCAAGGCCATTCAGGAAATCAGAGTTGATTAGCACTCCCGTTGCCACATCGGTAAAAGCAGCTTCATTGACATCCACCTCTTCCCCGTTCTTGGCAACTACCTGAATGATCGGAAGATCAAATTTCTTAGCGAATTCCCAGTCTCTCTCATCATGAGCCGGAACAGCCATGATGGCACCGGTTCCGTAGCTCATTAATACATAATCAGATACCCAGATCGGTACCTCTTTGCCGTTGACCGGATTCACCGCAGTCAAACCGTCGATAGCAACGCCCGTCTTGTCCTTAGCCAGCTCCGCTCTCTCAAAATCAGATTTCCGGGAAGCCTGCTCACGATAAGCAACAATCTCGTCCCAGTTTTTGATCTGATCTTTATATTTATCCAGATAAGGATGCTCTGGAGAAACAACCATGTAAGTAACGCCGAATAATGTATCACATCTCGTTGTATAAATACGCAGCTTGTCCTCGGTTCCCTTAATGGTAAAGTCAACCTCAGCACCCGTAGAACGGCCGATCCAGTTCTTCTGGGATATCTTGACACGCTCAATATAGTCTACATCATTCAGTCCCTCGATCAGCTTGTCCGCGTATTCGGTAATCTTAAGCATCCACTCGCTCTTGACCTTGCGCACAACAGGCGTGCCGCAACGCTCGCAGACACCATTGACAACCTCCTCATTGGCAAGACCAACTTTGCAGGAAGGACACCAGTTAATGGGCATTTCTTTCTTGTAGGCAAGTCCTGCCTTAAACAGCTTTAAGAAAATCCACTGGGTCCACTTGTAATATTCCGGATCTGTTGTATTAATCTCCCGATCCCAGTCGAAAGAATATCCAAGGGAATGCAGCTGTTCCTTAAAGTGCGCTACATTTTTCTCCGTTACAATCTTTGGATGCACCTTATTTTTAATTGCATAGTTCTCCGTCGGGAGACCAAAAGCATCCCAGCCCATCGGATAAAGGACATTATATCCCTGCATTCTTCTCTTACGGGCAACAATATCCAGTGCAGTATAGGGTCTTGGATGGCCAACGTGGAGTCCCTGTCCTGAAGGATATGGAAATTCTACCAATGCATAATATTTAGGTTTTGTAAAATCATTGCTTGCAGCGAAAGCCTTCTCATCATCCCAGACCTTCTGCCACTTTTTCTCTACCACCTTGTGGTTGTACACTTCTGCCATGTTTTCGCCTCTTCATTTTCTAAATTATCACAATACATTTATTTTACACATAACAGATTCGTTTGTCAATTCCAACAAAAGATAAATCCCCCGGTGAAAACCACCGGGGGAAAATATCTGATGAATGATTATAATTAGTTATTGATAAGCTTATCATCCTCATTGTTCCAGCTGTACAGCTTACGGATTTCCTCTCCAACCTGCTCAGAAGGATGCTCAGAAGCAAGCTTTCTCATAGCCTTGAAGTGAACCTGACGTCCTGCCGGAGACATATCCAGTAAGAATTCCTTCGCGAATGTACCATCCTGAATATCAGAAAGGATCTGCTTCATAGCCTTCTTTGTATCTTCTGTAACGATCTTAGGACCTGTGATATAATCACCGTACTCAGCGGTGTTGGAAATAGAATATCTCATTCCAGCAAAACCTGACTGGTAAATTAAGTCTACGATAAGTTTCATCTCATGGATGCACTCAAAGTATGCATTTCTTGGATCATATCCAGCCTCACACAGAGTCTCGAAACCAGCCTGCATCAGAGCACATACACCACCACATAAAACAGCCTGCTCACCGAAGAGGTCTGTCTCTGTCTCTGTACGGAATGTTGTCTCAAGAAGTCCGGCTCTTGCTCCACCGATACCAAGACCATAAGCAAGTGCAAGATCCAGAGCCTTACCTGTAGCATCCTGCTCAACGGCAATCAAACAAGGAGTACCCTTACCTGCCTGATACTCTGAACGAACTGTATGACCTGGAGCCTTTGGTGCAATCATAGTAACATCAACATCCTTTGGTGGCTTGATGCATCCAAAATGAATATTGAAACCATGTGCAAACATTAACATGTTACCTGGTTCAAGGTTTGGCTCAATGTCTTTCTTGTACATATCAGCCTGCAACTCATCATTAATCAGAATCATGATAATATCAGCCTTTTTTGCAGCTTCTGCAGCAACATAAACCTTAAAGCCCTGCTCCTCTGCTTTCTTCCAGGACTTGCTGCCCTCATAAAGACCAACGATGACATCGCATCCGCTGTCCTTCAGGTTAAGGGCATGTGCATGTCCCTGGCTGCCGTAGCCAATGATTGCGATTGTCTTTCCCTCTAATAAAGAAAGGTTACAATCTTCCTGGTAAAAAATTCTTGCTTCTGACATTTTATTGTCCTCCTATATGTATACTAAAATTTAAATTACTGACTACTCCAAAAACCGGACATCCGATGAACCTCTTGTAAGACCTGTAATTCCTGTACGTGCAAGCTCTAAGATCTCATATCCGTCCAGCAGATCCAAAAACGCATCCAGCTTGTCCTGATGGCCTACAAGCTCAATGACCATGGAATCGTGGGCTACATCCACAATCTTGCCATGGAAAATTTCAGTCACATTCATAATAGGCTGGCGCTCGTTATCCTTTGCGCGAATCTTGACAAGAATCAGTTCTCTTGTGACAGACATTCCCGGTTCCAGTTTCTTAATATCCAGTACATCTTCCAGCTTTAAAAGCTGCTTTTCTATCTGATCTAAAATCAGTTCATCACCACTTGCAACAATGGTGATTCTTGTATATTTCGGATCAGCAGTCACACCGGATGAAAAACTGTCAATATTATATCCCCTGCGGCTGAACAGCCCGGAAATACGACTGGTAACACCCGGATTATTTTCTACTAACAGAGATAATGCCTGTCTTCTCATTCTTTGAAAACCTTCTTCTTTCTTTGCGTTGTTTAGATAATAATACTATAATTTATTTTTGTCAAGCACTATTTTAACTATAATTTCCAGTTATAGTATGAATAACTGAAAACTATTTCATTAGAAGCCATGAATCCCGGAAAAAAGGCTCGTCAAAAAAGCAATTCCAACTACTCCCAGCAGTATCAAAATAAGCCCCATCACAAGCGCAACAATGCTGCAAACGATTCCGGCAATTGCCATTCCCCTGTTATTAAACTCTTTTTTCTGAAGTGCCAGTATTCCAAAAACAATTCCAACCACAGCCACAATTACTGTCAGCCACCTGGTCCCTGAACAGCAGGATAATAAAACAGCAATAATGCCAAGAACCATAGATGCAATTGCCATGCCATTGGCACCCCCGTCCATATTCTGCGGAGTTCCGCCATAAAAATAGGAGTTGTTTGGATCTGTGGGAGTGCCACAGTAGCCACACACTGTAGAATTATCCGGAATTTCTTTTCCGCATTTTCTGCAAAACATCTTTTGTATCCCCTTTCCATATTTTCTACCACATTCTATCCTACCATTCCTTATGGAAAAAGGCAAGAAACTTTAAAAAACCTCAGCCGGCTCATCCCGGTACTGAGGTTTTCTATTTATATACAGGCATCTGCTATTGTTTCATAATTTACAGCTGATTATCTAATTCTAAAGGAGTCCGAATAAATATCTATAATGTATGAAATTACAGAAAATCCTGAAGCATTCTTTTACGGCTTGGGGCACCGAGTTTGCGCAGTGCCTTAGCCTCAATCTGCCTGATTCGTTCCCTTGTCACATGAAACATCTGTCCCACTTCCTCCAAAGTATGCGGCTGGCTGCCATCCAGACCAAAACGCAGAACTATTACTTCCTGTTCACGTTCTGTCAGGTCTTTCATTGCAAGATCAATCTGCTTGCGGCGCATCTCTGCAATAGCATTTTCTTCCGGTGAAAGTGCATTGGAATCCTGGACAAAATCTCCCAGATGGGAGTCATCCTCATCTCCCACCGGAGCCTCCATAGATACCGGATCCTGACTAAATCCCATGATCTCTACAATACGCTCCTCATCCTCATCCAGCATATCCGCAATTTCTTTATTGGTAGGTTCACGCCCCAGCTCCTGTGTCAGGCTTCTTCTTGCACGGACCACTTTGTTGATGGTTTCCACCATATGCACCGGTACACGGATTGTCTTAGCCTGATCCGCGATGGCACGGGTAATGGCCTGTCTGATCCACCAGGTTGCATAAGTAGAAAATTTAAATCCCTTTTCATACTCAAACTTGTCCACTGCTTTCATCAGACCAATATTTCCCTCCTGAATCAGATCAAGAAGGGGAAGTCCCCTGCCCACATATTTTTTTGCAATACTGACTACAAGACGCAGATTCGCCTCAATCAGTTTCTTCTTGGCCTCCTGATCCCCTTCCGTAATCTTTTTGGCAATGGTCTGTTCCTCCTCAGCTGTAAGAAGTTTCACATGCCCGATTGCCTTCAGATACTGGCGAACCGGATCGGAAATATCTGCACTCTCTGAAACAGCAAAATCTTCCTCATCAATGGAATCCTCAGACTCATCCTCAATATCATCCTCAATATCTAATAGAATTTCATCTGGCTGAAGCTCCTCTTCATCCTGTACATCCTGAGACCCTGGGTGCTCTTCCCGCCCTTTTATAATCTTAATTTCGTTATCTTCCAATATTTTCAGAATGTTCTCAAACTGCTCGGAAGAAATATCAACACCGGAAAATACATCAAGAATTTTGTCATATTCTAACTTGTTATTTTTCTTTCCCAAATTGATCAATTTTGAAACTATTTGAACAACTGTCTGTTTATCCTCTGTCACAAAAATACTCCTTATATTTGTAGTCCGTAAGACATTTTACCATAATTTCAAAATAAATCCATAGTTTTTTATAATATTATTTATTTTTTTATCCGGTATTATTCAGCAGACATAATTTCTTTTGTCCCATCCTCTGTTAAAAAAGCTTTAAAGTTTACCTGATTTAAGGCTGTATCTATCAGATTGACACAGTTATTTCCCATTCGGTCAATTGCATGGATGATATTGTTGTATGTAATGGTAAGTTTTGCATCACATTTTTTCTTTGCAACACGTTGTGCATGGGCAAGGCGCATGTTCTCATCAAGAAGCAGTACTTCATTTTTCTTCTCCTTGATATCATCGGAAAAGGCATCCTCTCCTGTAATAATACCGTGCATTGCGTCCTCATACATCTCCAGGATAACAGAAATTGATTTTTTCAGTTCTTTTAAGGCATCCTTGGAAAGTTTCTGTTTCTTGTCTGAATTTTCAGTGACATTTTCCCCTATTTCACGGCACAAATCTGCCATACGGTCGATATCACAGAGAACATAAATAATTCCGGTACTCTGAGCTGCCTGTTCCTCAGTCATGACACCCTCAGAATACATTGCCGACAGATAATCTGTAATGCTGGTATTTAATTCATGTTCTATTTCTGCTTTCTCCACAATATCCTTTAAGGTGACCGGGATGTCCTTTCCCTTTCCTTCTTTAATCTCTCTAAGCATGTCCTCTACCAGTTTACTGCAGCGAACAACTTCCTTTGCCACAAGCTGTAAAGCTGCAGCCGGCTGTCCCACAAGTTTATCATCCAGATATTTGGGTGCAGAAGGAATCAGCTGCATTTTTCCCTTTTGATCCGGAACAAGCTTCATAACAATCTTTACCATAAGCCATATCAATGGAATCCATAAGAGTGTCATAGTCAGATTAAAACCGGTATGGGCATTTGCAATCTGTCTGGCGATGACATCCACTTCGTTTCCCTTCGGAGATATTTGCTGAATCAGGTATGCATAAGGCTTTACCAACCAGATAAACAAAAATGCGCCGGATAAATTAAAAATACAGTGGGCAACTGCGGTTCTCTTTGCATCCTTGCTCTGTCCCACAGAAGCTAACAGTGCGGTGATCGTAGTACCAATGTTATCTCCCAGAAGAATTGGAATCGCTCCTGCCAGTCCGATGATACTGGTAACACCATCCGGTCCTGCCTGGGAAGCAAAATTCTGAAGTACTGCAATGGTGGCGCTGCTGCTCTGTACTACAAGGGTCATCAATGTACCTACACACACACCAAGTACCGGAATATGTGCAACTTTTGCAATCATTTCCGTAAATATCGGACTGGATGCAAGGGGCTTCATTACATCTCCCATAGTCTCAATCCCCAGGAACAAAAGGCCAAAGGCAAAAATTGTCTGTCCAATATTCTTTATTTTCTCTGATTTGCAGATAAAATTAATCAAAAATCCAATAAAGATAAACACATAAATATAATCACTGATCTTAAATGCTATAATCTGTGCAGTCATGGTTGTACCGATATTGGCACCCAGAATAATGGAAACTGCCTGTGGCAGAGTCATGAGTCCCGCACTGACAAATCCGATTACCATGACGGTTGTTGCGCTGCTGCTCTGTAATACTGCAGTGGTAAGTGCACCGGCCAGTACCCCAAGCACCGGATTTTTCGTCAGCATGGAAAGAATCTTTTTCATCTTATCTCCTGCCGCCTTCTGCAGACACTCGCTCATCATGTTCATACCAAAGATAAAGATGGCAAGTCCTCCTACTAATCCGAAAATAATTTCGACTGTTTTATTCATTTCTTAATCCTCCTGTTTTTCTTTTGAACATAGGTCCATGCATAATTATTTCCGACACGGATTAATCAGCAAGTTCTTTCCATTCCTTCATTTCACCGGAATAAATCTTCTTTAAATCCTGTGATGAAATATTTTTGAGCGGATTATCCTTTTGTACGATGACAGCCACTTCATCTTTTGCAATGACATCATAGTCCAATAGTTCCTTTTCATAATCTTTCAACTCACGGGAAGCCATTCCAAGGTCATAGATTCCGGACATTGCACCGGTCAGTCCATTTGTGGAATCTGTTGTCACCACGGTAATTTCTGCATTGGGATTAATCTGCATATAGGCATCCGAAAGTTCCTGCATTAACGAAGCCACAGAACTGGAACCTCCGATTTTAATTGTGCCTTTGGGCTTGCCGGAAAGAAAGGTTGTGGTTTTTTTTACTGTTTGGTAATTCTCCCCTACAATCTCCTGTCCTTTTCCCTCCACATAGGTAAGAAAATCCTTTTCCAATTCTGACAGTTTTCCTGAATAGGCAAGATAGAAGTTTCGGTTCAGGCTTTTCCCATCTACAGTCACGGTATGAACTTTTCCCTTTGATGAATCCAGTAGTCCAAGAGACACATAACCAATTGCAGATTCATCTTCGGAAACGGCTTCAATCACTTTGTCTCCGCTTTCTTCCTTCAGGGCATCTTCTGTTATTTCATCCCTTCCGGTGCTGTCATCAAACAGACCAAGGGTTTTTGAAAAAACCTCCCTCGTACCGGAACCTTCTTCTCTGGAAATCACATTAACGGTTCCAAGCTTATCAAGCCCGGTGCCTGTTACAGTCTTTTTCCCCTCAGCCGGCCCACAGCCTGTTAACAGTGCCAGAACAAGTGCCAAAATTAATGCAGGTACTGGTAAACGTCGCGTTTTCACAATTTCAGTCCTCTCTTTTTTCATATTTAGTATCATCAAATGTAGAATACACGTCCAATGTAAAATAGAAACTCAGGTTTTTGTAAAGTTGATGTAAAATTAAGGTAAATAAGACCCCCTGTGTCAAAAACAGACACAAGGGGTCTTTACCAAATCTTCTCTCTATGAAAAATGTAGATGAACATGCCACGCTGAATAAAGTTATGCCTTAATTTCCATCAGCTTATTTTTCAATTCTCCTTCCAGTCTTACCAGTTCCTGTTCCGCAGCCTGTCTCTTTTCCCTGCCCTCCTTCTGTATCTTCATGGTCTCCTCAATCGTTGCAATCAGGTCATCATTCACTTTTTTTAATGTATCCAGCTCTACAATTCCTTTCTCTGATGCCTTTGCAGTTTCAATTATATTGGTTTTTAACATTTCTGAATTTTTTCTCAACAGTTCATTTGTAGTATCCATAACCTCCTGCTGGAGCTTTAGGGCTTTTTCCTGCTTGTAAAGACCAAGGGCAATGACAATCTGTCCTTTCCACACCGGAATGGTATTAAGAACTGCTGTCTGAATCCGGTCCACCAGAAGCTTATCATTATTCTGGATCAGCTTAATCTGTGGTGCTGACTGAATGGCGATGGTTTTACTAAGCTTTAAGTCATACATTTTTTTCTCAAAGCGGTTAACCGTATCTTCAAAATCACGAACCATCTGTGCATCCATGGGATCTCCGGACTTTTCCGCCTCTGCCTGCAGTGACGGAATGGTCTCATTTCTCATTTTTTCAATTTCCTGCTCACCGGCCGCAATGTATAGCTGCAGTTCCTTAAAATAACTTAAGTTTTTCTGATACATGGTATCAAACATGTTGATGTCCTTAAGCATTTCCATCCGTGCTTTTTCCAGCTGTCCCTCAATGCGGTCAATCTGTACTTCAACCTTCTCATAACGCTCTTTCAATTTTTCCAGACTATGCTTTGCCTCTTTGATAAAAGGAATTTTGTTTAAGAGGCCACCCTCTGAAGATTTTGTCACGTCTAGATCCTTTACCTGTATCACAAGCTCAGACAATAAATCCCCCACATATCCGGTATCTTTATTCTTTACATTATTAAGGACAGAGTCGGAAAACTCGGACAGTTCCCTCTGAACTCCAACTCCATATATCCACGGAACCCTTATAGGTTATGTCAATGTTCACCTTTGTTTTTTGGGAACATTCTTTTAAAACAGACTCCAATTCTCTATTTTCCGAACCGGACAGAATCCGTATGGTCCGGCTTGCCCCCGCAGCTTTAAAATGTCCCTCTTTTCCATCAGAAACGCTGCTGTTCTTTCCACAGCCTCCAAAAGAAAGGATACCAAAACAGATTACCAATACAATTGCCAAATATCTGCAGCTGTATTTATTCTGCCGTTGAAACTGGCTCTTCATATATTACCTCCCGAATAAATTTCGTACCTTTCATTCATACCACAGTATTATTTAATTTATATATATTTAAGGTAAAAAATGTGTAAAAAATAGCGTTTCAGATTTATTCAAACCTGAAACGCCTAAATAACAGAGCCGCAGATACCGTTTTAGATATATAGATATTTCCTCACTCAGTTCCGTTCACTGCCCCAGAAAAACACTGCAACCGTTCCCGGACCTGTATGGCTTCCGATGGTGGTTCCGATAGAAAAAATCTCCACCTTTCCCTTTAACTTAGGGAAGCGCTCCTCGATAAGCTTTGCAACCTCCATAGCATCCTCCATACATGCCGAATTACTGATAAAACATTTGCCGGAATAGTCTGCTCCACCCTCAGCATTTTCCTCCATCTTATCAACAATCGCCCGAATGACTTTTTTCTTTGTGCGGACTTTCTGCCTGGCAACCAGTTTTCCCTGGGGATCAACGGTCATAAGCGGACATATGTTCATCATTCCACCAATCAGACCTGCAGCCTTCGATACACGCCCTCCACGAATCAGATAAGTAAGATCACTGGTAAAAAACCAGTGCTGGAGATTTTTCCTGTGATCCAATGCCCACTGATACACTTCATCAATAGACTTTCCCTCATCTCTCATATCCGCCAGCTTATCCATCAGTAATCCATAGCCGGAAGATGCAGAAAGGGAATCCACTATATAAATCTTACGTTCCGGATATTTTTCCTGCATCATCACCTGCGCGACACAGGCAGAATTGTACACCCCGGAAATTCCGGAAGAAAGGGTCAGGTGCAGAATATCTTTCCCCTCCTTCAAAAATGGCTCAAAATAATCACAGAACTCATCTACATTTACCTGTGAAGTTTTCGTATCCGCCCCATTCTCCATAGCCTGATAAAATTTGTCAAAAGGCATCGTTTCTCCCAGATCATCCAAATATGATTTACCATCCAGTTCGTAGTGGAAACAAATATAGGGAATATTTCTTTGCTCAAATACCTCTTTGGTTAAGTCCGCTGTGGAACAGCAGCTTAAAATATAATCAGCCATTATTGCTCCTTTCCGTCCAGTTATATTTTCCTATTTTAATAGATAATACTATGAATTCTCAACCATTACCGAATCTCTTCCGGTCCCTTTGCAAGTTCAAATTCATCGATGATATCCTGTTCCGGTGCCTTAGTTGCAAGACTTACCACGATAATAACAAAAAGTCCCACAAGGAAAGCCGGAAGCAGTTCATAAATGGCAAACACTCCCCCAAGCGGAGCAACCAGATACTTCCATACAAACACGCTGGCTCCTCCTGCAATCATACCGGCCAATGCTCCCTGCCAGTTTGTACGCTTCCAGAAAAGAGTGCAGATTACTACCGGACCGAAGGCAGCACCGAAACCGGCCCATGCAAAGGACACAATCTCAAATACGGAACTGTTTGGATTTCTTGCAATAAAAATAGCAATCACAGCAATTACGATAACCGTCAGTCTTGCCACCAGCATGCTGGTCTTCTTGGATACATTCATATGTAATGTCTCCTGCATGATATTCTGGGACACACTGGAAGATGCTGCCAGAAGCTGTGAATCTGCGGTAGACATGGTACTGGCAAGAATACCTGCCAGAATCAGACCTGCCATCATGGCCGGAAAATATCCATAAGTCGAGAGAAGATGTGCAACCTTCACAATAATCGTCTCACTGTCGGAACCGCTCAGCTGGGCAATCATCCCATTTGCCGTCATTCCTCTTCCCACAACACCAATCAGAACTGCCACTGCCATGGCAATCACTACCCAGACAGAAGCTACGCGCCTGGAAATCTTAAGTTTCTTCTCATCTTCAATCGCCATAAAACGAAGAAGAATATGAGGCATACCAAAATATCCCAGTCCCCATGCCAGAGTGGATATAATCTGTAAAAACGAATAAGGCTGTGCACTGTTTGTATCCTGCACAAAAGTATGCGTAACGGAAAGATACCCCGGCAGAGCCTTGGCATTCTCGATAACCGCACCAATTCCTCCTGCAGAAATTGTAGAAAATACAAGAACAAACAAAAGTGCAATGGTCATAATAATACTCTGAATAAAATCTGTTGTAGATGCAGCGAGAAATCCCCCTGCAGCGGTATAAGCCACAATGACAATGGCCGAAATAATCATTGCCGTCATATAGTCAGCATTAAACAGAGAGCCAAACAGCTTTCCACAGGCTGCAAACCCGGAAGCCGTATAGGGTATAAAGAAAATGATAATGATCACTGCGGCAATTGCACAGATGATATTCTTATCATCGTGGAATCTCCTGGAAAAAAACTGAGGCAGAGTAAAAGATTTCGTCACGTGGGTATAGCGGCGAAGCCTGCGGGCCGTAAACAGCCAGTTCAGATAGGTACCGACTGCAAGGCCAAGAGCTGTCCAGCCTACATCTGCCACACCGGTCAGATAAGCCAGTCCCGGCAGTCCCATCAGAAGATAACTGGACATATCCGATGCTTCTGCACTCATAGCCGTTACAAGAGGTCCAAGTTTCCGGCCTCCCAGATAAAAATCCGATACCGATTCATTCTTCTTTGCAAAATGAAAGCCTACTACCAGCACCAGCAGCAGATAGACCACAATCGTAAGCATTATACAAATTGTTGATGCGTTCATAAATAACTCCTTTTCTGTATTAAAGTAATAAAGACGAGGGTTATTATAACACAGTTCCTCTATATAAGCAATCTTTACCGGGGAGAAAAAATGTCCATTGAATTCTCACAGATTCATTTTGAGTAACTGACACAGCTGCGCCATGGTCTGTCCCAGAACCGGATGCCTGAAATAAGGGGCAATCTGGGCCATGGGAATCAGCACAAAATCCCTGTTCTGCAGGTCTATATGGGGAATGGTAAGGTCCGGCGTATCTATGACACAGTTATCGTAGAACAAAATATCCAGATCCAGAGTCCTCGGTCCCCAGTGAATGGTTCTCTCCCGCCCGGCTTCAGCCTCGATTTTATGTAAAAGGGAAAGCAGTTCCTCCGGATACAACAGGGTCCGAAGTTCCAGGGCACTATTTAAAAACCAATCCTGTTCCACGCCGCCGTAGGGCTCGGTCCGGATATAGTCAGCAACCTTTCCCACCTGACACAGGGGATGCTGCTTCAGCTTTTCCACAGCCTCATCCAAATATCCTTTTTTATCTCCCATATTGGAGCCAAGGGCGATGTAGGCTTTGTGCCAGCCTCTTTTGATTTTCACACTGACTGTCTCCACCGGGATAGCAATAGGTGCCCAGGGTTTTTCAACTTTGACCTCCACCTGTTCCAACAGAGAATATTTGAGCAACAGCTGCTCCGCCAGCTTTTCTGCTGCTGTTTCAATTAACTGAAAGGTATTGTCCTCCAAAAACTGTCTGGCAAACTGGCTTACCTCTCCATAATTAATGGAACAGGACAAATCATCTGTCCTTCCCGCTTTTCGCGTGTCTGTGTAGAGAGTAATCGAAACCACAAATTTCTGTCCCAGTGCATTTTCTTCCGGATATACTCCATGATTCCCAAACACCACTAATTTCTCTATCGAAATCTGATCCATTTCCAATCCTTTCTCCTGCACCCAAATTCCACTTCTGCAAGTTTACGATTACACTCTCGAAAAAAAATCCCAGCGAAACAGTGCGGTAATTAGCGTAGATTCTATCAGGCAATCGTTACCGCGACAAAATGGCCTCCGTCATCCGGACTGCCCGCACATTTTCTTTGATATCATGAACCCGCACAAAGGAACAGCCCTTCATGACACCCATAACGGTGGTGACCAGCGTGCCCTCGACTCTCTCATCGGCTGGCAAATCCAGCGTCAGACCGATGACGGATTTCCTTGAGGTTCCCAGCAGAATGGGATAGCCAAGCTTCTTCATAATTTCCAGATGATTGATGATTTCCAGATTCATTTCATAGGTCTTCCCAAATCCCACGCCGGGATCCAGAATAATTCTATCGTCGGCAATTCCGGCTTTATGGGCAATGGCAACACATTCCTGCAGATCTGCCAGAAAATCCTTTTGAAAATCCTCATACACCGCTTCTTTTCGATTATGCATCAGACAGCAGGCCGCACCATACTTTTCCGTGTACTCTGCCACCTTTTCGTCATGCTTAAAGCCCCAGATATCATTGACCAGATCTGCTCCCGCCTGAAGCCCAGCGAGGGCTACAGCCCCTTTATAGGTGTCAATGGAAACAGGGACATCAAAGTTTCTTTTTATGGCTTCGATCACCGGTGTCACTCTTTCTATCTCTTCTTCATCGGAAATCACCACATGCCCCGGTCTTGTTGATTCCCCTCCCACATCGATGATATCTGCACCGTCCCTTATCATCTCCTCGGTATGCTTCAATGCCGCAGATAAGTTATTATATTTTCCGCCATCGGAAAAGGAATCCGGTGTCACGTTCAAAATTCCCATAATATAGCAGTGATTATTCAGGTCAAATTCTTTATTTCCTATTTTCATTTTTTTCCTCTTCATAAAACATCTAATACTCAATCGTTAAATTCATTTTATTTCTGTCCCAGTGACATTCCTTTTGCATATGGCAGGCATAACAATTTCTGGACTTCTTATCTGCCCAGTAGAGCATTTCATAGCATGGATTTTTCTCATCGTCCGCTGCATTTCGATGATGAAGAATGGCTGCTTTTATCATAGAGAGCTCATCCCTGGTAAATCCGCAGTCCGGCAGGATCATATCACAGAGAACTGCCCCTGCCTGCTCGTGGGGAATACCTTTGGTAATCTGGTCGATTCTTCCTATGTCATGCATGAGCGCCATGGCATAAATCACCTCCCGGGAAAGGTCAATATCATGCTCCAGGGAATAAATATACATAAGCCTTGCCACGTCCATAAAATGCTCCAGAGTGTGCTTACAGAACTTTCTGTCCTTTTCCGTTTCCTGCAGTGCGCAGAATTTTTCCTGATAAACAGGATGATGATATACCAGATTTACCCGGTTCATGACCGCACCATCTGCAAAAAGGTCTGCTGCAGGCCAAAGTCCTCTTCGAACACTCCCCTGGTAACAATGGTAGAGGTGATGGTTCCGGGTTTTTGCACTCCCCGCATGGTCATACACATATGCTCCGCCTCCAGCATGACCATCACACCCTTTGGCTTTAGGTTTTCCCAGACGGCATCCGCAATCTCTGCGGTCATATTTTCCTGAATCTGGGGCCTTCTGGCAAATACCTCAACAGTTCTGGCAAGCTTGCTTAAGCCCGCCACCCTTTTATCAGGAATATAGGCAACATGTGCTTTCCCGTAAAAAGGCAGTAAATGATGCTCACAGACAGAGTAAAACGTAATATCCCTTTCCAGCACAATATTATTGTTCGTTGCAGAAAACTGCTTCTGCAGATGAACGGCAGCCTCCTCCTGCAATCCACCAAAAATTTCTTCGCACATCCGTGCAATCCGGTCCGGGGTTTCCAACAGGCCTTTTCTGTTAATATCCTCGCCAATTCCCTCCAGCATCAGCTTGACGCCTTCTTTTATTTTTTCTTTATCCATTTACTTCCTCTTTCTCTAAAACAGCCTTTATATGCCCCACACTATATAATGACCCAAATGCACATACCCCAGTGTTTTTCTCCTCTGCCAGCCGGATAGCTGCTGAAACTGCATGACCAATGTCAGTAGATTCCAGTATTTCTCCCTCAAAATCACATGCCCGGATGGCATCTGCGCACTCATGAGCGGACATGGCTCTCGGATTATCCGGCGCAATGGTGACAACTCCGGCAGCCTCTGGCATCATCTTAAGCAGCATCTCATGATAATCCTTATCCCGCAGAATTCCCACAAGAAATACAAATTTTTTCCCCGGAAAATATTCCCTCAGATTCCGACTTAACGCGTTGATACCATTGGGATTGTGAGCTCCGTCCAGAATAAATAAGGGATCCTGTGAAATTACTTCAAACCGGCCGGGCCAGTGTACATTCCGAAGGCCCTCATAAACTGCAGATTTCTTGATATTATACCCCTTTGCCAGCAGACAATCAATGATTTCCAGAACCACTGCCGCATTTTCGCATTGATGACTGCCCAGCAGGGAAAGCCGGACACCCTGATATGTCTTGTAGTCAAAGGACTGCCCCGCAAGACTACTCCCTGTCATTTTTATATCGGAGACAGAGGTCATTGAAATAAGAGCCTTTTTCTCCAGACAACGTTCCTTAAGAACCCTCATGACAGCTTCATCCTGCTCTGCTATCACCACATGTCCCGCTTCTTTAATAATCCCCGCCTTTTTCTCTGCAATCTGAGTCAGGGTTTTCCCGAGAAAACCCATATGATCATAGTCAATGGTCACGATAGCTGCCACTTCCGGTGTCCCGATAACATTAGTGGCATCATCCTTTCCTCCCATGCCCACTTCTAAAACCACGAAATCACAAAAACTCTCCTTGAAATACAAAAAAGCCAGTGCTGTCGCCTTTTCAAACTCAGAGGGGGGATCTGCCAGCAGATCACACCCGGACTTTACCACCTGAGTCAGCCTGATAAAATCCTCTTCCGGAATCATCTCACCGTTGATGCGAAACTGCTCCCGGTAATCGGAAATCACAGGGGAAGTAAACAATCCGGTTTTATAGCCGGCTCTCTGTAGAATCTCCGCAGTCATCATACAGACAGATCCCTTTCCGTTAGTTCCTGCAACATGGATAAATTTCAGACTGTTCTGGGGATTTCCTAATTTGTCCAAAAGAGCAGCAATTCTGTCAAGGCCAAGCCGTATTTCTTTATCATGTGATTTTTTTATGTATTCTTCTGCTTCTGTATATGTCATAATTTCTTCTTAAAATAGTATTCGTCTGCATTTTTCAGACTATGGTATCCACTGTAATTTGCGTGATAATATTTTTGAATGATATGATTATAGACCATATACATAATTATTTCAACTCGCTGGCTCATGTTTTCAAAAGAGACAGGTACCATAGCCAACAAGTTATTTAGTTGTCATAGAGTACAATCTCATAATTATTTCCAATTAAAGATCCCTTGAAATCCGATATTATGCTTAAAAAGCCCCGAAATTATATTATTTTCCGTTTCTTATTAAATCTTTTCTGTCAAATATATAGTCCAGTGTTTCTTTTTCTCCACAGCCGGATTCCCAAATTTCCAATCAGTACACCTACCATACATCCCAGCGCATTATGGATGATATCATCCCATTCAAATAACCCTCTTTTAAAAAGTAACTGGGAAATCTCAATTCCAAAGGAAATGAAGCTTCCCAGCAAAAGGCCAGACCAAAATCCCACTTTCCTGTCACAAATAAACGGCACCATAAGCCCTATGGGCATCAGCATTAAAATATTTAAAACATTTTCCTTAAGCAGAATCCAATCATGATACCGGATTACCGTCTTCCAGGACCAGAACAACTCCGCTTCTATCATCACGGTTTCCGAACTGGTCCGTGCCAGGACGGTGGCTTCTATAACTAAAAGCAGATAGAATAGTGCCAGGTCAAAGGCCATGACCCGGATAAAAGGGATCTTTCTGCTTCGTGACATAATAACTGAAACAAGAACAAGAATGCCGATAAGGAAAATGTGCTGACGTAAATTCCAATATAACGATTGCAATCTAATTACATCATAGAAACTCATTTATCTAATCTCACTTGCTTTTCAAAAGTCCATCCTTGATTTCCTCTTCATATTTTTTCCTCCGCACTCAGCACTTATTCACCTAAGGATTACAATTTTTGCACGGTGAATACCCCTCATCAATGAGCTGTTTTTTTGTTCCCTTGTATTTCTTCTTATTCTTCTCGCTCATCCGCTTAACCGAATAGCATTCCGGCTTATGAAATTTCTTTGTGTTCGTGTTTAAGATGTATGTCTGATTGCTGCTCTCGGACGTGTTTTGCTTTGAGCTGCTGTCCTTTTTTCCAGAAGAGTCCTTATTTTGATTCTTGTCTGACTTACCGGAAAGATGACTGTCTCCGGTTTTATAGTCGATTGTTACTCCCGGCTGCACATTATAACAGTACACGCAGAAAGAAAGCCCTTTTCCCTTGTCCTCCACCGAATAGGCTTCCATCAGAACACCGGATGCCACAAGATTGTTTCCCTCGAAAATCGGTGTCACACGATACAGGACATGATTTCCGGTGCGGTCTACATACCGGGCTGTTTTCTCCTCGTAGGGAAGCATCCCTTCGGTATTCATGTACCGGGTACCCGTGATCAGATTTTTCCTGTTGGCATTCTCCGCCGTCAGGCAATATGCGATCAGATGACACCTGTTATAAAGATAATTGCCATCGACAACACCGTTGTATTTGACAGTATGCCATCCGGAAGGCTTTATCATACCAATATCGCCACGTTCCTGCGTCGGCATAGTGTCTTCACTGACATTGGCATAACATACCCCACATCTGCCCAGTTTATCTAACTTATGATAGGATTCAAAGGTATTGGTCTTTTCTTTTTCCCGCTCGGTGAAATAGGGCTTATTTCCATTCACCTGGACAGAAGCTTTTCCCTTATACTTTGGAACCTGCTTGATGGAAAAGCTCTCCTGCTTCTTTGTAGCCGCCTGAACCGTAATACCCACTGATTGTGCGGACTTTCCGCTGTCTTTTGGCATCGGAAGCTGCACAAATGCCGCAGAAGTCGTGATTAAGACAGTAAGTGCGAGAATCCGAAGTTTCGTTAATTTAGATTTGTTCATGATAGATTCGCCTTCTTTTTGATAATTTCTGTCTATATTTTATTCCTTTACCGGCCCTTATTCAAGAGAATGTATCCAATTTCAGAAATAATTATGATGAAATCTGTCCAAATCTATTTTTATATTTTCCCGTGATGACACTATCTGTCATTCCATCCGGCTATAATGAACTCCATTCAACCAGAAGTTTAATGATTTTTCCATAAACTTCCGATATAATGATGAGGAACATGATAATGCACCGAAAGGAGGTTAACTATGACAACGAAACTTACCAACCGTAACACATTAACAACACAACAGAACAACGGGTACGAAACCCTCTGATCGGATATTACAATACTACGTTTCCAGACTGGAGCAGCTCTGCAGCTACGCATTTTTCTAAACTGCAAAGACTACTCCACATACATTCACATTTCAAACGCAGCCGTATATCCGGCATGGTTTCTGTATCCTGAAATATTCAAATACAGGAGAAAAATATGGGAACTATGACAATCAACGGAGCATACGCATCCGCTGCTATTTTCACTGCAAAAACACACACAATTGAAGACTATGCCCTCTCGCAGCTTCAGATGATCTGCGACAATCCGGCTGCAAAAGACGCAAAAATCCGCGTCATGCCGGACGTTCACCCGGGGAAAATCGGCCCTATCGGCCTCACCATGACCGTCACGGACACGGTTTTGCCGGGACTTGTGGGCATCGACGCCGGCTGCGGCATGACCATGGCGCAGATAACGGGAAAAGTACGGGATTTCCAGAAGCTGGACACCGTTATTCGGGAAAAAGTTCCTTCCTGTTTTTCCGTGAGGAAAACACCCCACCGGCTGATGGAGGACTTTGACTTTAGCGAGCTGTACTGCAGGAACCACATCAATCTGGAAAAAGCCCGCCTTTCCGCAGGCACCCTGGGCTCCGGCAACCACTTCATCGAAGTGGATCAGGATGATCAAAACCATACCCATCTTATCATCCACTCCGGCAGCCGCCATCTTGGAAAAGAGGTCAGTGAATACTACATGAAGGAGGGGCAGAAACAGCTGCAGGCAGAAGGCATTACGGTGCCTTATGAGCTGACATATCTTTCCGGCAAGTTGAAAGAACAGTACCTCCATGACCTTATGATTCTGACTGAATACGCTGCCATAAGCCGCGAGATTATGATAAATGAAATCTGCCGGGGCATGAAGTGGAAGGTTTCCGATCTTAGGACCTGCATCCATAACTACATCGACACGAGACCTGAAATAATCCGCGCCCTTGGTGCACCGCTGCTTCGCAAAGGGGCAGTCTCCGCCCTGCAGGGGGAAACGGTGATCATCCCCGTCAACATGCATGACGGCATTCTTTTGGGCACTGGCCTTGGCAATAAGGAGTTTAACTGCTCCGCGCCCCACGGCTCCGGACGGATTTACAAGCGGGAGGACGTAAAGAACCACTATACCGTTTCCTCCTTCAAGACCGCAATGAAAGGCATCTATTCCACCTGCATCAGCAGGGACACACTGGATGAAGCCCCCTTCGCCTACCGGGGGATGGAGGAGATGCTGGATGTGGTTGAAGAAACCGTGCATATAGAAAAAATACTGCATCCCCTTTACAATTTCAAAGCAGGATGAAGAGACATAAGGAGAAAAATCATGAGCAAATACAGGGAAACCCCATGCAAATATTACATCTGCTTCGGCAGCTGCACCAAAGGACGCACCGCCGAGCACAAGGGCTACTGCCAGCACTGCGGCAAATACCTGCCGCGGGCAAGGGTCCATCACATAAACAAAAAGAAATTATACAACGAGAAAGTACGAGGAATGTAATCTATGAATTTACCAGTTACCGTCACCCAAAGTGACTTATTAGAAATACTGATCAATGTGGCACCCTCCCGCCCGGTTTTCATCTGGGGCGCACCGGGCATCGGAAAATCCGCCCTGGTGGAACAGTTTGCGGCTGACATCGGACTGCCCTGCGTGTCCCTTCTCGGCAGCCAGTTGGCACCGGAGGACATCGCCGGCCGTGTAGAAGTCACCGGCCGGGGCGGCACCATACTGCAGCCCGGTGTGGATGCCCTTGAAAAAGCACGTGATTTTCCCAAAAACGGTCCCATCCTCATTATCACGGACGGCTTGATTGAAAAGGACCTGAAGGTAAAACGAGAGCACGCTTATCTGATTCCGAAAGGAGCCAGACTGCCATTCACGCCTAAAGGAAAGGTCTTTTATTTTCAGGAATAAACGATCTCTATCCACGCCTAAATAAATAAACAAAAAGGGACAGCTATAAACTTTCTGTTTTATAACTGTCCTATGCAATTTTTACACACTATTAATGTCATTGCGTTTGCCACATTTAGGACAAATTGGAATATACTTAATATGACCATCCTCCTGCTCTTCAAATTCAAAATCTGTAATGGTCAGACGATCAAATATTATTTCCTTCCGCAGCATCAAATCCATATAATTCGCGGCTGTAATATCCCTTTTTCTAATATCTACAAAAGGTCTTGTCCATTCATAGCTTTCCCCGCACCCATCCGCGTGCTTTGTTATACCAAAAATAACCCCACACTCTGGATTCTTACATTTCCAGTTATTTGTGTTTTCCTCTCGGCAATTATCAGAACCGCAGATTGGGCAGATTGATTTTCCAGAATTCCATTTAATCTGAAGTCTGGATGTATGAATAGAAATGAGCTTCATTAACCTCTGTGCAGAGTTAATCTCAGCCTGAGATACTGGTATTATCCCTGCATGATAATCTCCCCACCAATCAGCGTCTTCGTCAATATATTTTTCACCATAATTTAGCAATCGACTAACCAATCTCGGGGATTTTACTGACTTTCTGTATTCACCAATATCAATTGGTAAAGTATATACCGTATATGCATCCGCAGCATCCAAAACAGCCTGGGTATATTTTTCTACTGCGTTTTCTGTCTCCTCCAATACTGCAAACTGCGGTCTAATCACGATTGTTTCCTGTCTTGCATCCCTTATCCTGCCTGATGAAAACAATTCTTCCAGTTCCGGTCTCCAGCTCTTATCCAGCGCATCATATGTATGCTGCAGATCTTCATCCATACCTTTCTTTGCAAATTTGTTAAAATGAAAAACATTTTTCAACTTTTTCTGTTCCGCAACTGTCGGAATTGCAAAGAATGTAATCTTCCCGGCAGCTGCGTCTAATTCCGCCTTCTTTGGCATTTCATTTTTTATACTCTCAAGAAAAGGCATTGCAGCCTGGGAAATAGTATATGCATACTTAACCTTTTCGACAAAAGTAATTTTGATTTCTAAGGTTCCATACTCATTTTCTGATGACTTAACAACATAAGTCATCACGTCAGATTTGAAAACAGCATCAATTAATATACTTCCCTCAGAACGCAACACAAAGGTTGAATTGTCGTCCATCTCACACTCCAACAATTTGAAAACATACAAAATCAGAACAGACACATACATAGCATAACAATCTGCGATACTGATTTTTGCTGTTCCCTTTATGTTTGCTGAATCCTGTTGTTCTTGCACAATCTGATGCTGGATTTCACACCACAGCCGGTATAGAGCATTGTATCTTGAATCCTTTTTCAGGATATTTGTTGGCTTGATATTTCTGCTTATGTGTTTCTTTTTATCAATACTCCTGTAAAATTGGGAAGCCTCTACCGTTGAGAAATTCCTTTCAAGCTTTTCCCACAGACTCAAAAGATTTCTCAGCGTCTGGTTTTCCGTCTGCCGTGCATTTACTTCATAATCCGGAAGAAGCTGCCTGAAAATCCTCATGCGCTTGTAGTCGGACAGAGTCTCCCCATAGGCATTCCAGTCAATCGTATTATCATTCTGTTGGATCGTTTTCTCAATGCTTACAGCTTGTCTGTGCACATATTTTAGAACATCATTAACCGCCATCCGGAAAAAAAGATTTTCATAAATATTTATCTCATCTTCGAATATATCTGCGCGTAGTCTGTTAGGGATAAGTCCGTTTAAGGTTCTTGCTTTCCAATGTTCTGAATGAGATGCCAGATGATCCATGGTTCTGGAGTTAATCCTCTTTACGAGGTTCACATCTAAAATGGCTTCCTCAGATCTCAGACTCTGTTTTGGATGCGAACAAATATCCATAACCATAGGAACAGTTTCTGATATTTTCTTCAGTAATGATTGATCATCATAGCCACTATATGGTGTTTTTTCGATAATCAAAGATACCTTATTATCTCTGATAGCATTGAATAAATCCGTAATCTGATAGGGCTTATCAAGATAAAATGTTTCCTCCATCTGGCTCACAAACTTCAGAAGATTTACAATATCATCTTCTTTTGAAAGTACCGTGTTATCCAGCTGAAATTGATACTTATAAATCCCTTCCTGTTTTACTGTGAAACTACACTTATTTGATCTGTCCCATTCAATTGGAATATAATATTCCCCTGCTTCGGAAAAGCTGCTTTCGCATTCTCCATTATTAATTCGTACAGATTCACAATCCCCCAGTATAATAAGCAATCTATTGTTGTACAAAGGCAAACTCTGTTTACTGTTCTCAGCCGGCATCAATTGCTTTCCAGCTGCATTCTCAACAAAAATCTGCATATTTATCACCCTGCAATTTTTTCACGAAGCTTCTGTATTTTAGCTATACTCTGCTTAAATCTGCCCTCTCCGTAAATTTCATTTAAACCAAGTTCCAGTTCTTCAAGCTTTGCAATAAGGTATGGCTCATATCTCTCATCCAGTTTTCTCAGAATTTTATGAGTAAGCAGATAATCAATTGCTGCTTCCTTAGTTCCGCCACAAGCAATATAAACCGGAACAAAATCCTTCATCTGGCTCATAATACGATTGCCAAAAGTGATATCCATCTCTTTCAGGTACTCATCAACTGCTTTGATGTTTTCATAATCATCCTCTGAAAGCATGTTGTCACTAACTTTAGCCTCCTGGAATAATTGCAGCAATTCTTCTACATCCATTGATACCCTTGCTACACGCTTTCCCTCAAACGGCTCCTCTCTGCTGTCCATATCCAAAACCTGAGCACGGTCATAAACCTTGTCCGTAATCAGTGACGTTGAATCATCATTATTTGCCGTTCCCACAAACCAAATATTATTGGTTATACAGATGTTAGCGGCTTCATTTGAGTAATCCAGGTATTTGGGTTTCTGATCCTGATCCAATTCAGAATATCCGGACACCAGAGGAATCAACCACTCGGACTGATTAGGCTTCTCCAGCACTGACAGGAAATCTGCAAAATAGTATTCGATCCTTGCAAGATTCATCTCATCAAGCACAATGAGGTAAAGTTTCTTGCGATTCGGCAAAGCCGAAGCTTCATAAAGGAATTTTGTAAATTCTGTTTCCTTAAACCGGTTTGTAAAGTCATTGTCATAGCCCAGAAGTTCTCTGTTGTCTCTCCAGGAAGGCTGAACCGTTATCAACTTACACTCCATATCTAATGCTTCCGCAACAAGTCTTGGCAAGCTTGACTTACCTGTACCGCTGAGTCCCTGTAAAATGAGCAAACGAGACGCCCGTTCAGATGCAGCAAGAGATGCAAAGAATACCCTTATCGTATCAATAGAGTAATACAGTCCCTTATAATATGCTCCATAATTTCTCACATACCCACACAACTCTTTCAGGGAATTGCCAAAACCTTTGGGATTATATAACCCTTGTCCGTCAACTTCATGATCAATATCCAGCAGGACCTTAAACTTACTTTCCTGAGTTGTCTTATATTGTTCGCTGATATATTTCAGTTTCATCTGAAGCTGATTATTTAATGATTCCAGCGCAGCTGCTGCAACACGCGCATTCTCTAATTCACGAGTACTCATCGCATAAGCACTAATTTTTGATTCAGCTTCGTGACGCTTCTGCTTCTCATCATCAAGTGCCAGCCTGACCACTTCCAATTCCTGTGTATTTGCACGAAGTCTTTCTATTTCCTCTTCGGAAGGCATATTGGCCAATTCATCATTCTTCTTTACAGCCTCTGCAAGCTGTGTCTCAAGTTCTTCGATTCTTACAACCAAAGAATGCCCATTATCATCCAGAAGACTCCCCTGCATATGAGCCGTTTGGGCAGTAAGTTCTTTAATTCTTGCCGTGTAAACTTTAATCTGCTCCTCATAATGCGCAATCTGCTGCTGAAGTTTCAAAACCTCTGTTTCTGAATACTGACTATATTTTGCCTTCAATTCTTTCACGTATTCTGAATCTGCGTCTAAATCCGCCTGTTGCTCTGTAAGTTCTTGTAGTTTTTTCTCATATTCCAGTTTCTTTTTAGAATAAGCCTCCGCCTTTGCTTCATATTCTGCCGTGAGATCCGCGCGTTTTTTCTCTAAAGCCGCATCTGCCTCATGGATACGTTCCAGTTTCTTTTCTTCTGCCTCCATTCTCTCAGTATGAGCCCGTTCCAGCTCGCTCTCGGTTTTTTTCCGCTGTTCCTGCACGTATGCTTCAAGCTCCTTTTTCTGTCTGGCCTTGTCAGCCTCCCACTCTGCATAAACTGCTTCTCTTTCCTGATCGCGAATCCTGCGCTCATCCGCTTGAATTTTTGCCACTTCTTCAACAACAGCAGTCTCACACTGCTTCTTTACCTGAGCTTCTGTGTCAGCAAGTTCCTTGGCCTTTTTCTCCTGTGCCTTTTTCTGTGCATCTAACTCCTCCGCACGAACATCAATAGCCAGCTGTTTTTCTTCGATGTCATCCTGGAGTTTCTTTTCTTTGTCTTTGTATTCTGTTTCTAAGTCATTTTTCTTCTTCTCTAAATCTTTTTTAACAGACTCTTTCTCTTCTTCAAGTTCTCTGATTTTGGCTGCCACTCTCTCATCCGTAATCAGTGCCGCATCAATTTTTTCCTTTTGCGCCTGCTTTAAATCTTCAATTCTCTCTGCTTGTGACTTCTGACTATTATTCTGCTGACTATTGCCAAAGGGTCCCTTCGCTCTTCCTTTCCTGCTCATTTATGTTTCCTCCATAAATCGGTTATATATTGCCCGGAACAGGTTCTCAAATTCAGAATACTGTTCCTGTACTGTCTTTACAGACAGCTTCAATTCAGCAGCATCATCTCCTCCGTGAGAAGCTGCTGCACCTTGTCCCTTTTTTTGCTTATTCCGTTTTAGATTAGATGTTAATTCTTTTAATCTAACTGGAAGTGTCGGAATATTACGAAGTAAATCCATTGATTTACTATTCTTGTCCTCCCAGGCATTGACAAGAATCAACGCAAAAAATGCAGTTGCGTAACCACCCTCCTCACTGGTCTTTGTCATGTTATTGTACATTCCATAACCAGAATATTCTCTGTAAACATCTTCTGAAAGAAACGAGTATGAATCCACCAAGCATCTCAGATTATACTTATAGGCATCAAAACACAATTTTCTCGCTTCAAAAAGATACCTATTCTTCTTCGCTACCAGTCTTAGGCTTGCTTCATATACCGAGCGAAGCACCTGCGCAAATGTAATAGAGTCATCCTCCCCATCCAGAATTCTATTCCTGCTTATAGTAAGCCTCTCTATCTGCTTTTTTACCGCACTAAATTCCGGATTATTGCAGATAAATGGGTACTCATCAAATAATGTAATGTTTAAATCGTTTCCAAAAGCAATTACATCTTTAAGGCTCTCTTTCTTCTCTTCCAGGAAAAATTGAATTTCCTCTTCAAAATCTTCATCACTGGCTCTCAATCTGTTTATTACCGTGCGGAACCAATTATCCAATCTGCTGCCAAATGGAGAAATGATAATGATTTCATCCGGAGCACTTCGATTAATTGCGATAAAACCTCTGGCATAATATAATTCAGGAGAATCATCCAGGATGGTTAATTTTTCAACTTCCTTATCCGATTTTTGCTGATATTCTGCTGCCTCTTTATCTGCCAGAGTTGTTACCTCTTCTGCAACATTCCCATCTTCCTGAATACTATCCCACTCAACTTCGTCCTCAAAAGGGATGAAATCTTCAACGCTCTCTTCTGCTTTTGGCGGATTAGATAACTCTACTGTATTTGTTCCGTAAGCGATTCCATGACGAATATTATTGCAAAGCTTAGCCCAATAACGCAGCGCTGTTTTAACAGAAGCACTTTTAGGTTTCGGTGTGTTTTGATTCTTTCCGTCAATTCTCCTGTAATGGATTTCCAGTGCTTTCTCATCTTCAAAATACGAATCCGGCAGTTTCTCAATATCAAATACTGGTATTACACTCTTTGTGACTAGGTCCTGGATCATAAAAATTTTCTTTGTCTCCTTGGATGCTTCCAGATCCGCTGCATACGGATTTTCAATCTTTCCTAAAACAGCTATGCCTTTCTCTGAAAGCTGTAGTTCTTTGTGACGCCAGTCAAAAAATCCCTGCCTTCTGCAAGATTCCACCGCAGCATCCACAAGATCCTTATTAAATCCAACTGCGTTGCACAAAGTCTCCTTAGGATTCTTAAATCCCTTATGAACCATCTGGAGAATAAGGCTCTCCAAAATATTAATTTTCTGGGTCTCACTTTCCGGAATATAGCAGGACCATACTGCAACAGGCCATGCGATTGCTCTTCTTTCATTGACGCTTACATTGCTGTATTCAGCGCCAAAATCATACATTCTCAGCATATCATCACGCTCCTAACTGACATTTTTTATACATTTCATGAAGAGCTTTCACATATTCCGTTTCGCCATCGAATGCCACCGTCTTCGCATCCCCAACTGCGACTAATAATCTCTTGGCCCGGCTAAATGCAACACACAAACGGTTATCATTATCCAGAAAGCCTACTCTTCTTCGGGTTTCCTTCTCCTGGTTGGATCGAACTATAGAAAGTAACACAACATCAAATTCTTTTCCCTGAAATGCATCGACAGTTCCTACCTGTATCCTGTAGACATCCCCCGGAAAGTTTTCCCTGACCATATCGTTCAGGAGTTTTGCCTGAGCACTATAGAATGTAATAATTCCAATCTTGTATTCATCATTATTTGCAAGAATCTTGGCAAGTTCCTGCTGAATCATATCTACTTCGCATTTGCGACTTATGCTTTGCCGTTTAATCTCTGCCGGATATTTGTCGCAAAGCGGCATATCAATCCAAGCGATTGCTTTCCCATTGTATAAGCCGAGATTATGCTCCTTTTCCTCACGCTTACACAGAGTTTCCAGCCTGCCGTCATAAAATATGTTCACCAGGTCACAAATGTCCGGATGCATTCTATATTGCTCGCTAAGCATTGCGGTTCTTGTAATACCCAGTTTTTTATCTTCCCTGGAAACTGAGGCATTCAATCTCATAAAAAGAGATTCTTCTAAAACAGATTCAACATCTCTACCCTCTGATTTTCTGGCAACCGCCTGAACGACATCACGCTCTACCATGTGAGGAAGCTGTTTATGATCTCCCACTAAAATGATTTTTCTACCCATCGACATAGGAATCAATAAATCCAACGGATTTGATCTGGCCGCTTCATCCACAATAACAAAATCATACTCCTCATCAAATCCTGCCATCGATGTACTCAATTTTGAATTTGCCGCCTGCTGACAGGTCGCCGCATTGATTTTTGAATATGCTTTAATTAACTGATCAACATTACTGCTATTTGTCAGTTCCTGTTTAAATTCCCATATCAGATTTGTAAGAACAGATTTTGTATCGTCTCCTAAAGCAACAATTTCCAATCTGATGGCCTTAACAAGATCATTGATATCCTTCTGTAAAAGATCATCGTTGACCTCTCCTACATCAGAACACATGCTTTCAATACGATCACAATCATCTCTAAGCTGTTGAAGATAACCATCCAGTTCTGTACAGTCTGTTGTAATTCTGCGAAGCTTTTTCCAATATGCAGGTATCTCAAAGTCAAGATCACTTTCAAACTTCAAATATTGCTCCAATTGCTTCAATTGAATAATTCCATCATCAAGAAAAGCCTCCTTGTTAAGGCGCTGCCCCTGCAGCAAGACTAACAAAGGATTCTGCTCCTTGCCATGAGAAACACTGACTTTAGCACTAACTTCTGCTAATACCTTTGAAAACTCTGCATACAACTGGGGGCTTAAATTTAAAGTCTGCAATCGCACGAAACAAGCCGTTAACAAGGTATTGATTTCTGCAATATCCTTGGAAGACTCAATTCTGACTAATTTTTCAAAAATCTCCCGGACTGTACTTCTTGTGTTTCCTCCCTTTTCAGAAATCCATTCCTCACAGGATTCGATCATTCTGTCAATCCAATCATAGATAAGGAAATTCTCTTCCTCTTTTCCTTTTCTGACCGCTACCCTGTTAACCGGGACACCTCCATAATTGATTCCTTCTACCGCGTTGTCTACGGCATCATGCTGTGTAGATGTAATAAGAATTTTGGCCTTACTATCCCACAATTCATCAATTCTTTTGACTATCGCTTTGATAACCGTTGTTTTACCCGTTCCAGGAGGACCCTGGATAATAGCAATATCCGGTGTGTTGATAGCTGCATCTAACGCAATTTTTTGCTTTTCAGTAAAGTGAAGGTTTTTATCTCCAAATATCTCCTTCTCCAGATTGCTGGATACCGGCTGATTTTTTCTTCCGATTGCGCCGACTTGTGCACCGCCCTGAATAATATTTTTCAGTCCTGTAAGCGGACACTTATTGGACAAAATATTGTTCTGAGCCCGCTTTCTACGCTTGTTCTGTATCGCTGATCCCGAAACACTTGGAAGCAGATAACCGTTTGAAGGAATAGATCTGGTAGTGTCCATATCCTCTTTAATTCTAAATTCAGGAGAATTTACGCAGGTGTAGTCTATCTCTGTTCCAATAACTGTTGCCGAACGGAAATTGTACTCCATAGGATTTGTCTCATCTATATTACCAATTGCGACATAGTACATATTGTCTACACAGAATTCCCGTCTTGTATATCCATTAGAAAGAGAAAAAACAATCATGCCATTCGCATAGCGAAAACTCTTATACTTCAGAAATCCCATTTCAGTTGCCTGCTGTTTTACGCTCTCTAATTCCAGATCATTGTAAATGTTCCATAAATTGATAAACTCCGCATCTGAACTAATCAATCGGGAATACTGTTCGTCGGCTCTTCGGGTTAGTATTGTACGGTCAGTAAGTTCATTCACTACCTCTATAGATCCACGAAGCAGGACAATTGGAGAATCTATACGATCACGATTACTTCTTTTTCTGATTTGTATAATATGTAAATATTTCTGTGGAGTTTCTTTAACAGTAAACGTGTATCTGTCTCCTATCATTTCTAACTTTCCAGAATCATTACCTCTGGAATATGCAAATGCATATTTTTCTCCTTCGTTTACAAGCATCTGGCGTCTGATTTCATCAACTGCTTTTTTTGTGTCAATATCGTTTGCCCGCAAATCCGCAGCCACAGCCTGATCTACCACGATACTCAGTGGATTTTTCTCATCATAAAGAACAGTCTCCGAAAATTTCATGAGTGTAAGTGAAATATATTCACCAGAGATTTTGTCTGCACGAAGTAATGCTCTGCCATAAGAATTATGTAACTCCGATAAAACAACAGATTCCTCCGCATCAAGTCTAATTCTTGCATATTCACCCTGTGGTATCTTAATAAAGAAATCATCCTGCAAAATCTGATAATCTAATAGGCCTGTCTCCAGTTGTTTTTCCGCATCTTCTAGCACGGCATTGAAACAGAATTCCTGAGCAAATTTAATTTTCTTACTGTTCATCTGTTATTCCTCCTGCCTGATCTGAATGAACTTGCTAATTTCCGTCGTCCCATAAAACCTTTCGATTTGTTTTATATCAATGAAATCGCTTTCCGTTGTCACATCTATATTTTTGTCCAAAAACATGAAATAATTTCCCGGCTTCTCATCTATGATCACCGGTTTAGTAACGCCTTTCTTATATGGTTGAACCAGCCTTGGATTAGACATTCTTGCATCATTCAGTACAATCTTATTATTTGACAGATTGAGTACTGCCAGGTTTCCCCCATTCGTTCTGCCTACTGCTGCAAGTGATCCGTCCGCGTCAAAAGGAATGTTTTCATCAAAGAAACTACGATTGATATATTTCATTTCCTTGGTGATTGCCATATTACCTGTTATATCCGAATATACATCCAATGGTTTCATCTCTGAACTACCATCAAGCGGAATCAGTATTTTCCCCCTGGTCCGTACCATATTTCTGCTGGTTAACAGATATACTTTTTTTATGTGTTCACCACACATTGGGCAGATACAGTCTTTCCCGGTGTAATAGTAATCTGCATCGCACCCTTCATGATCGCACTGGATCACTATATTTCTTGCATGCGCACAAGCCCTCATAAATTCCATTAACGTAGGCCTTCTGGAGCTTTCCAGCTTTCCGTCTACAAATGTTCGTCTGAACAATTCTGTCAGTTCCTCTGTAAGGAATATCTTTGTGTTTTCGAAATTAGAGTTCCTATTCTCCGTGAAATCAGGATCTCCGATATATACTTTCTTTCCGGTGTCAACTTCCTCCTGAAGTTTCTCTGGGTTCTCATCCTCTGCATCATCACCAATGAACGGGTGACAAGTCGTCAGCATCTTAAACAAAAGCACTGCATACGAATAGGTGTCCGTCATTGTATTCGCTACCGAACTTTTGTTTCCAATTTCCGGTGCCATATAAAAATTAGTTCCATCGATTAAAGGCTTATATGCTCCAGATGTAATGTTATCGGAATCTATAATTGCCAGACTGTTTTTCTCCCTTGAGACAAAGATATTACTTGGGGAAATATCAACATACGCATAGCCGTTAATATGCAAATATCGAAGACTTTTTGCCAGAAGGTAACCAATCTGAAGACGTTTTGTCAAACCTCCAGTTGCATTGAAATACCAATCCCACAAATCTTCTATTTCTTCCGGCTTTTCCACATAATCATTTAATGATACATGTCCTTTTGCTTCCTTCATTACATAGCCAACGAAAGGTTCTTCCAAGATTGCCATAGGAAACGCTATTCTGGTTTCTTTCGGAAGCTGGGCACCTCTTTTTTTGAGCCATTTATATCTTTCGCGATATTTTTCACGATCAGTTGCAGTATTTACTTTAATCAGGAAATCCTCTGCTGTTCTATATACAACACCCTGACCGCCTTTATTCAAAACAGAGGTAATGTGATATTCTCTACCATCAACGTCTCTGATTATTTTCCCTACAAAATCGTTTTCATTCATTGCACCACCCCCTTTTTAATTGCCAGATAGCAAAGTGTTTTATCATCGCTATGGTTTTCTGTTTCCCAGTCAGATATCCACTCTTCTAATTCTGTCTGCAGTTTATTAATTCCACCATTCCTCAGCACCTCCTGAAAATAATCCAGAAGTGTAAGCTTCTTTTCAGGAATTAAATCATCCGCTATTCCATCCGTTGCTAGGATGACAATTGCCTTGTCTTTGTAAAAATCTGCAGGAATTATTTCAAAGTCCATAAGTTCCATAACATTCATAGAACACATTGAATTCGTTACATTGCTGAAAAGGTTCTTTTCATCTATATGATCTTTGCAGACAAGCTGGTCATAACTTAGCAATGCCATTCCATCGCCTATACCTCCAACAAGAATGCTCCCCTTATAAAACACTGCAATGTGTACCGTCGAATCATAATCATAGATTTCATTGAGGTCATATGCAGCATTCCACTCAGACACAATTCTCTTCACCATGATATTAACTACATTATCTGAAAGGAATGCATATCCTGGCAGTTTCTCTAAAATCCATTTTTCAATTATGTCAGCAATCGTTGCTGATCCCTTATCAGAAAACTTACTGGATCCCAAACCATCAGCGACAATGATGTATGCCAATTGTTTTTCAGGATCTGCTCCAATTTTATAAGCATCTTGATTGACTTTTTTGTCTACTCCAATCTCAGAAACCCCACCCATGCTTATTTGGCAGTCGTTGATGATGATTTGTTTTTTCCCCTGATTCATACAATCTTGCCTCTACTATACTAAAAAAGTCCCATCAAGTAGGCGACCTCATCCTCGCTAAACATATTCTTAGGATCCTCAATCACCGGTTCATTCGGATTGCTGCTTACAGACCGCTTACTGATTGAATATGTCACCCACTGGAAAAACTTTGTTATCGTTGCCAGGTCATTTGCCTTAATTACCGGCACTTCCGGATTGTTAATAAACGCATTAAGCATTCTATAATTGGTTCCTTCTCCAATTCCCAATGCCAGCTTAGGACAATTTTTTAATCTTTCGCTGGTATGTAGTCTTTGAAGCGGTTCCCATTCTGAAAAATCATAATCTTGTGGATTCATTTTCCCAGGACAGTCTGATGGGAGTCCATCACTCAACAATATTATAGTCGGTGTATACGCCCGTTCCGGAACCTGATTTTTGTCTTCCAGAATATCAATAGCCTGATTTATAGCTTGTCCCATCAAAGTCTTTCCAGCAGCCTTAAATTCCGGAACCACTACATTCTCAATCTTATCTATTGGCTGTACTAACTCGACTGTATTTCCGAAGGTTATAATTCCAATGCTGATTTTCCCCTTCGCATTCTTAATTGCTGAAAACTCTGCTATCATCTCTTTCAACGCAACGTTAACAGTATTGATTTTTTCATTAGCCATACTTCCACTATTATCAACCAGCAACAATACTGGCAGCGGTCTGGCTTCTTTAATCACTACATCCTTTAATCCCATCTTGTACCTCCCACATGTCCTGGCAAACTTATACTATTCCGAAATGTTATCTACATAATTATTATACGCATTTTTCAGGCATTCTTCAACAATTCATTATTTTCAAGAATAAAGTCCGTTGGCATGACACCACCTGTCATACCCGTTTCCTAAAATAATCCTATCAAATGAAACAGACAAAATACTAATGGGAGGTATGATAAACTATGGAAACAAACGCATTCAATTTTCTGAAGGAACACCCTTCCGAAGAAAAATCAGAACCCGTAAACCTTGTATGGAATGGCACCACCATCCGCAGTCTCTCAGACCTGCGGGAGCATTTCATCCCGGAGGAACTCCTTCGGGCACACATGAACCACAGCCTTGTGCCTTGGCTCCGCCAGCACTACTACGACGAGGAGGCAGACCGTATTGAGAATGTCCGCATGGAGGATCCCGACTGCCTGAAAACCCTCTGCAAAATCTTAAAGATCACCAGCGAACTGGAAAAACACCTGTCCGAGGAAGAACGACAGATTCTGCAGAAAAAGCGGGAAACCTTAAGCAGATTTACAGAAGACGACAACATCCTCAGCAATGCCGCATGTGCCGCCACCAATCAGGAGGAGCTTGCGAGGCTGCTGGATGCAGGCTGCAAACAGATTTACCTCTGCGACAACACCTTTTCCCTGCCTCTGCGCAAATCCGGCATCCACTATATCGGTGTCGGTCCGGTGGTCATTGAAAACGCCTACACCCGGGAACAGTATGAAAAAGCCGGCATCCGGGTGGACGGTATTTCCCTTCCGGAATCCGTTTCCGATGAAAAAAATGCACAGGCAAAACACGCAGCAAATGCCAACGGCTACGACGACTATGCGGAAAACCACAGCCCGCTGGCAGCCGCATTCCACGAAAAGCTGAAAGCCCCAAAGCTCTTTGACTACTGTGATCTGCCGAATAATACCAGTATTGTGTCCGAATTCTTCAAGAGCAGATCCGCCTGTGAAAAGGCAAGGGACAACTGCCTGAAAAATGCCTACTTGGAAGCGAAAAACTACTTCGATATCAACTCCACCAAGGCAGTCAGCCGGAAAGCTGCAGATTTTTACAGCAAACGGCTGGAGCAGGTATTTATCCCGGTCATTGACCGTTTGGAGCTTCTGTGCAAGATGCAGAACCAGACCAGTGCTTTTACCAGCTTAAGAAAAAAGATCAACGACAGCCACGAGAATCTTCTGAAAGCCTTCGAGGCGGAAATTCTGGATAACAGGGACTACTACTCCATGTACGACTACAACTATTTTCTGGAGCAGACCAGCATCGAAAAACACGATTTCCGTGTCAGCGATGACGTCTTTTTCAAGCTGATTGAGACCGTCGTGGCCGATAACATCGAGTATACCATCGAGGGCATTTTTGAGCCCATCAACGAGATGGAAAAGGATGTCAATGATTACGCCAACACCTTTTTCGGCGCCGCCCTTTCAAAATACAAGGCTTATACGGACGAAATCGAAACCCTGATCGACAGCATCGGACACGGGCTTCCGCCCTTCAACAAGGATGAAACCATTAACGACTATCTGGAGCGGATGTGCCTGAAAAAAGCTGTGTAAAAAATACACTACATAAAAACGAGGCGGGCAGAACCCGCCTTAGTTTTTATTTCTTCATTCGGTCGCATCACCTGCGTACATCCCGGCCAGCCGGCTGCAGATATCATACATCTCCTGCCGCAGCGATTGCGGGTGAAGCACTTCAATCTTTGTGCCCTGGCTTAAAATCCACATCAGAATTCCTTTTCCATACACCTCTGCCTCCAGCACAACGCCGCTTTCCTCCTGGGAAATCACCTTTGCTGTGGGCAGGCGGTCAAGAACAGCCTCCACATTGCTGCCGGTATAACGGAAGCGTATCCGCTCCAGTTTCCCGGGGAACATGAACTGCACCCGTTTCCGGAACTCGCCCTCCTCAAACCGGTTGGTGTAGGCAATCTTGAATTTTTCCCCCAGTTCCCGGAATTTCCGGATCCGGTCCACACGAAAAATCGCCGGATAATCATACATCTGCACATATCTTCCGGCCTCATTTTTCTCCACGATAAAAGCATTCAGATAAAAATAATACTCCGAAAAAATGATCCCCACCGGCTCAATGACCCGCTTCACCATCTCCTTGGAGGACACCTGCTTCTGGTAGGAAATTTCGATCAGGTTGCACTCTTTGATTTCCTCACCCAATACCCAGAGCTTGTCCTTCACCACGGATTTGTGACGCAGTTCCACATAGTGGTACTTCTCATTGGCAATGAGATCCGACACCAGCTTCATGTTCTTCTGAGGCACACAGCCGGCGATCATCTTGTCCAAGATCGTACTGATTTCCTTCTTCGTGAAAGCGCGGCTCTCCAACAGGATTTTGCTCACCGCCAGGATCTCGTCATTGTCCATCAGCGAACTATTTCCGCCCACCATGACAAAACCGGCCTTGGACCGGTCGTAGATGACTTCCCGGTTCTCGGTGGTGTGCTCCGCTGCGCGGTCGCAGAGGAAGGCGCGGATGTCGTCGATGTCACGCTGGATGGAACGCTCGTCTACGCCGAAGCGGACGGCCTCTTCTTTTTTGTTGATGATTTTGCCCTCGCAGAGGCGGACGTAGAGGTCGAGGGTACGAGGGGCTTTGTGGTTTGCTAACTTCATAATTTTATACGTTGAATACGTAACCTCATTTCACATATTCTCATTCTTCATGATAACAGGGACATGATGGATCATCGCCCCGAACTTTCACTCTTTTAATTTGACATTTTCCAGTTGTGTTCCACTTGTAATCTCCACTCTCATAATCAATGTCATTTAGTTAAGTCCGTTTCAACTAGTTTTACAGCGGTTCCTAATTTTAGGAACCGCTATTCTTATGTTACACAAAACTTAAAAAATATTACATTTCCCATAATCCCGGACTCATAAGAGTGAAGTTCATTTCGGTTCCTTTTATCTGACTTCCCATATAACTTTCAATAAAATCAAAGTATCCATCTGCCCCGGACCTCTTCTCCCATGTATCGATGGAATCCTTGATTCTTAACAGACACATAACCGGAAGTTTGTAATAGCTTTTCAGCCTTTCCTGCGATAGCTCTTCTGTATTTTCCTGCTGTTTTAAAAGTTCCATTACTTCCACATTTGTATATGGATCAAAAGCCATGAGTAAGGCTTTCTCCAGTTTTTCATTATCTTCATTCCTGAATTTTCCGGTATCTGCTTTTTCTCCCGTACATCTTTCTTTTATGTCAAACAGTGCCAATGCAATGGCTTCCCGCAGCCGGCGGCTGTTTGAAGATGGAAATTCCCGGTGTACTTTCAATGCATTTTCCTCCAGTGGCAAAAGAAGCATGGAATAGACTTCTTCTTCTCCTTTTCTCATCTTACCGAATTCCTTTTCCATCTGTGAATAGATTCTTTCAAACTGATACAGCTGCATAGTTTTCTTCCCTTTCGTATTTCTGTAACTTTTTTCAAAAAAAGCTTGACAAAGTGGTCAATATATGGTGCGCGAGCCTTGATTATAAACACATTTCAAGGAGGTGCCCTATGGCTCATAATTTCTTATCTGATTTAAAAGCAACACTCGACAACTGCATTGCAGAACTGGAGGAAATTCATTTCATGTTCTGTAAAAATCCGGAGAGTGATTTCACCAGAAACCGCAAACTTTCTTTCCACGACTATATCCAGCTCATGCTTCAGATGCAGAGCAAATCGGTTTCAAATGAAATCCTGGATTTCTATGAACATTCGCTTTCAGCCCCCTCAAAATCTGCCTTTACGCAGCAGAGATACAAACTTCAGCCGGAAGGCTGGAACTTTCTGTTCCATACATTTGTGGAGCAGTGCCGTGCTTTGTCTGACAGCCTTTACCACGGTTACCGGCTTCTGGCCTGCGATGGCTCCGATGTCAACATCACACGTGATCCTTCGGACGAAAGGACTTTTATCCACGAAGGACAAAAAGGTTATAATGCAGTCCACATCAATGCCCTTTACGACATCACCAATAAGACTTACTGCGATTTTCTTGTCCAGGGGAAAAAGAAGCTTCATGAACGTGCTGCACTTAATACAATGATCGACCGTTACGCAGACCCTGTTCCTGCTATCCTTATGGCTGACCGCGGCTACGAGAGCTTTAATACCTTTGCACACCTGATCCGTAAGAAAATGAAGTTCGTTATCCACATGAAGGATATCAACAGCAATGGTATTCTTTCTTCCTATGATCTTCCTGACAGTGAATTCGATACTTACATAAGAACAATACTTACCAGACGTCATACAAAGGAAACCCTTGGCAATCCTGATACTTATACCATCCTCCAGCCTTCTACGGATTTTGATTTTCTCGATGAATGCTGTTCTTATTACGATATTGAATTCCGGATCCTCCGAATTCGTCTTGATAACGGAACCTATGTCTGTATTGCAACCAATCTTCCGGAAGAAGATTTTCCACTGGAAGAAATCAAAAAGCTTTACAGAATGCGCTGGAGCGAGGAAACCAGTTTCCGCGAACTTAAATATACCATCGGTCTGGTCAACTGGTACAGCAGCAAATACGATGGAATTCTTCAGGAAATCAATGCCCGCATGATACTGTATAATTTCTGCGAACTGGTAACCGCGCATGCCGTGGTAAAAACATCCAGGAAAACCAAACACGTCTATAAAATTAATTTCGCCACCGCAGTCAACATATGCAGGGCATATCTCAAACACGGCGGTGGCGAAACGGAGACCATGCTTCTCATACAAAAATACCTGACGCCTGTCAGGTACAACCGAAAATATCCTATCAACCTCCGCCCAAAGAGAAATAGGGATTTTATGTATCGACCAGCCTGAATCTCGTCATTATTATACTTCATTATGAGGCAGATGCGCAATCTGTCTTTTTGTCATGCACAAAAATAATTTTACAAGTCATTAAACACCAGGTGTTGATGTAAACGCCCATTTATTAATCCCGGAATTTCCTAACTGAATGGTATTTTCAATATTGGGAAGGTTGTGATATACTGTTTTTATCCAAAAGTCTGTTAACTGAATGACATTGGGAAACAAATATAGCAACCAAAATATTACATCTTTCCTCCATTTATCCTCCCCGTAAAATTTCACATCCAGATAATTTTCTTATTTAACCAGAATCCATGTCTTATAATAGTCTTTTTACCTCACAATGTCAATGTTTATATGTACAATCCGTATAAAATGGTTCAGTTTTGAACCATTGTATTGTTCAGTTTGTACAACCCCACTAACATGCTTGTTTTTCATATCATGATTGTATTCTTTTGCAATGACACATTTTGTCACTATACTCCATTTTTAATTTTTCTCACCAAAAAAGGAATGCCCTTCGACATTCCCTTTTCTCATCAATAAAATACTTTCGCCACCGTAACCGCATTATTTTTCGCCTGCTCTGCTTTTTTCTTTCTTCCCACTGGCTAGTGGTACTGAACACCTCCCAAAAGGATCCATACTTCCATTTTCAACAAAAGTAAAAGCATTCTATTCCAATTTATTCGTACCGTGACACTCATCTTCATCTTCTTCAAGGATTTTCCCTAGTAAATTTTTAATCGTTGGAAAGTCCCTTACTGCAGTTTCATAAACATCTTCCATACGAAGCGTCTGATATCTATGGGCTGTAATATCCCGCATGCCCGCAATGGCTTTCCACGGAACTTCATGATGTGCATCACGCAATTCGAATGTCACTGTCTTAACCAATTCGCCCACATTGATCACCGTCATACTGACAGCTCTCTTCAACATCTCGTTTTTTAAAAAATCATCTAATGAGATATCCCCAAGCATCTCTCTTCCAATATCAATCTCTTTAATAATTTTTTGTATACAGATTTTATCTCTATGCTGCATATAGTTCTACCACCTGTCCAACCTCTATCATATCGTCCCCTCGTATTGGTCCATGAATAAGATCTACTGGTAAGCCGATTTCATCTTCCAGTTCACACCTAATTTGTGACAACGTCAAAATGGATATGGGTGTAGAGAATTCCATAATAAGATCAACATCACTATCCTCCCGATTGGTTCCCGCTGCACGAGAACCAAATAAAGAAATTTTCTGAATTGGATACTGATCTATCAGCTTCAAAACCTTATTTTTAATTATCTCATTTGTCACCCCTTCTGCCAGCATTGAAGCTACCCCCCCTTTTCTTTCTTCGCTAAATATATGATCATACTCATTTTCAAAATGTTACATTCACAATTATTATACGCATTTTTCAGGCATTCTTCAACAGTTCTTTTTTCTATATTACTGTCTGAACAGGTTATGATTCCCTTTTTCCAAAGTAATTCTTATACTTGTTTAATGTGCGGCCAACGGATGTCAGGCTTGTCTATCTAATGGTGTCAGGCACCTCGTACCCCCGCGCTATGGCACGGATTCAGGAGTTAATTACCAAAGTCTACTTTAAGTACCTTTTCAAAGTCTACTTCGTAATCCATATACCATCACGCTTGGATCCACTTCTCTCAAGAATGCCATAGTCCTGAAGCTTTGAGCAAATCTTTTTTACGCCACCAATACTCAATCCTGTATGATCTGCAACTGCCTGAAGAGATAAACTACCATCATCAGCTAAAGCATCATACACTTTCTTCTGATTCACAGTTAAACCTTTTTCTAATAATCCCGTCTCATTTTATTAATCAGGTGTCCAATGTTACTTCCTACTGAATGTTCCAATTCCTTTATATCCTCACAAAATTTTTTCTCATTCTCAATAGCTTTATCAATTTTCTTGACAAGTACTTCCGCATGATAAGAACTTTTGTTGTATCCCGGAAAAATTTTACGCAATTCATCCTCAGCATATCGTCTTTTTACGGTAATCTTAGGATTATCCAACAATTTCTCTTTATCTAAAGTGAACACTTCATCAAAATGCAGTAACAGCCAAAACTCAAAGCATGGATTTGTAACGCAAAGTTGAAATCCCATTTCTCTGCATTTATCCAATACATATTTATATTGGTTGTTTTCAGGTGTTGATACAAAGCTGTCTTTATCTCTATCCACAATTAAACATATTTGGTCGAAACCTTCCTCATACGTTATTCCACCATCTTTAATGATTCCAGAGATGTCTTCAACTATGTTCACTACTTCGTATTCTTCCTTCAATACTCCAATAAGTGTATTGCAGGTACTTTCAATATCTTCAACCACATCATCCAACGATTTCTTCAATTGTTCGTCACAAGTCTGTTGCATTGTTTTCCATATATTGCGTGCTAAAACTTTGCTCGTTTTAATAACTTTTGTTTCATAAAGGTGATCCATAATCCGATTCAATAAAGATTCATAAGATATTGCTTGTTCTTTACTTTCTCGCAAATTCTCAATTACTCTATCCAATATTTTCTTTGGGTTGCTCCACCCTTCTTCGCTAAAGCTTCGGATGATAGGAATTAATTCAATCAACGGATTTATTCCGATCTCTTCACTCAAAGAGCGAATTGCGTCAAAATAGATAACTTCGGTATCTGAACCTTCAAATACAAGAAAATATTTTTTAGTTGCTTCATCAGATTTTAACACTTTGGTACGTTCAGCAAATGTTCTACTTTCTCTCATTCATTACACCTCTTCCTCAATAGGAAATACCGTGCTGAACACCGGAACACCTCCATATCTTCCCTCCAAATATGCCTTGTCTATTTTTTGATCAAAACGTGCATTGTACTCTTCTAAAGAGTAAATATCACTTTCCCCTGATTTTCTTTTATTAACAAACCAAATCTCATCCCGACGTAACAAATCAAAATCCAACAATCGTGATTCATGAGTAGTTACTATTAATTGAAGATTTTTCTTTGCTGCTAACTGCAAAAATGTATCAACAAATTTATAAGTCAAACTTGGATGCAGACATCTGTCTAATTCATCTATGACATAAGTTTTCCCCTCACCGGAAAGTAAGACTTCTAATAAATCCAATATTCTTATTGTACCGTCTGACTCTTCGGATATATTAAATAAAACATTTTCTTTTCCATGTGAAAATTTAATCGTCTTGCACTTAACATTTTCATCTTGATCAACACTCAAGATAAAGAAATCTCGTGCAGATCGCATTACAATTCCAAATTCCTCTAATTTTTTTTCATTTTTCATCTCGGCAGTTTTTGTTTCAATATCAGAAATCAGATCATCACGAATTTGTTTCGGAATATTTCCCAATACTTTCTCCGGTGAAACATCCACCATCTTAAATCCTGTAATACCTGTTCCAAACGCAGAAATAATTCTACAAACTTCTTCCACATTTTCAGTTTTAGCCATGTACGAATAATCTGAAATAGGGCGATTGGGATAATTAATATCTAAATTTTTGTTTATCCACATATATATATCTTGAAATATTGCAACGCTAGTATATTGTTGATACAGATTCCTTTTATTTTTGTTCATTGTTGAAAGTAATAATATACTATCATCTTCTTGAATATCTTCTGCATATACTTTTAATTTATCAATTAGACCTTTTTCCTGTAATGTGTCGCCGAATTCAAAAATTCCTTTATTAATGTCCCTACTAAAAATCAACTTTTCCCTGTTATCACTGGTAAGTTCTATCAGCCATTCTGAAACAAACTTGCTTTGATTTAAAATCACCTCAAACCCATACGCATAATATTTCTCACCCAACATGATTTCCAATTCAAAATAACTTTCTTTTTCTTTATTAGCATCATCTATTTTACAATACATATCTGTGTGTCCTTTGGGCAACCCATATAAAACGATACGTCTCATATAATCCAATGCTTTTACCAAATTTGATTTTCCCGCTGCATTTGCACCATAAACTGCTGCAAATTTTAACAATTTTATCTTTTCATTATCATACACATGTGCTTTCTTATTTCTTACTTTTCCTGCAATCATAGAAAACTCTTCCGATTTACCATCTTCCCTTTCAGAAAATGACAGGAAATTTTTTACATTAAATCTGATTAACATCTCAGCACCTCCGCTCTTTCGCTTTATTTTAAGTGTTTTTTTCACTTTAGTCAATACATTATCGCCCATTATATTCTATTATATTCCATTTTAAGTGATTTTTTCACTTTTGATATTTTGAATTTTTATACCTGTGTATCTCTGTCATTGTTTTCCCCTGCTTTCGGAGAGATAGTTTCAGTTCTGTTTCCCTATATTTCATTTTTGTCACCAAAAAAGGAATGCCCTCAGGCATTCCCTTTTCCCTCATCAATAAAACATCTTCGCCACCGTAGCCGCATTATTCTTCCCGGACCGCACATCACTCGGTGTCTTCCCAAACACCGCCTGATACCGCTCGTCCCCATAATAGGTAATCTTGTAATGCTTGCCATCCTCCGTGATCACAAAGCCCAGTTCCTCCAATTCCTGCCGCAGCTTACCGGTGATTCCGGAGTAATCCCTGAGCAGGCGCTTGACTTCGCTCTCTCGTTTTTCGCTCTTCTTCTGGTAATCATTGTTTTCGATGATGTCGCGGATGACATCCGCCCGGCGTGATTTTTCCGGCATATTGGAAAGGGCATCCGTCAGCGCAGACAAGAGCAGATCCTTGATCTCGCCCTGGTAGAAATCCACCTCATCTCCCATAAAAAGTACCGGCTGGGCGTCGCTGGCGTTGAGCTTCGCCTTCAGACCCTGGTTCTCGTACTGCAGGATTTCGTTGGCGCGGGTCAGCTCTTCCACCTGCTTCTGCAGCCGCTCCAGATCATCATCAAAGCCCTCCAGAATCTTGTCTGCCTCGGCTTTCGCATCCTCGATGGCTTGCTCCTTGATCCGTTTTTCCTCCTCATTCAGGGAATCCTTAAGCTTGGCGGTCTCCACTTCCGCAGCCTTTTTCGCCTGCTCTGCCTTTTTTCTTTCTTCCCGCTGGCTGGCGAGACTGTCCCGCAAAAGCGCATTGTTGACCCCCTGCCAGGTATACAAGGTGTCCAGAAGCTGGGAATTACTGTACTGGATGACGGCTCGGATGACCTTTTCCATGATAAAACGGTCAATCCCCTTGACGCCCCGGTAGGGATAACGCCGGTACCCGACGGCAGTGCCCGGGAAATAGATGCCGATGGCTCCCAGATAGTCATTATTGGCAACGCACATTTCCCGCAGGGCAGCGTTGGTTTCCATGTCCTCCTGCACCAGCACATGAGCCACGCCCTTCAGCCGTCCCGCGAGAATGCCAGCATCCACCGGATTCTCGTTTTCCATCGTTTTGGAAACGTAGACAACCGGCAGCCTGTAGTGCGTGTTCTCGTTCATGATGTCAGAGAGAAGGGGCAGCTTGTCCTCCCCCACCATGATAGGCGTTCTTAAGACCGGCAGGTCCCTATCCGCTTTCACATATCCCTTCTCAATCAAAAGTGTGATAAAATGCGGCGTGGAAAACTGCGAATCAATGGCTATGGCATCCTCAAGGAAACTGCGCTCCAAGCGGATTGCCATTTTCCTCTCTTTGAAATTCATCACATAATCCGTATCCCACACGGCACCTTTTTCATCTGTTTTCTCATAACGCACCGCAACGATGTTTTGGTTCCGGTACTCCTCGATGTCCAGCCACAGGCGGTCTGTCCCATAGCGGATATTCATCTCCCCGTGCCATTCCAGGTTCGGAATGATGTTGTCTTCATAGGTGCTTTCCTTATTCCAACGGATCACCAGCTTGATAAACGCGTCCTTTGTCAGGGTTGGATTGATATCCAAAATTGTTGAAAAAAGTAGCATTTTTTATTTCTCCTCTAACAGTTCCGTATCAATAATCTGGAAATTTGCCCGATGAATGTACAGCGGTTTTCCATCAATCATTAGCTTGGTCATTTTCGGAAGGTCATCCGGAATCTCCCAGTATACATCATCTCCCTCGTAGGCACATACCGGAACGCCAAGCTGACTCTGTATCAGCACGATACGGCTTTTTCCAAAGTAATTCTTATACTTGTTTAATGTGCGGCCAACGGATGTGAGGCTTGTGAGCCCATCCCCTTTCGAATCAATTGTCTCATTGAGGGAAAAATCAACAACGGGCTTTAACCCCTTTCCCTCAAAAACAACGGTATCACCACAGGACTCGATTTCTTTCCCATCCACAGTAATGGTGATCACAGAGCTTAACTGTTCCTCTCCATTCTCATCCGTAGTTGTGTTTCCTTCAATATCAATCCTGTCTCCGTTCACCGTCAAAAATCTGGCGCCGTAGTTGTCGTAGAGTGCAATCTCATAGTTATTTCCAATAAGAGAGCCCTTGAGTTCTGATATTTTGCTTATAAGTCCCTGGATTCCACAGCCTCCAAGGAACAGAACTCCTAGAATTGTAACTGCGATAAAAACTGTTTTCACGATTTTCTTCTGTTTTTTCATATTACTTTTTCTCCTGGTATTTTTTGGTATTATTTTGCAAAGGCTTAAGTTCATCTATCCCGGCAGAATCACATGCGTTCAAAAAGCTGCTTAAACCATTCTTCCTTTGTCATGAAAAGACCTTCTTCAAAGTCATATATTTTTCTGCGTCTTCTTCAAAAATATTGATGTATCCATGATCTTCTGTTCTCTCACGAAAGGTCGGATACAAGAATCCGAACTCCGGTTTTCCCGGCTCATACTCCCCGGTTAAAGGGCTGACCGTACACAAAAGGTAGGTATATACTTCCTCGGAACCTTCCATCCATTCCCTGTCACTCCCCTTCACCGGAATATCATACTGTCCAAAATACAAATAGCAGGCCAAAGACTTTGATGGTTTGAGTTGTTCTCCAATCAGATCGTAAAATGTGTCTAAGAGTGCATCATTCTTCAGTTCCGATTGACGAATCCCCTCCAAGAGCTGCCAGATACTACCCGGTTTTCTGTCTGTTTCCAAAATCTCATAATCCTTTAGCTGCACATTCGTCTCGGCAAGTAATATCGTTTTTGCCAGCTCTAGGTTTCTCTTTCTCTCCGCCTCGGACAGTTTCAGAAAATGCGTATTAAAAGTTCCGTCAATATATCCTTCTTCATCATAGTATGCCCCGGCAATCCTGGATATGGAGGATCGGGCAGATGTCATTCTTCTGGTAAGTTCCAGCATATCTTCTCTGTGAATCATTTTATTCTCCTTTTCTTCCATTTCACTGACTCCGCCGCCTGCTTGCTTCGGTTGCCGGAGCGGCAGTAAACCATGATCAACTGATCCTTATCTGCAAGCTCCGGAACCTTCTCAGAGCCAATCGTCTCATTCGGGATACAGATGGCTCCCGGTAAACAATGTTGACCACAATCTGATCCGAAAGAAGCCTGCTCACCCACCGGATCTGATCCTCACCTGCAGTCACGACACCCCTTCTGGCTTTCGGCACACCGGAAAGAATTTCGCATTTATCCCCGAAAGCATCATAAATCCGGTGGAACATTTCCTCTGCTCCTGCCATAAGCTCAAGGCGGTCATAAAAATGCTCGGTTTCACGCTACTTCTCCGGGAATTTTTCATCCTCAGAAGCCACCTGTCACATACACATATCCATCAGTTTCATTTGCGGATATTCGATGCCACATGCGTTCAGTTCCACTCTGACATCTTCAAGTGCTTCACTATTTGTGCAATAATAACTCAAACTTCCCACATCAAAAACTGCTTTAAAACCTTGAAAAATAAAGGAAAATTAGTATATTAATTGTTACTATTCACAGAATAATTGATGCAGACAAACCGTAGCGATTGCTACGGTTTGTCTTGTGGGACAGATTTTATTATCTCGTTATTGGCTTTGGCGGAACGATATAATTCTTTTGACTGATCCGACATATTTTTTCCCAATGTTATTCCGTAGGGCATTACAATACCATCATGAATGATTACATTTTTAAATGGGATTAGTGTTGCCATGACTACATGTGGCATAGGAAGTCCCTCCAACATTTCTCTCATTGATGAATAAATCCCTTTTACCAGGTATACCTTCTCTGTTTGTAGAGAAATAAATATTAAGCCATCTTTGAGATGGCGGTCGACGATAAATTTGTCATAAAGAGAATAATCTTTCCACATCATTATCTGAACTTTGTCATTTTGATTCAGTGAATCTGAGGAAGATATGTACTCGTCAATAAGAGCGGTATCTTCCCATAACTTATTGGTAATAATTGTTTCTCGCAAAGTGGTCTGACCCTCAGATAGAAGTTAACATTTTTAGTGTGCCTTGGGATTGACATATAAATTGTAAGATGCTAATATAATATCGAAAGGTGCTACCGATAGATGGCTAGCCCCTAAATTAATTTCTAAGTCATAACGACTGTCGTAATCTTTCCAGGGATCTAACGGCGGTCGTTTTTGCTTGTGCTATTATGTTCTTCATCTTCTTTCTTGCGTTCCAATCTTTCGATTTTCTCCACAATCTTTCCAACTGCAACTCCGGTTCCAAAAACTGCAAGAATAAATTCTGCCAGTGTTATGTAATCCATCATCATAATCGCACCACCCTCCTTTCTTCCAGGAGGGCTTTTATTACATCCCTCCTTATTCAGAAGGGCCAGCCGCCTACCGTTATGGTAGCACCTTGTCTCTTTAGAGACTTATTTATCTTATCATATTACTTCTCATCAGGCAAGAACAAACATTCGAAAACAAGTTTTATAGTTCACAGCGAAGTAACTTTATCGTTATTCAGGAATCTTTTATTTATGGATCATTCAATTTATCGGCGGGTATACGAATCTGCCCTTTAAAATTATCTGACAATAGGTTCAATTTTGTTCATATTGTGTTCGTAGGGTCTGGCACCACTTGTCATATATAATAAAAGCATAATCATTTTGGATGGGCGGTGTATCCATCATCTCAGGTACTCTTTTCAGAGTGTGTCGGGAACCATTTCCGACCTCAAAATAATTATGCTTATTACTATCATATTCTTTTTATAATTATACTATACTATTGTTTTTCCGTGTTGTCAATGAACTTTTCTATATCATCGGCAGCATCTTTCTGTACTAACGTAGAAAATTCTTTAAGTCTTCCACTATGTAATCGTCTTGGAATTTTAGACTCTTGTACATCATGCATGGTTGAAACATATAAATAGTTTCCGTCTGTATCCAATTTAATTCCAATCATAACATTATCTGTATACCTTTTAACAAGTTCTATGCTAACCTCTGGCTCGTTAGGATTTATCCCTATATAATCAGGATCTAAGATAATATCCGGTATGTAATCTATATACTTTAAACATTTAAAATGCTTCCGCTTAACCATGTGTGAAGGCAGACCTTTTGATCTGAATATTTCTAGTTCGTCAATATTTATTCCCAAAATATCATTAAACTCAAGATTATATTTTCCAACTTTTATTAATTCTTCTTTATCATTCATATTTTGGATCCCCGAACAAAAAATCGAACACGGAGCTAAATGGCATTGCCTAGGGTGTTAAGAATCCACATACAAACACATCCCTACCAATAAATATTTATCAGTGAATCTTCCGTATAATCGGATTGGGTGGAATCTCTCTCTGAATCCTTAAAAGATGCCCTCTAAAATAAAACGGCTTTACTGATAAATATAAATCATTTCTCAAAGTATCTTTATTCTCGACTATCTTCTTGATTCGAACATATTCTTCATAGTTACCATACTTCATGGCATCTCGGTACGCAGTCGTAACTAAATACAATTTTATCCCTTTATATTTAAATCTGTCATTATCAAATATTTCTTTGAAGTCCTTTTTCATAAACCGGTTAATTGCTGTATCAAATTTCTCCCTTACAGATGATGACGTAAATTCTCCAGGACTTCTTGTATTCTTAAATTCCATAATGTAAAGGGCATAATTATCACAGTCGCAATCAACCGCAACAATATAATCCACGGCTTTTGGTGTTTCTCCCTGTAATTTTAATCCCATGTAGTAGTCATCTACTTTGATACCAATGTATTCATTTTCGGTCAGTGTCTCTTCAACCTCAACTTCTATCCCTGCATCTTCAATGCGATGCCGTGTATATTTTTCTAGCCTTGAGTCATTCGTTATTTTTTGGATCATATTTCTTCCATTTCTTCCATCTTCTGAACAATATTGTTGATTAGCATTTCACGTTCTTCCAGAATGTTCTCTGAAACATCCTGAAAATTATCGTCATCTACCCCGAAAGCATCAATCTTCATATCATACGTACTACTCTTCCCATCTTTGTATTTCATTAAAACCGGAGCATACTCATCTCTGCCCAACTCTCCTGCCAATAATCGATTATTCAATTCATTAAACACATAATTGCTGTGAGATGCCATAAACAGCTTTACAGGTTTTTTCGCTAATTTTGTAAATATTTTCATCAATTTCACCTGATTTTCCGGATGTAAGTGTGCCTCCGGTTCTTCTATAAAAATCATAACAGAAGACTGATGATCTTCTTCATGATCATTCTTTATTCTATAAAATGGCCAGTCCAGACGAACAATATATTTTAAATACGCTGTAATTGGTGATATTTCTGAAACCATTGATGAAACGTCCTTCATCTCCATACACTGCTCGGTGTCATTACTTTTATATAATATTGTTTTCTTTTTCGTATCAAAAAGAACTTCGCCATTAAGCACTATTTGTTCTATTTCTTCCGCTATATCGGCACAGAAATTTTCTTGTTTCAGCCGTATGGTAGATAACTCCATATAGTAATCAGAAATCGGTTCTGAAATACTTGGAATCTGAATCGTTCCCCTAATATATGCTCTGTTCTTTGACAATTCCGCCAGTATCGGTCCGAAAGAACTCATTCCTGTATAAATTCCCGATCTCGAAGCCGGTAAGAAATATACTCCCTGTATTCTGGAAAGTAATTCAGTCGCAAAAAATCTTATAATCTCATATATTTTTTCTTTGATCAGATCAATCGCAGAACTAACTTGATTTCTATCAAACACATAGATATCCATTCTTCTTTTTCCATCACGGGATTTATGGAAATTGGAATTTGTTTTTTTCAAAAAGACTGGTTTCACGGTTATGGATGACTGAATTTTCCTGTCTTTCATATCAAAAATACAGGATATTCTCTCACTTATCTCAATAGTAACTATCGGATTTTTCATGATAATACTATCATAGGTGCCAAATGTATTCCTCAAGGAATTTTCCAGCTCACTTAAAACATCCTCTTCTAGTATAGAAGAAAAAATATCGATCAAATTTTGCGTAATATCTTTTTCATTCGTTGTTTCATTTTCTGCAAACTTTATGACCAGTTCCCTTACAACTGAATCCTCGGCTCCAAAATAATAATATTTAAATTTAAGTTGACGCTTTGCAAAAAAAATCAAATTTTTTAAATACAAATAAATCAATTGCATAGCATATGATTTTCCGATATTATTCTCACCATATGTGACGGATACTGATTTATCCAGATTGTATTCACACTTTTCAATTGGTTCCCAGTTTTCAATTATTACTTTCATTCATCCACCTATATATCATAAAACGCAACCAGTGGTTCTTCAAATCTACTCAATTCTGTGTTCTCTGTATCTGAAACATCATCGATTTTCTCATAATTCAAGCAGCCAACAGGATATTCATAAATACTTAGAGTCCCACGAATCACATTACCACAGTTAGGGCACTCAAACTCGCCATCACCTGTATATTCGCTTTCTTCTCCCATACTCCGTTCATAAGAGGAAATATAATCAACATCCCATTCCACTTTAAATCTTGCACTACATTTACCACAATGACATAATGATTTTTCTATTTTTATCATTTTATATTCTCTATCAACCTCATATCTAAATTTTTTATCCCACTAACTTCTCCAGCTCCTCCACCAACACATCAAACCCCATCAGTCTGTCTGTATTTTCTTCATCAGAAATCTGCAGTTCTTTCTTCGCAGCCGACTTCAACGCATCCAGTAAACGATTATATGAAATTCTGCGATGGTGCTTCATAAAATCGTATATACATTCAAAAACGGACTCGCTGTACATAGAATCTAATTTCCAAACTCCAAAAATCAAATCCAGGACATACTGAATATTCCTCTCGTCAGTACGGCGACTTTTCCTATCCATATCATCCGATAAACCATTGTGAATGTTCATCGCATCTAAATACGTATCAAACAAGCGGGTATTCATATTACCATAAAGGAAATGCCGTACATCCCTCACGGACAATTGCAGCTTCTTGACAGTTCCCTTTAATTCACCAAATTCCTCCCGATACTTCTTCCACAAAGAATCTTCCATTAAGAATTTAAACTGTATACTTTCGGTCTTTTTATTAAAAATCATCAGAAGCTGCTTCATTTTATCAACGAAGGATTCCACATCCGGGCCAATCAACTGTTCTGTAATAAAAATAAATATTTTAAGCTGGGATGAGAGTTCCATTGGCTGCAACTGTTGTTCGTCATCGTCATCCATCCCATAAGCTCCTTCCGGAAACACCTCCTGCTTTAAGCATAACAGCAACTGCTCTACTGTATCAATCTCCTCATTTTTCAGTTTTTCAGGAATTTCTTCTCTTCCTTTTCCCTGCCCTTGCAAGATTGTAGGCGGTCTGAATCAGTGCAACCGTACGGCCAACACCACCTTTATAGGAGTAGAAGCTTATGACATTCATTCCCGGAAAATCCGGTTCTTCCTGTTCATCGACATTCAGACCATCTGCCCATGTACACACCTTTCCAACGTTCTGTGACCTTATAACAGCAAGTTCTTCTGCCTCATCCAGAGAATAAATGTCAACAAAACCAATGGTATATACTTCTCTCTGCTCTTTCATTTCCTTCTGAATCGGATTCCGGACATCGTCTTTTTCAATCCTGTGGTCAGCTACAATGGTCACATGAATTTTGCTGTTTTTACTGATTTCGACCTGCACCCATTCCGGATCAGCAATCTGAAATCGTTCTTCGATTTTTCTTTCGAGTGAAGCCCATAACTTTTCCATCCATTAACCACCTTTATAATTCTCTCTTTTTTCCCTGCAAATTTAATGGTGTCTGGCACCTCATACTCCCGAGGTGGTTTCGACCGACAAATCATAGTATCTTCTATATGACTTCTTTCTGTTTCAAATTCTTCTATAATGGCATTGCCCCTTATCTGCGTTCAAATCCTCGCAAGCAACTCGGATGGTGTAAACGCCATTACCTTACTCTGTGAAAAATCTCGAACATTCCTTGTGATAATATAGTCAGCGTGAATACGTTCTGCCGTAACGTTCTGAACTGCATCCTCAAAATCTTTCCAGTGCAGTTCTGCCGCATGTATCAAATCTGATACTCTGAAATCGACAAACTCGAAAATCAGACTCAGCTTTTGGTAAACTTCCTCGATTTTCTCAGGATCCAATTGCTTTCGCATGATATAGACCAGATTAGCAAATGTTAACACAGAAACATAGCCTGTTGCTTTCTCCGTTTCACAAAGCTTCCAGATCAAAGCTGAGTCCTTAACATAATCCGGGCGATTCAGAAGAACATCAAGAATAATATTGGCATCAATCAATAGAACCATACTTCTCCGTCAACCTTTCTGTTTTAACTTCGTCAAGGGAGCAATCCTCCTTCAGTATTCCTATAAGGGAATCTGTCAGATAAGAAACCGCCGCTTCCTTCGGAATAAAGCGTCCTACCTCACGTCCATTCTTAGTTACAATGATTTCCTGTCCGGACATCACAAGATTCAGATATCTTCCAAAATTATTCTGCATCTCGGTTGCAGTTGCGGTTTCAGCGATCATAGCAACACCTCCTAGCTAATTCTATTATATTCAAAATCAGCTATATTATCAAGCTGTTTCTGGTATCTTGGCCGCGTAATTTTACCTTCGGAAAAAATAGGATAGAGCTCACCAACGATGCACTGACAAAGTATCATGCATAGACTTGATGGTTACACTATACTCTTTTCTTGCTTCAATTGCAATACCGCCCCTTGGGGCATACTTCT
>JALEZW010000048.1 GCA_022772675.1 Agathobacter sp. | reverse complement strand
TCGAAAGACCGGTACCACCAGCAGATGAAGGAGGTAGAAGGGAAAGCAAAGGAAATCTCTGCCAGCCTGGATGCAGATTTTCAGAAAAAGATGCAGGAAATCAGACCGGCTGCACTGGATAAGGTTGAGACAAAAGACCGGCTTAAATATGACAAGGAATTTCTTACCAATAGCAATCGGGTACAGGACAGGTGGAAAAAGTTATTTTTTGGAGACAGAGCGATTGAAAAGATGCCAAAGGAATGGGTATTCCAGGATGGCACAAAGCTGGATCCGCTGACTGCCTGTATGGGAATTTTGGCATCAAATCTGAGTGCGCTGGATGATCCCGTGGATATATGGAAGCTTTCACCGGAAGAAGTGGCAAAGAATCCGGCCCTTATGGAGGAAGTAAAAGATGCTGTGAAAGAGTATGAGACGTTTCAGGAGCAACGTGTGGCAGGGAACAGTGTTGACGATAGTTTTAAGCATGCCATAGATACAAATGCTCCCATGGGAAATACCATTTTATCTGAGAAAGAAGAACAGGTATTTTTGAAAAATCCGGATTCTAAAGAAGCCGATAAGATTATGTCAGACAAGATACCGATTATTAATATGAGAGAGCAGCTGTTAAATATTGTTGATAACAGGGATTACCAGCCGGATTATTTTTCAGAGGCGGCAAGGGCAAGATATAAAGAGGTACAATCAGAGTATCGGCTGCATGTGGCAGTTGAAGGGAAGGATTATCAGAAAGCAGCAAAGCATGCCAAAGAAAATGCAAAAAACAGCCTGATTTGTAATGCTGTAAAAAAGATGGCGCAGGAATGTGCCCAAAAGGAATATGTGGGAACCGATGAACTGTCCGGTTCAATCCAGGCAGTCAGGGATAGAGCAGGTAAGACCGTGGAAGAATTGAACATAGGCGTTATGATGAGTAAGGAAATCGCCGCAGCAGCGGATACACTTCTAAGTGGAAGATGGAAGAATAACTGCCATATGGACTGTAAATTAAATGAGGCAGGAAAGATAAAGGATATCAATGTGATAAGGGTTCCGGATGCACTGGAAGTCAAGGATAAGGGGCTGGAAACCATTGTGAAAGAAGAGAAAAAACTGGAAAATGAGGAACCTGTTATGGGAATTTAAGTAAAACCAAATTACTGATGGAGGACAGAGATATGAAATATTTGAAGAAACCACTGATTGCATTGCTGACAGGAATGCTGACGCTTTCCGCTTTTGCCTATGTACCGGAAGTATTAAGAAGTGAGACACCGGCATTGACCGATACCCGGATGCAGCTGCAGGCAGCGGAAGCTTACACATACAAAACAGAAAAGGCCAATAAAACCTATAAGGGGAAGAAGAGTACCATCACTGTAAAAAATTACTATAAGCGCGTTGTTTTAAATGGTTCCGGGGATGGGGTGAAGTCCATTAACAACCAGTTAAAAAAGTACAGCGACAGTTTTATGAAGAAGTCTGCTACAGCCGAGGCGGCAAATTCAGACTGCAAAAACCGGAAGGAAAATGACACCTATCAGGATTATGTGGTTCAGAAGCTGAGATATCTCTCCGATGAGGTGGTAAGCATCCAGACGGAAAGTGTCTGGTATGCAGGCGGCGTTTCCAATAAGACCGTTTCCGGGTACACCTTTAACGTAAAGACCGGAAAGCGTATCACGAAACTTACATCCCTGACGAAGACCACCTCGCTGGATAAAATCAAGACTTCTCTCACAAAGAAAATCAAAGCGGCAGGTCTGGATGCCTCAGCTCTTAAGGACAAGACTGCCTCCAATTTCAATTTCTACATGGAAAAGAGCGGGAAAGTCGTGGTCTGCTTTGCTCCTTATGAGCTAAACCAGGGTGGAAATTCGGTTTCCTATACTCTGAGTGGCAGATACGAGCAGACGGATCCGCAGGCGTTAAAGAAATTATACGATGATGCGGTAAAGGATGCTGTTTTTGCAGACCTGGATGAGATTTGTCCGCTGGTTACCATTGATAAGAACAGTGACATGGTAACCTGGAATGAGACAGGGGATAAGATTCTGCTTTTAACCTGGCACAAATATCCATCCAGCTATCCGGAAGGGGGAGAAGTGACCACCAAATGGGGCGAGGTCTGGACCTTTACGGATAAGGAAATGGTGAAATGGTATCAGGGGCATAAAAAGGAACTGGAAGCAAATCCGACGCTTCGCCTGGAACAGTTAATCGGACTTCCGGCAGGAAAGGGCAATACCACATTTACGGCATTCTGGGCAGATCCAAAGGATGTCATAAGACCGGCTTATGTAACAGATATTACTGCTCCCATGACCAATACCCGTTCCGGGCAGACTCCGGAAACAGATTTTGACAAGTGGTACACCCAGTGGTTTGATGATCAGATTATCTGGTCCTATTTTGACAGTGCTTACCCCTGGACCAGACTGGGATATACCTATGACTGGGCAGACAATGGACAGGAGTATGGACTGAGCGAATTTGTTGTCCGGAAGGATTCCAGGGTAGAGGTAGCATTTACCATGACCACAGAAGAATTCTTAAAGTGGCTTGGGCAGCAGTAGGAATGGTATAATAAAGGAGAATATACATGGCAGGAGAAAAGGAAGTAGATGTAGAAAAAAACTTAAGAGAAGTCAAACACATGGAGGAGCAGTTCGTGAATATTATTAAATCCGGGAAGTTTTCGGAAGGATATGAGACAACTGCACAAATGATCAGTGACTATTATGATAGGCTGGAGCCCATGGCAAGGCAGATGAAAAAGAATGGATATACAATTGAGGATGGCATCCAGTGTGGGGACCGCTCTCTGCGGGATGCCTTAAAACAGGTGAATCTGGATCCGTCGAAAATGGACAGGAAATCAGTACTCCGGTTTGCGGCAGTCTATATGGCAGGGACCGAGATGGCGGCAAGACGAGGGGAAAGTGTGCTTCCACTG
>JALEZW010000050.1 GCA_022772675.1 Agathobacter sp. | reverse complement strand
TGACTTGTTGACCCGCTCACACATGAGGAAGTAGTGATTTTCCTTGGAAAATCAACGGATTCCGAATGTGTGTAGAATTGCGGGAGTTGCGTAGCAACGGAGCAATTCGTGTATCAAATGAGGGGCAAAATACCTTTTGACCCTCATATCATATTATATATGTGAATTCCCAGATTAAAGACGGGACAGCACTAGGAAAGTTGATGCATGACTTTTCCTGCATAAATGCAAGGGACATGTATTATGAAGTGCTGGCTGACAGAGTACACTATTTCAAGGAAGAAGAGAAAGGAGTGGCGATTATGTGCAAGGCAATGGAAGATATGAGAAATGAAGCTGCGCGGGAAGCTGAGAGGATGAAGGCAGTCCGTATAGCTCGTTTGATGCTTGAAGATGGAACACTGAGTTATGACAAGATTGCTGCATTTACTGAGTTGACTGTAAAGGAAGTCCATGAGTTGGACGACAAACGTTCTGCGTGATAAGACCACCGCATGCACGGGTCAGACCCGTGCGCCCAGCTTATTCGTAATGCACTGAATGCAGGAATCAAAGCAAGTTATGCTCTCATGGACACATGGTTTACCAATGAACCGTTTATCGCAAATATTCTGGCAGAAGGTCTGGACGTAATTGGCATGTTAAAAGACAATAAGTAGTACTACATTTACAACGGCAAAAAATATAATCTGAAACAACTTGGAAAACTGGTATCCTTCAGCAAGCCTGGAGATATCCTGTATTCAATCTGCGCTAAAACGGGAAAGCAGAATATAGATAAAACTGGCCTCATCCGTGATTTGTTAAATAATTGGGGTGAGGTCAATCTTTTCACCCGTCCACGCCGTTTCGGAAAGACACTCAACATGAGTATGCTGAAAAACTTTTTTGAGATTGGAGCGAATAAGAGCTTATTTGATGGGCTTGCCATCTCGCAGGAGACTGCTTTGTGTGAAAAGTACATGGGGAAGTATCCGGTTATCTTCATTTCTCTAAAAGGTGTGGATGGATTGAATTTTGAGGAAGCCTGTGGAGCACTACGGAGAATTATCAGGGCAGAGGCATCCCGCTTCAGAATGTTGTTTAACAGTGAAAAGATTGCCGATGATGATAAGCAGTTGCTGCTCAGAATTCTGCAAGAGAAAGATACAGCTGACGATATTCGGGATAGTCTGCGAATGCTCTCTTCTCTATTGTATCAATATTATAACGAGAAAGTCATCCTTCTGATTGACGAATATGATGTTCCGCTGGATAAGGCGTTCCAGCATAATTACTACCGGGAAATGGTACCGCTAATCCGTGGTTTATTCGGACAGGTGCTGAAAACCAATGAGTTCCTGAAGTTTGCCGTCCTGACAGGATGCCTTTTGGATCAACACCAGTGGAAATGACCTGGTGAAACGGTTTATTAATAAGGCCGACAAAACAACACAGGATGAGATTGAGAGATTGATTGCGGGAGAATCAATTGAAAAAGCAATCCGTCTGGACTTGACCTATGATGAACTGGATTCCAGTATTATGAATCTATGGAGCGTGCTTTTTACGACAGGGTATCTGACCCAGACCGGAAGAACATCCGGCGGTGTCTATAAGCTGGTGATTCCCAACCGGGAGGTACGGGAAGTATTTGTTTTGCAGATACAGGAGTGGTTCCTAGAAAAGACTCTTTCCGATCTTTATCTGAATAAAATTATTGCAAGATAGTAACAAAAGGAGCACAATGCAAAAAAAGAGGTTGAAGAATGGATAACAAACGAAAAAAGGCCTTTGTTAAATTAATATACGAAGTATTGGCAATTATGCTGGCGTTTTTAACCGCTGTATATTTGTGGTATCGAAATGTCGGTCCATACTGGCAGAAGGATTTTGACGGAACAAGAACTTTGCTTGTGGTCGGTATAATTTTTTCACTTACATATTGGTTTTTCGAAAAAATGTATAATGCTCAGAAGATCGGGCACTATCGTATGCCGGAGCTTGTTTTTTCGCAAATGCTCTCATTTGGAATTGCGGATTTTTGCCTTTATGGAGCTGCGTTTATATGGTTTCATGATATTTTTAGAATGCGGATTTTGCTATTTCTACAGATCTTTATTGTTCAGATATTTATTATTTCCATTGTGATTTTTGTTTGCAATAAATTATATGCAAGATATTCGGAAAAAGTCTGTGTTGCTATTATTTATGGGGATGAAGAATATCGATTGCTGATACATAAAATGGAAATGAAAAAGTATCACTATAAGATAACAGTTTGTATGTCGGATGATGCAGATTTTTCTAAAATATGTGAAGCGCTTACCCAGTGCGATGATGTGTATTTATGTAATGTAAATCCGGAAATAAGAAATCAAATTGTTTTGTATTGTGACAAAATAGGAAAAGATATTCATGTTTCAATTGGCATTGAAGAATTATTGACGATGGGATATGATATTTCTCATTCATTTGATACTCCATATATTCGGAACAGAAAAACTCCGGTGGCATGGTACTACCCTTTTGTGAAGAGATTATTTGATATTATGGTATCATTATTTTGTATTCTGATTTTATCTCCAGTATTTGCTGTTGTTGCAATTGCTATCAAATTATGTGATGGCGGGCCGGTATTTTTTAAGCAGGAAAGATTAACACAGAATGGTAAGAGGTTTTGGATTTACAAGTTCAGAAGTATGATCCTGAATGCGGAAAAGGAAGGTGCCAGACTGGCATCCCAGAATGATGACAGAATCACCCCGGTCGGAAAGGTGATTCGTGCTCTTAGAATTGATGAACTGCCGCAGTTATGGAATATTTTAAAGGGGGATATGTCAATCGTTGGTCCACGTCCGGAAAGACCGGAAATCGCAGAGGAATATATGAAGGATGTTCCGGAGTTTAGTATGCGTTTAAAGGTGAAAGCAGGACTGACGGGATATGCTCAGGTGTATGGTAAATATAATACCACACCGGAAGATAAACTGAAGCTGGATTTATTATATATTACCCAACGTTCAATGCTGTTTGATTTGAAGATTATTTTCTATACGATTAAGATTATCTTTTTGCCGGAAAGTACAGAAGGGATAGAGGAGGGAAAAACAACGGCAGCTCGTTAAGCCGGATGACAGTGCCTTTTACCTTCGCAGTCATATGACGGGATGACTGCACCTGCTGGGACGAACGGGCGAAGGAAAACAAATAATCGGTGCCAGATTACACATCATTGACATAATTCCGCAAAAAGCGTAAAATATGTTTTGAAATACCACTATAATTTTTATGGAGCGGAAAATGTCGACGAATAACAAAAAGACAAAATCATCAGAAGAAACACTGGATATGCTGCGTGCATTCATTGATAAAAAGGGCGGGATTGTAAAAAAGGAGGAATTCGCAGAGCTTGATGTGGATTACCGGAAGATTCTTGCCTTTGTGGAGGATGGCTCCCTTGTGAGAATCAAAAACGGGTATTATACCGACCGTATTGACCGTTTTACAGAGGATGAGCTGATTGCTCGTCTTTTTCCGGATGCCCGTCTCTGCATGGAGAGTGCGCTGTATGCATATGGATATATGAAAGAAAAACCCTATGGCTGGCATCTGGCGGTGGATAAAAACACCTCCAAGTCACGGTTCAAGATGGATTATCCCAAGGTGATTCCGTATTATACAGAGCCGGAGGCACTGGAGCTTGGTTCCACAACCATTGAACTGAATGGTCTGACGTTTCAGATTTATGATAAGGAGCGTATGATTTGTGACTGTCTGAAATATGAAGCAAAACTGGATCATGCGGTATTCCGGGATGCTGTTCAGGCATATATCCGCGACCGGGATAAGGATATTTCCATGCTGATGGAATATGCCAGGGCGCGAAAAGTGACAGGACGTGTGCAGAGTCTGATCGGAGTGTGGCTGTAATGAAGGTTGGCGTTTGTGAGGCAGTGGAACTGAAAGAACGGAGTGAGGAACTGGGTATTCCCTTTGCGGATCTGTTATGGGGATATGCTGTGGAGGATATGATGCTGCGTATCAGTAAATCCGCATACCAGGAAGTACTGTGGCTTATGACGCTTCCACTGCTTGGAATTGATGCATACCGAGAACGGGAAAAAAAGCATATCCGGTTTTATTATCAGCAAAGTGAGCGGAAAATTCCACCGGATAAACTGGAACCGGGACAGAGGCTTTCCCTTGCCTTGGGAGAGCATATTTGTGCAGAAGTCTTCGGCAGGGAAAATTCTCAGAAAATTGACTGGCAGGGAAGCGTATCCGGACTGCCGGGAGGTGTGGCACTTAACATGACTGCCAACTATCGGGATATGAAAGTTCCGGTTACGCTGGAACTTTACAGCTTTGGTGCAGTCACGCAGATTCCGGGCAGGCGCGAGGCAGAACTTTTGGCAATCGGTGGAAAAACCATTACCTACCTGGTATATTCTCCGGAAAGTGAGCTGAGCTATGATTTATTTGCCATCATGGATAAGCTGGAGCTGATCGGAAGCATGGGAAGTTACTATGATGCGTATCGTTTGCTGAAGACACAATCGTTGAGCGGCAGATATGTACTGGAAGAATTGACCACTTTGACACAGTCTTCGCCGAAAATGAAAAGGGAGCAGCGGCTAAAACAGCTGGAAGGATACCGGACCTATACCTATATGCGAAAGCGCTGGGAGAAGTATTTGCGGAGCCATGACATCGAGATGGTAAAATGGGAGGATGCGCTGGGGCTGATTTTGGAATTTGTGAGACCAATCTGGAGAAGCCTGTGCAAAAATGAAATCTTTTTTGACGACTGGATGCCGGAGCTGGGAAGATTCCTGAGTTAGACAAAAGTACTTTTAACATTCGCATTATCTGATAAAAAATAGGAACAGGAGAGGGGATATGCTGACAGAACAACTGCAGGAACTGGCACAATCAGACATCTATCCATTTCATATGCCGGGACACAAGCGGGCAAAATTGGATTTTCCCAATCCCTATTCCATGGATATCACCGAAATCGATGGCTTTGACAATCTGCATCATGCTGAGAACGTTTTAAAAGAAGAACAGGAACGGGCAGCACAGCTGTATGGCTCAAAAAATGCTTACTATCTGGTAAATGGCAGTACCTGTGGGATTCTTGCAGCGATTTCTGCTGCAGTGCCCCGTGGAAGCAAAATTCTTGCCGCGCGAAACAGCCATAAAGCGGTTTATCATGCCATCTATTTAAGGCAGCTTCGTGCAGAGTATCTCTATCCGTTAGATACCCGCTGGGGAATCCAGGGACAGATCACTCCGGCGCAGGTGGAGGATAAGTTAAGTGAAAATCCAGAAATCCGGGCAGTTGTGATCACCTCTCCCACGTATGACGGTGTGGTTTCAGATATTGCGGGAATTGCGGAAGTGGTTCACAGAAGGGACATTCCCCTTATCGTGGATGAGGCACATGGGGCACATCTGGGATTTCATCCGGCTTTTCCGGAGAATGGGGTGAAGCTGGGGGCAGATGCGGTGATCATGAGTGTTCATAAGACAATGCCGGCATTTACCCAGACGGCATTGCTTCATCTGTGTTCGGACCGGATTGACAGGGGCATGGTGGAAAAATATCTGGATATTTATGAAACCAGTTCTCCCTCTTATATTTTGATGGCAGGGATTGAAAAGAGTCTTGAAATGATTCGGAAACAGGGAACTCAGCTGTTTGACCAATATGCAGATATGCTGGGTGCATTTCGAAAAGAAACGGATGATATAAGAAATTTCAAGATTCTTGGCCCGGGAGATTTCAGGGAGCATGAGGCATGGGCTTTTGATCCGGGAAAGATTCCGATTGTCAGCCGTTGCGGGATGAGTGGTCAAAAGCTGCAGGAAAGGCTGCGGCAGGAGTATCACCTGGAGCTGGAGATGGCCAGTGGAAATTATGCTCTTGCAATGACTTCTATTATGGACAGGCAGGAGGGATTTGACCGGCTTTCAGCAGCCCTGCATGAGATTGACAGACAGCTTCTTTCCGGAGAGAGGATGGGACAGAACAAAGGGGGGACAGGAACCGTTTCTCCGCGGGAAATATACAGGCAGCCGGAGCATGTGATGGAAATCTATGAAGCAGAAGAGGCGGCACATGGGCTGATGCCCTTTAGGAAAACTGCCGGGCAGGTCTCCGCGGATACGGTATCTCTCTATCCGCCGGGGATTCCGGTTCTGGTGCCGGGGGAGAAGATTGATGGAAGAATCGTAGAGACGATTCAGAAATGTCTGGACATGGGACTGGATGTGCAGGGAATTACGGAGGATAAGAGGATAAACGTTGTGAAAAAACGGTGAATATATTATAATGTAGTCAGATCGAGGTGTGAGTATGGGAATCTATCTTAATCCGAATAATATTGCATTTAAACAGGCATTGAATTCTGAGATATATATTGATAAATCTTTAATGCTTGAACAAACAAATAGAGTTATTTATACAGAACAGAAATTTATCTGTGTCAGCCGCCCAAGAAGATTTGGAAAGTCAATGGCTGCCAATATGCTTACAGCCTATTACAGCAGAGGATGTGATTCCCGGGAACTCTTTGCCGATTTGAAAATCGCCCAGTCAGACAGTTTTGAAAAGCATTTGAATCAATACAATGTGATTCATATCAACATGGTGGATTTTCTGGATCGTACAAAATCCATGGATGAAATGATTGACTATATTTCCCGTAGACTCCTGCATGAACTGAAAAAAGCATTTTCCGATGTGGATTGTTTTGACTGGAATAACTTATTTGCGGTTCTTGATGAGGTTTTTGCAGAGAAAGAAATTCCTTTTATTTTTATTATTGACGAATGGGACTGCATTTTCAGAATTCATAAAAATGATTCGAAAGCTCAGACAAAATATCTGGATTTTTTGCGGAATCTTTTGAAGGATAAAAGTTATGTGGCACTGGCCTATATGACCGGAATTCTGCCGATTAAGAAATACGGTGAGCATTCGGCCCTCAATATTTTCACGGAGATTTCCATGACAAATCCCCGTGAATATGCTGAATTTACAGGCTTTACAGAAAAAGAAGTGAAAGAACTCTGTGAAAAGTATGATATGTCTTTTGAAGAGACAAAGCGATGGTATAATGGATATAATCTGAAGGGGATTTCAATTTACAATCCCCGTTCCGTGGTAATGTCCATGACAGGACACGATTACGACAGTTACTGGACATCCACGGAGACCTATGAGGCACTGCGTGTCTATATCGCGATGAATTTTGATGGCTTGAAAGATAAAATCACACGGCTGATTGCCGGTGAGGAAATTGAAATCAACACTACCAAATTCCAAAATGATATGACAACTTTTAACAGCGCAGATGATATCCTGACACTGCTTATTCATCTGGGATATTTAACCTACGATTTTTATACGAAAAAAGTCAGGATTCCCAATAGTGAGGTGGCACAGGAATTTATCAATTCCATAGAAGACGGCGGCTGGGAAAATGTGATGAAGGCCATCCGGCAGTCGGGTGAGCTGTTGGAGGCAACTCTGGATGGCCAGGTAGAGAAGGTTGCGGAACTGCTGGAACAGGCACATGATGAGAATACTTCCATTCTAAAATATAATGATGAAAATTCTCTGGCCTGCGTTGTTTCCATTGCTTATTATGCTGCAAGGAAAAATTATGGGGTGTACCGTGAAATGCCTGCCGGGAAAGGCTTTGCAGATCTGGTTTTTGTACCCTATAGAAATACGGATCTTCCGGCACTTATCGTTGAACTGAAATGGGATGATAAAGTACAGACGGCAATCCATCAGATAAAAAGCAGAAATTATCCGGAATGTCTGAAAGGCTATTCTGGTGAGGTTCTGCTGGTGGGAATCAGCTATCATAAAAATGACAGTGAAAAGAAGCATCACTGTGTAATGGAAAAGGAATTTTTATAATATGGGAAAAATATTCTGCATCATGGGAAAAAGTTCCTCGGGCAAAGACAGTATCTACAGACAGATCATGGAGGAAAACGAGCTTTCGCTTAAGCCGATCATTCCCTACACCACCCGTCCTGTCCGCATGGGCGAAAAGGATGGCAGAGAATATCATTTCTGCAGTGAAGAGACCGTGGGGGAGCTGGAGGCCGGGGGAAAGATTATCGAACTGCGGGCTTACAATACGGTTTACGGTATCTGGAAATATTTTACCGTGGATGACGGGCAGATTGATTTAGAGGATAGCTGTTATCTGTATATTGTTACTCTTGAGGGCTGTGTTAGAATACAAAAGTACTTCGGAAAAGACAGGGTTGTGCCGATTTATATAGAGGTGGAGGATGGAGAGCGGCTGCTTCGTGCCATCGAGCGGGAGCGGCAGCAGGAGAACCCCCAGTACGAGGAGATGTGCAGACGGTTTCTTGCCGATGCTTCGGATTTCTCAGAGGAGAAACTGAAAGAGGCCGGAATCGGGAAACGATTTGTGAACACTCAGCTTGGAGAGACAATTCGTCAGGTGACGGAATATATCAGGCAGAAGATGGAATAACTCTGATATTGCATCCGGCGGGATGGAGGATGACATGGGTATTAAAATCAATGGAACCACGGAAGTGAATCAGGTACCGGAAACCGCAAAGGCGGTAGAGGGAGACGGATCATTCAAGTTTACGCTTGCCAGCGCGATAACCGATGCAGATCTGCAGGCGAAGGTGGATGAGCTGTTAAATGATATTACTGCGCAGGGAAACAGACTGGCAGAGCATATGGACATTCGCGATATGAAAAGGTACCGCGGTCTCATAAAGGATTTTCTGAACGAGGTGGTGTATCGTTCCCACCGCTTTTCCAGGGAAAATTTTCTGGACCGAAAAGGGCGGCACCGTGTATATGGAATCATCCGGCTGATAGACCAGAATCTGGATGAACTGGCCAGCGAGCTGGTGGAGGATGAGAAGGATCATATTTCCATTCTGGAACGGATTGGGGAAATTAAGGGATTATTGTTAGATATTCTGACCTGATTTGAGCTGCTGATGCAGCGGGATCATTATGGCAGTAAAAGAAGGAACAGATATTTTGGAATCCCTATGTGAGATGAAAGGAGGACAGTTATGGCTGGATTTTCAGATATTATTGGACACGAACAGATTACTGAACATTTAAAGAATGCAATTGCCCTCGATAAAGTCAGCCATGCGTATATATTTAATGGACCGGACGGTTCCGGCAAGATGATGCTTGCGGAGGCATTTGCCATGGCACTGCAGTGCGAGGGTGAGGGAACGAAGCCGTGTCTTTCCTGTCATTCCTGTAAACAGGCAATGGACCACAACCAGCCGGATATTATTTATGTAACCCATGAGAAACCCAATGTTATCAAGGTCGATGATATTCGGAAGCAGATTAATAATGATATTGTGATAAAACCCTATAGCAGCCGCTATAAGGTATATATTGTGGATGAGGCGGAGAAAATGAATCCGCAGGCAGAGAATGCATTGCTTAAGACCATTGAGGAACCGCCCGCATATGCCGTCATTATTTTGCTTACGACAAATGCCGACAGCTTTCTGCCCACAATTTTGTCCCGATGTATTAGGCTGAATCTGAAATCGGTCAAGGCCGATGTGATTAAGAATTTTCTGATGAAAAATTATCAGATTCCGGATTATCAGGCAGACGTATGTGCCGCTTTTTCCCAGGGAAATGTGGGGAAGGCGATTGAACTCGCATCTTCGGAACAGTTTGGAGAGCTTAAGGCTTCGGTATTGCAACTGATGAAACGGCTTAAGGATATTGATTTATATGAGATGACGGAAGCAGTGAAACAGATTGCAGAGTATAAGCTTACCGTAAATGATTATTTTGACCTTATGATGATCTGGTTCAGGGACGTTTTATATATGAAAGCCACCAACGATGCGAATGGACTGATTTTTAAAGATGAGGTCTATGACATAAAAAAACAGGCAGCAAGGCATTCTTATCAGGGGATTGAGACCATACTAAAAGCGTTGGAGACCGCAAAGATAAGAATATCGGCAAATGTCAATTTTGATCTTGTAGTTGAACTGCTGCTTTTGACAATTAAGGAGAATTAAAATGATAAAAGTTGTAGGAGTACGATTCCAGCAGGCAGGAAAGATTTATTACTTTGATCCGCTGGATTATGAGCTGGAAGTTCCCATGCATGTCATTGTGGAGACAGCCCGCGGTGTGGAAATGGGAACGGTTCTGATTCCACCGAAGGAAGTGGAGGATGATAAGGTTATCCAGCCATTAAAACCGGTCATCCGTATTGCCACCGATGAGGATGAGAAGATAATGGAAAAGAATAAGGAGAAAGAGGCGGAAGCCTTTGTAATCTGTAAAGAGAAGATTGCAAAACATGGACTGGATATGAAGCTGGTTTCCGCGGAATATACCTTTGACAATAATAAGCTTTTATTTTATTTTACCGCAGACGGACGTGTTGATTTCCGGGAACTGGTCAAGGATCTTGCCTCTGTTTTCCGTACCAGAATCGAGCTGCGCCAGATTGGTGTCCGGGATGAGACAAAAATACTGGGTGGAATTGGAATCTGCGGGCGTGTGCTCTGCTGTAAATCCTATTTGAATGATTTTGTTCCGGTTTCCATCAAGATGGCGAAGGAGCAGAATTTATCCTTAAATCCTACGAAAATTTCCGGTGTGTGCGGGCGATTGATGTGCTGCCTGAAAAATGAGGAGGAGACTTACGAGTATTTAAACAGCCGTCTTCCATCGGTGGGAGATACAGTTACGACACCGTCCGGAATGCGTGGAGAGGTATCCGCTGTTAACGTATTGCGCCAGAATGTGAAGGTGATAGTGGATACCGGAGAGGAGAAGGAACTGCAGGAGTATTCGGTAGATGACCTTACCTTTACACCACGTCGCCGGAAGGATGTCCATGTAACAGAGGAAGAGTTAAAAGAACTTGAGGGTCTTGAGGACAGTGGAAGCATTGAGGAGGACAAGCCAAAGCACGACAACCGGAACCACCGTGATAACCGGGGCAGACGGGATGCATCAGAGAATCTGAATAATAGTCAGACGAGTTGGGAGAATTCAGATGGCTCTGATTTTCAGGGGACTGTAGAGAATCCGGAAAAGTCCGACCGGCGTGATAATCGGGGATACCGGGGTAACCGGAATAGCGGAGACAGAGATTACCGGAGTAAAAACCGTTTCAGAGATAAAGGTTACAAAGGAAACAGAAATTATCGTGATAACCGGTCCGAGAATGCAGCGGAAGACAGTTCAGAGCCGAATTACCGTTCAGAAAACGGTGGCCGGGAGTACAGCAGGGGACGGAACAGACACCGCCGCTATGACAGGAGAAATGATCAGGATGGAAGCAGGAGTGACCATTCACAGTCATGAAAGACTGGACGAACTTCATAGAAATGGCTATAAGATCATTCAGGATCCGGGCAGATTCTGCTTTGGAATGGATGCAGTACTGCTTTCCGGTTTTGCAAAGGTAAAAAAGGGAGAGTGCGCACTGGACCTGGGAACAGGCACGGGAATTATTCCGATTCTCCTTGAGGCAAAGACAGAAGGGGAACACTTTACCGGTCTGGAGATTCAGCCGGAGAGCGCGGATATGGCAGCACGGAGTGTTGCTTACAATCATCTGGAAGATAAAATTGATATTGTAACCGGTGATATTAAGTATGCATCCGAGCGTTTTGGAGCTTCTTCTTTTGATGTTGTTACAACAAATCCGCCATATATGATCGGACAGCATGGTATCAAAAATAATGCCGATGCGAAAGCAATTGCGCGGCATGAAATTCTCTGTGATTTGGACGATATTTTAAGAGAATCGGCAAAACTGTTAAAGCCCGGTGGACGGTTTTACATGGTGCACCGTCCCTTTCGGCTGGCAGAAATTTTCAGCAAAATGGTTGCGTACCATATTGAGCCCAAACGGATGCAGCTGGTGTATCCCTTTGTGGATAAAGAGCCAAATATGGTTTTGATTGAAGGTCTTCGAGGTGGAAAATCCAGGCTTACAGTAGAAAAACCGTTGATTGTCTATAAGGAGCCGGGAGTTTATACGGATGAGATTTATACAATTTATGGGTACTAAAATGGTAATATGGTATTATTGACATTGCCACTGCCATCTGATATAAATACAACTATTCATAGCAATTTGATTGGATATCGATGATTGATTATGAGCAAGGGAGCTTTCTTTAGGAGAGCTCTTTTTTTGTAGGAGGATGGTGAATGGACGCTGAAATGATTATACTCTGTGACGGAATTGTCATTCCGGGCAGCCAGAAAGAAATCGATGGAGGAGTAGCAGTTGCACAGGGGCAGATTCTTCGAATAGGGCAGCGCATGGAGCTGTCGGATTATCTTGGAATTGATACTGAGGTTTTGGAGTATCACAATTCAACTCTTTTTACATTTAACAGAAGAAGCGAATCAGAGGATGCAAATATCGCAGTCGTGGCAGGAAACAGGAAAAGAGGGCATGGGGCACTGAAAAAATTAGTAGTGCTCCGGTTTTTGATGTACCATGGAGATGTGGTATACCAAAAGGATTTGTGAGGACACGTAAATTCGTAATCGTAAACAAAAATTGAAAATCATAAACATTGTATGAAATATAAGGCGAATGCCTTGACTATGGATTTCTCTAGTCATAAAGTTATTTTATATAGATATGTGGAAGCGGAAAAGAGATAAAGGGATTTGCATATCGAATTGAGGAAAAACCTCATAGTATCATGAATAAGACGGAGGAACATTCCATGGGAAAGGTAATTGGAATAGATTTAGGAACGACAAACAGCTGTGTTGCGGTTTTGGAAAATGATCAGCCGGTTGTGATCACAAATGCAGAAGGGTCACGAACGACCCCGTCTGTGGTAGCTTTTACAAAGGATGGGGAGCGTCTCGTTGGCGATGCGGCAAGACGGCAGGCAGCGGTGAATGTCAACCGTACCTTTTTTTCCATCAAGCGGGAGATGGGGAGCAATTTTCGGGCGAAGATTGACGGCAGGCAATATACACCGCAGGAAATTTCTGCAATGATTCTTCGAAAGCTGAAAAAGGATGCAGAGGATTATCTGGGGGAAACGGTGACGGATGCCGTCATTACAGTACCGGCATATTTCAGCGATTCCCAGCGGCAGGCCACTAAGGATGCCGGAAGGATTGCGGGACTGAATGTGCTGCGTATTATCAATGAGCCCACCTCGGCGGCACTTGCCTATGGTCTGGATCATGGGGAGCCACAGAAAATTCTTGTTTACGATCTGGGTGGCGGAACCTTTGATGTATCAGTGATTGAGATTGGAGATAATTTAATCGAGGTGCTGGCGACTGCCGGGGATAACCACCTGGGTGGAGATGATTTTGATGCCCGTATTACGGATTATCTGGTGAGTGAATTCCAGCGTACAGAGCGGATTGATCTGCGCAAGGATGCGACAGCTATGCAGCGGGTAAGGGAGGAGGCAGAGAAGGCAAAAAAGGTATTGTCCTCTTCCTCTACCACGAGCATCAATCTTCCCTTTATCACCACGGTAAAAGGTGAGCCGAAGCATATGGAAATGACACTCACAAGGGCGAAATTTGAGGAACTGACGCAGGATCTGATTGAACGGACAGCCGGGCCGGTGCAGCAGGCATTAAGCGATGCGGGAATTACGGCTGCAGAGCTGGGAATGGTGCTTCTTGTAGGAGGCTCCACCCGTGTTCCGGCAGTATATGAGGAGGTCCGGCGGCTGACGGGAAAAGAACCTTCCCGTAATCTGAACCCGGATGAGTGTGTGGCGCTGGGGGCAGCAGTTCAGGGCGGAAAACTGGGCGGCGCACTGATGGCAGGTTCACAGGCAGCAGAGATTATTCTGATGGATGTCACGCCTCTTTCCCTCTCCATTGAAACTGTGGGCGGTATTTCCACAAAGCTGATTGAAAGGAATACGACAATTCCCACCCGTTTCAGCAAAGTATTTTCTACTGCATCCAATTTCCAGACTTCAGTTGATATCAAGGTACTGCAGGGGGAGCGGCAGTTTGCGAAAGATAATAAGTTATTGGGACGTTTCCAGCTGCGCGGCATCAAGGCAGCTCCTGCAGGAGTTCCGCAGATAGAAGTGACCTTTGATATTGATGCCAACGGAATTGTTCAGGTATCGGCAAAGGATCTCGGTACCGGCCGTCATCAGGAGATTACCATTACTGCCAGCTCCAATCTCTCAGATGAGGAGATTGACCGCGCAATCCGCGAGGCCGCAGAATACGAGGCGACGGATGGGCAGCGAAAGGCTTATCTGGATGCCAGAAGCGACGCAGAAACTCTCATCCGGCAGGTTGAGTCTGCATACAAAGAGAAAAAGAGGACCATTGACAGCAGTGCGAAGCACCAGATTAAGTCCAGTCTTTCTTATGTGAAGAAGCTTGTGACCCGCACGAAGCCGGGGAATGTGACGGAGGAGCAGGCCGCAGAGCTGAGGCGGGCAACGGAGGAACTGAGGAATGCGGCCGCAGTGCTGCAGGTGTAGAAATAAAGGGACTGGGACGGGAATGCTTGAAAAAAGTCGCCTGGAGAGAGTATAATTTAGTGTGATTTACAGTATACTATAAATTACACTAAAAATAAGGCGGTTACCCTATGAAATATATCACGCGAGAACTGGAAAGAAAATTTTTGAGCATGAGTTCTGTTTTCAAAGCTGTTATGGTTACGGGAGCAAGACAGGTTGGGAAATCCACGATGCTGAAGAAACTGGCAGAGAAAGATAACAGGACAATTGTATCTATGGATTCATCAAGAGACCGTGAGCTGGCACGAAATGATCCCAGGCTTTTTTTCAGATTTATCGGCCTCCAATTCTGATTGATGAAGTGCAAAAGGCACCGGAGCTGTTTGAAACTATTAAAATGATGTGTGATGAGACGGATGAATGTGGCCTTTTCTGGCTGACAGGTTCTGAGAGCAGGAAGCTGCTGAAAGAAGCAGGAGAATCCATGGCCGGGCGTGTCTGTATTCTCAGAATGTATAGTCTGTCGCAGAGAGAAAAACTGGGATTGTGCGCCTACCTGTCCATGTGGACCAGCCGCGATACCCTAATGAACGGGGCCGCGAATGGCCACTATTTTGAAAATTACGTGGTTGGAGAATTTTTACGAACCTACACATATTCTCCCCAAAAGGTTAATATGACTTTTTACAGGGATATGAATCAGAAAGAAATTGATCTGGTTATTGAGAGGGAGGGGAAATTACACCCGATTGAGATTAAACGTTCGTCATTTCCTGAGAAAAAAGCAATTAAAAGCTTTGGATTACTGGAGAAAAGTTCTCAAGAGGTGGCAAACGGCGGTATCGTATGTATGACGGATAGGGTATTTCCGCTGGATGAAAGGAATATTTATATTCCCTGCAATATAATATAGAGTAAAAACGGTTGTAATCTTGGATTGCAACCGTTTTTGCAAAATAAAAAGGTATATTGCTTAACGGAAGCTATACCTTTAGGGATAGGGTTTTTTATTGTTTGTAAGACCAAGCAAGTAATCAATAGAACAGTGATAAAACTTGGCAAGTGTAATCAGTGATTCTGTTGGAATATCACGTCTTCCGATTTCGTAATAAGAGTAGGCAACCTGAGAGCAATGTAATATTTTGGCTAGGTCTGCCTGGGATAAATCGGCATCTTCTCTCAGGTCTCTTATGTGAGGATAAGGAATTTCCTTTTCTGACATGGCACCCCCTAATCAATATTATTTATATGATATTAGTAGTATAATTAAAACAATTGTTTTATTGACATTTAAAACAAAACGTTTTAGTATAAATACATAAAGGCTTTGTGAGGAAAAAGGCGCTGATGCTTATACTCAATCGAAAATTTGATTTGAAATAAAATAAGATAGGTAAAAATCATAGGGTTAAAGTAGGAGGATATCAAATGAATACAAAAAGTAAAAAAGATATAACTGTAATAAAAGGTGCAAAAGGATGGATGGGATCAGATTCTGGTGGACAATCATCATTTAAGGTGAAAGGCGGAAGTGTCACGATAAAACCAGGACAGACGAAAACGATTAGACTTGTTACTTCAGAGTCGGGTTTTGATCCAGGGGTTGGATTATCTTATAAGTATTGTGGACACAAGATTTCAGCGTGGTATAAGTCAAACGGAAAAGTTGATGGATCAATTATCTTGGGAAGTTTTGATTTTTAATTATGAATAAAGGGCAAAAGATGAAATTTAAAATAATTCAGAGAATAGGAATTATGGCTGCGTTATGTATTTTAATACAGGCGCAGCCTGTTTATGCGGAACAAATCACTAATGCAACAGAAATAGAAGCTTTGGAAACCGAAAATCCGGAAGAAACAGAACTTGAGGAGCAGCCAGACACACCGGAAATACCTGGAAGTACCGAGGAATCAGAAATACCAGAGCAACCAGAAACGCCTGAACAGCCGGAAACACCAGAGCAACCGGAACAACCAACTCAGCCTGAGCAGAAACCAACGCCCCAAAAGCCGAAAGTTCCAAAACCAATTCCAAAGGCTGTTAATGGTTTACGTACCACATGTCAATCAGATAAAAAGGTATTGATTCAATGGAATAAAAGCAAGGGTGCGGTCAAATATAAAGTCTATCGTAAAAAAGAAAATTCCGGGTATAAGTTGCTAAAGTCTGTTTCAAGTACGAATTATACGGATAAAGGCGTTCAATATGGGAAAAAGTATCGTTATAAAGTTGTTCCCTTGAACGGAGACAAGAAAGCTGGTAAAGCTGCGACAATCGTTTTGAATAACCGGCAGGCAGTAAATATTACTTCACAAAAATACAGCTATACACAGATGACAACTGACATGAAAGAACTCAAGGCGCAGTATAACAATTATTGTGAAATGGAACAAATCGGTAAATCTGTTAACGGTCGTTCAATCTATGACTTTTCTATTGGAAATCCGAAGTCAAAGAAATCACTTTTGGTAGTTAGTACATTGCATGGCAGAGAATATATTTGTTCGGCTGTAATGATGAAAGAAATTCAGTATTATTTGCGTAATTATAATAAATCAATTGGTGGTGTAGTTCCGGCAAAGGCTTTGCAAAATATGAAAATTCATTATATTGTTATGGCTAATCCGGATGGTGTGACCCTTTCGCAGACAAAATCTTCAAAATGGAAGGCAAATGGTCGGGGCGTGGATTTAAACCGTAATTTTCCGGCTAAGAAGTTTAAAGTTGGAGGAACAAAAGGCGCAGAAGGATATTCTGGTCCAAAATCACTCAGCGAACCAGAAACAAAAGCAATAGCAGATCTCACTCAAAAATTAAAAAAACAAAAAAAATTATGTGGCGTGGTAAACTACCATGCCATGGGAAACATCATTTACGGGGACTGCAGCAGTAGTCGAATTAGTAAAGGGACAAAAACGATGTATCAGATTGCTCAGAAACTAACAGGATATAAACAGGCTGTGGATTCTGGAATACAGACACCGGGAGGACAGTATCGGGAGTATGTAATGTATATGCTGAATCTGCCATCAATTACGTTAGAAATTGGAAGTTCTGCAGCACCGTGCCCTTATTGGCAATATGAATCCTCATTTCAGAAAAATAAACTGGTGGTATTGAAAATCGCAAATGCATTGTAGCATACGTTCAAAAAAAGAGGTCTTTATGCAAGTATTCTACTCCCGCAAAGTATCGCTGGCACACACTGATGGGAAACGTTTATGGACAATATTGTACGCGTATAACGGGTGGAATTTTGTTTCATTCGGTGTTTTATCGTGCGCAAGATCCTGGTCAGTTAGCATATAATGCATACAATCAGTTAGGAAATGCGGCATCACATGGATGTGTAAGATTAAATGTAGCTGATGCAAAATGGATATATGATAACTGTCCAGTAGGGACAAAGGTTACAATATACGATAGAAAGAATCCAGGACCCCTGGGAAAACCAACAACGATAAGAATTGATACGTCAAGTCCGTATCGTGGTTGGGATCCGACAGATCCGAATCCGAATAATCCGTGGAGAAAACAAAAACCAACTATAACAGGTGCTAAAAATCTTGTTTTTGAGCGTAGTAATAAGAAAAAAGATTTAAAAAAGAATGTTGTGGCAACTGATTATATGGGAAGAAAGCTTTCCATAAAAGTTTCAGGGAAATATTGTTGCGCCCCTCTCAGCCTGACTTACAACTAACCTAGTTGCCTGTCACAGAATTAACCGATATACTGTCACCAAAGAATAAAAAAGAAAGAGATCCTGGAACCTCTTCTTTGGCGAGTCGAACGTTCCAGGATCTATGG
>JALEZW010000049.1 GCA_022772675.1 Agathobacter sp. | reverse complement strand
AATAAACTCTCATTAATCGCTTTCCAGCGGGCTTTTTATAATCGCTGACATATCCTTTATCCAGTAATTTATATAAAATTGGATAGAGTGCGCCCTCTGTTACAGTAATCAATCCCTCTGATTGTTGTTTTATTGTCTGAGTAATCTGATATCCATAACAATCTTCAGTGCTTAAGAGAGATAACAGTAATAATTCAATGGTACCTTTTTTAAAAGAATTTCTATTGGCCATATAATCTTAACTTCCAGTAGAAGTTGACACTCAATCGAAAAATAAATGCTCAAAACGGGCAGGAAATCAAGAAATTTCTTGATTTCCTGCCCATTTCTTGTTATAATAATTGAGTAGGTATACATACTCAATATTTGAGTGAGAAACGATTATGTATTATGATTTTTTGGTTAAAATTCCTGCGAAAAAAGGAAAGATTTTTGAGCGTACCATAAAGGGTGTAACATACATTAACTATGAGTATGACAGGGTATATAAGCCGGACAAGAAATATAACATTCCCAAGAGAACCACGATAGGAAAAAAGTGTGAAGATGATGATACCATGATGTATCCTAATCCGAACTTTATGAAATATTTTCCTGACGCACAGCTTCCTGCGGATGAGGGACGGGATGAGCGGAGCAGCTGCCTAAGAATTGGAACCTTTATGGTTATAGAAAAACTGATGATGGAAAGCATGGTGGAAAACATCGTGTCCTCCATTTATAACAATGACAAAGGGACAGGTTTATTTCTTGACCTGGCAAGCTACTATCTGACAACAGAGAATAATGCCGGACAGTATTATCCGGATTATGCTTATAATCATCCGCTTTTTACACCAGGCTATAAAATATACAGTGATTCAACGGTATCTGAGTTTATCGGGCAGATTTCTATTGATGATTCTGTAGAATTTCAGAATGAATGGAATGCATTAAAGAAGAATAAGGACAAGATATATATATCTTACGATTCTACCAATAAGAATTGTCAGGCTGGAGATATTGAACTTGTTGAATACGGTCATGCTAAGGACGATAAGGGACTGCCAATTTTTAATTATTCCATTGCTTATGACTGTAATAACAGAGAGCCTCTCTTCTATGAGGATTATCCCGGAAGTATTGTGGATGTATCACAGCTTCAGTGCATGCTTGATAAAGCCAAGGCTTACGGATATAAGAACGCAGGATTTATTCTCGACCGCGGTTATTTCAGCCGTGAAAATATCAAATATATGGATAAATGTGGTTATGATTTTGTAATCATGATAAAAGGCATGAAAGCCCTTGTTAACGATGCTGTCAAAGAAGTTAAGGGTACATTTGAAGATAGCAGGCAGTATACAATAAGACGCTTTGGTGTAAATGGAACTACTGTGGAAAGAACTGTCTTTCCATCGGATGAAAGAAACAGATATCTGCACATTTATTACAGCTATAGCAAGGCAGCTGCTGAAAGGGAACAACTGGAACAAAAAATAGACAAGCTCGCTGCTTATTTTAAGAAACTGGAGGGGCAACCTGTAGTACTTGATAAATCATATGAAAAGTATTTCAGCCTGGAATACTACCACGAGGGTCAGGAAGACCAGTGCTTTGTGTGTGCTATAGAAAAGAGCTCTGTTATTGAAGAAGAACTGAAAATGTGTGGTTATTTCTGTATTATTACTTCGGAAAATATGAAGGCGAAAGAGGCTCTTGAACTGTATAAGAGCAGGGATGTTTCTGAAAAGTTATTCAAAGCGGATAAGACATTTTTAGGCAACAGAAGTATGAGGGTGTATACCGGTGATGCGCTGGAAGGGAAAATGTTGATTGCATTTGTTGCCCTGATTATCAGAAATCGCATGTATACAAAGCTCAAGGATGAAGAAGAAAAACTGCTCAGTTCTCCAAACTTTATGAATGTACCTGCAGCAATCAGGGAACTTGAGAAAATAGAGATGATACGGCAGGCGGATGGCGTTTATCGCCTGGATCATGCTGTAACAGCAAACCAGAAAATAATACTCAAAGCATTTGGTATTGATGCGAATTATATCAAAAGAAAAGCGGAACAAATCAGCAATGAACTGAATCCAAAAGTTCTTAAGGTTAAGATTAACGGGAGGAAATCATAGTGGCAAGAAAATATAAATCCAGAGTAACTACAGAAAAGCTTGATGCAAAAATCGAACAGCAGAAAGAGACATTGGAAAAGGCCAAAGCCAGATATGAAGCAGAAAAGGATGCTCTTGCAGAGCTTGTAAAAATGCGTAATGAACTGCGTAAGGAAGAATTAATGGATGCGGTTATAAATAGCAGCAGATCCTATGAAGAGATTCTTGCATTTGTGAAAGGGGAAGGTCTGACAGAATGAAAAAGGAATCAAAGAAACGAATCGACCTATATGATATCGGTGATGGTCTGACGCTTATGAATTTAATTGAAAAAAATGACAGCGGTAAGATGCACCATATAACTACTTACATAGGGATTGAAGGTAACGGTTTTGTATGCGTTGGCAATGCAAATGATTTGGATGCACCAGGTGCAATATTTAGCTATCAATCATATGTTAGGGAACAGGAAGCAATGTTGCCATTTCTTATTGATATCTTTGAAACGAATACTGGCGTAAAATAATGAAGATTGGAGTGCTGCAACAAGTAGGCTCCAATCTTTACATTTGAGTGGAAAAATTTCTGGAAGTTAAGAATATAATTCCTGTCAATTCAGTATAAGAAGCGAGGTAATCATAATGAGAAAGAAACTTGATATAACAGAAGGGATTTTCCCTATGCCGGTCTTAATGGTAGCAACATACAATGATGATGGTTCGGTCAATGTTATGAATGCTGCCTGGGGCACTATGCAAGCAAGAAACACTGTAGCTCTCCAATTAACAGAATCTCATAAAACAGTAAAAAACATCAAGGCAAGAGGTGCCTTTACGATAAGCATTGCTGATGCCTCTCACGTCGTAGAAGCAGACTATTTTGGT
>JALEZW010000022.1 GCA_022772675.1 Agathobacter sp. | reverse complement strand
CTCCCGCAATTCTACACACATTCGGAATCCGTTGATTTTCCAAGGAAAATCACTACTTCCTCATGTGTGTGCGGGTCAACAAGTCAGAGCTCTTATCCTGCAAGCAGGAACGAGTTCTGACCTTTTGACCCTTGTATCATTTAATATGGCAGTGTAACACTTCCAAAGCTTACGCCGGACCACACCTTTTCATAAATTTTATAATCCTGCTTTTCCAGCAGTTTTTTATAAGTTTTCGCGGTAAAATCATAATTCTTATATTCCTTATTATGAAGCTCTGCGTAAATTGCCTGGTACTTCTGCGCATAGGTGATCTTTTCCACAGTCTCTTCCAGCTCCTCTTTGGAAACCCCAAGCTTCTTCTGCCCGTCCCTTTCGCTCAGATCTTCCCAGAAATCTGCAAAGGCCTCCTCTTTCTGATGCTGTTCCTCCGCTGTCAAGGTAATCCCTTCTTCCTGTGCCATCTGATAAAAAAGCATATCGTGCAATGCCATCTGCATGGCAGCATTCCGCGCAAGCACCCGGGTAAACCCATTCTGCAGATGCATGTTCCAGTACTTTTCCGGATGTTCCTTATCGTAGACAACAGCCTTCTCCTGCACCTGACTTTCTTCATAGGCAACATAAAACGCCAGATCCCTTAAAGTGAGCTTATCGCCATTTATCACAGCTGCCACTCGATCCAATGACTGTGGATAATCCACCGGCTCAATGCGCCGTGTCCCAATTCCGTTTCGTAAAAGCAGATATGCAAGCACCACAATCAGAATGATTGTTACAACATTTCTTGTCTTCATACCGGACTATACCAGTCTTCGAATTGCCAAAATCGTATGACAGTTCACCGGACGACCATTCGTGATTCCTGCTTTCGTTGACTGTGCCTCCACAATGCCGCCATTTCCATTGTAAATCGCAACATGTCCCGGATACACCACCACATCACCGGCCTGAATATTCTGGTAGGAAACCGGCTGTCCTACAGTCTTAAATGACTGGGAATATCGTGGAGTACTGATTCCAAAATTTTGATATATCAGATGCACAAATCCTGAACAGTCACAGCCATTGGTCAGACTGTTTCCACCCCATACATAGGGATTTCCCACAAACTGCGTCGCATAGGCAACAATATCTGCTCCGCTCACATTTGTACTATTGGACGGATTACAATTCGGGTCCTGCAGGTAGGAATCACTGGCAATTCCACCGCTGGCACCGGTACCGCCTCCATTATAAGTAGAAGCATTCGCCTGTGCTGCTGCCGCCTCCTGGGCACGAATGATTTCCTCCTGCTTGGCAATAGTTTTGGAATAGTCCTCTGCCTGACGCTTTGCATCTGCCAGCTGGTTTGCATACGCTTCCTTTTTCTGATTCAGCTGGGCAATCAGCGTCTCCACTTCCCCCTGCTGTGCCTTATACTGATCCTGCAAAGTCAATAGATAATCCATGTCATTGGCAAGCTGAACCGTCCAGTCCTCCACCTTCTTCACCGCAGCCTCATAGCTGTCCATCAGATCCCGGTCCGACTGGTACAGATCTGTTGCATACTCAATCCGGTTAAGCATATCGGAAAGCCCATCCGACTCAAATAAAGCCGTCCAGATAGAATTATCCGTACTGTTTTCATACATATACTGGATGCGAAGTTTCATTGCCTGATACTGCTCTTTTTCTTCCTCCTTCGCCTGCTTTAACTGCTTGTCCGCACGGGCAACCTCATCCTGCTTATCCTGAATATCCTGTTTTAACTTCTCCTGCTTTGCAAGCAGTGTTTTCATCCGGGAAGCTGCAGATGCCAGATCACTCTTTACATCTGCCTGATTCTCTTTGATATTCTCAATATCCTTATTCTTATCCTTCAGTTTCTTTTTATACTCATCCCGCTTCTTTTCCGCCTCAGTCTTGGCATAGACCGACGGAACACTGACTGCACCTGCCGTCAGCGCTCCCGCCAGTGTAAAAACGAGTAATGCCGCACATATTCTGTTTCTATGTCTTATCTTCCTACGCATTTTCTGCCTCCTGTAACTTATACATATCTCTGTTGTAATTATTGCACAAAATACGTTTTTTTTCTACTGGTTTTTATTAGTATTTAGTAAATTTTTATGATTCGCACACCCGTTTTACGATTACAAGCTTATCTCCCTGTTGTAATGATGCTGATTTCAGCCCGTTTGTCTCCATAATTTCCCCAGCCGTGGTGTGGAAACGCTTTGCAATATCCCAGAGCTGTTCTTCTTTTTTCACAATATAGCCGGTGATTCCCGGCTGATTCAAAAGCTCCACTGCATCTAATGGTTCCTCTCTGATTTCTGTGATTTTGTCAAGATACTCTTCTTTTAATACAAATGCCGTAACGGAAACCGCAGCCTTCACCTCAAAACGGCCGCTGTCCATCAAATTCACCGCAAGCTGGTCTATCCCCGGCTGCAGCTCGCAGCAGATACCGGTCATTTCTTCCTTCATTCCCGGCACATCAATAATCTGCGTAAATGGCAGCTGTTCGCCGGCATGTGCAATGGGAGAATGGTCATCTGATGTGGCATATAAAATATTTACCGTAAGAATTCCTTCTACCTTAAGCCCGTTCTCTACCTGTTCCACGCTGTCAAGCTCCACATTTCCCTCGCAGGAGCAGAGCTGCAGAATCCTTTCCTGTCCCTCCTCCAGACTCAGCTGTTCTGCCACCCGCAGCTTCGACTCATTTTTCACCAGAAGTTTCCAGACACTGATGGGTTTTATCTGGGGGTTCAGCTTTTCCGAAAGGGAATAGACATCTGAAAGAATTTCCACATCTTTTTCCTCCCAGAGGCGGATATCCACATCAAGGGCCTGATTCAGGCTTAAGGAACGCATTTCCCCATCATAATCCTCAGCCGGCACCAGCTCATATTCCCCGGGGTTGCAGAAAATTTCACTTATAGGCTGGCCGTTTCCTGCCTCCACATCAACCGCGCCGGAAAATGGTGCCATGGTCTCATACCACTCCATCTGGTCCTCTGTGCTGCGGTATAAAATGCTGACATGTGCCTCCCCCCGGATCTGTACCTGTCCGGTGGTACATGCACTTTCCAAATTACGGACATCCACATTTTCATAGATGATTGTGTGGATATTAGGACTGGACTGCGGAAGCGTAATATCATTGTGTATACGCAGAATATCCCGCTTGGAAGCCGCTAATGTCAGAACCTGTCTCGTCTCCTTTTTCTGCTGAAAAGTGTCGTCTGCTTCAAGCCCGCTTACCACATCCTCTTCAACGGTTTTCTCACAGACTGCGGTGATACCAAAAAGGGCACGCACTGCCACCTTTCTGGAATTGATGGCACTGATATTCAGGTCCTCCAGTTTTCCCTTCAGCCTGACGGAGTCCGATTCCTCCAGGTCCTCCATAAACAGCTTTTCACCAAAATTCACACTGTCTGTGAAAGATTCAATCCGGTTGTCTTCGCTCCGGTACAGCACAACAAAATTCAGGTGCCCCGTCACCCAGACGGTCTGGCTACTGACCTTGCTATCCTCAAATACAACAGTTCCTCTGGTATGTATAATCTTTAAAATATCGGGTTTATTATCTTTGACAATGCAGTCGTCATCCAGTGTTACCTGGGTAAAGGCACTGCTCTTTCGTAAATTCTGTCTGAATGTCTGTCTCTTTAACTCCAACAAAAAAATCCCCTCTCTCCAAAATAAGTATCGTTATTAATACTTATTCAAAGAAAAGGGATTTTATTCGTGATTAACAAAGCTTCATGCGAATGTCCTTTGTAATGATATCTGTGTAACTAAAGGATAAAAGCTGAGGAGGATTTTCCTCTCGCTCATCGTCCACAAGAACCGTAAACACGCTTGGATATGCCTTCTGAATGACACCTTCCTGAATGTCTACCTTGTTACGTCCACGATCAAGCTGAATCTTTACTCTGCTGCCACACTGTTGATGAACGGATGCCCGAACCTTGCTGATTAATGCCTGTTCCATATTATGCCTCCTCCATTTTGAGTTGTAATCCAGATACCTACAATATCTAGTAGCTTTAGTATAGCATAGTGCTAAAATTTATACAATAGTCCATAAGTACCGTTCCCCTTTTTTCCTATCTAAACCCAAAGGGTTCTGAGTAGATACACTTATTCGAAGATCACTTCCCTGTCACATAATTCCATTTTTAATACAATATTGGGATAACTGGGTGTTTTGGCTACATCTTCTCCCACCGCCGGTCCATGCAGTCTGGTTTTCACCACAATATTGGTTTTCGTCAGATAGCAGTCATCCACCGACACACTGTATCCACCGGTTTCCTGGATTCCATATCCTTTTGCAATGTATAAATATTCATTATCGCTGTATGTAAAACTGAAATTTTCCTCTTTCTTTTCCTCAAGCATCTTCTGCAGGTCCTCCGGAAGCTCCTCTGTCTTTGTAATGGTAAACTCCAGATCGCGAATTTTTTCCCCACTCTGTTTGACCATGCAGCCATCCAATAGCAGGATAACAGCCATCAGGGCACAGGTCAGGAACACTCCATGTTTGATACGTGCTTTCATTATCAATCATCCAACTTAGATTCTTATGCTATCCTATGCGAAATCCATTGATTTCATGCCATATATTTTGTATAATCATATTACTATTCACAGCCGATTTCAGAATGAATATTGCCGGCGTCATGCTTGCATGTAAGCTGGTAATGTTCATTCTGAAATCTGACTGCGAAGCAGGAACCTCATCCTCATAAGCAATCTTAGCTCCGCAGGAGCGGGAAAGCAGGCGAAGCCGGCGGGACCTCGCATGTGGATGAGGGGGCTGTGAATAGTAACATAATCATTACAAAAATATATACCATAGAGAGGTAAATCATGCGAACCATATTAGTAGTCATTTACGTCATTTTGTTTCTGATTCTGGGGCTTCCGGTTCTTGGTATAGAATGGATTATTTCCAAATTCAACCGGAAAGCCGCGGATTTAAGCCAGCTTCGTATCGTACAGTGGGCATTCCGGTGTATCTGCTTTCTCTCCGGCATCCGCGTAACTGTGGAGGGGGAAGAAAATGTACCAAAGGATCAGGCAGTACTCTATATCGGAAATCACCGAAGTATTTTTGATATCGTAGTTACCTATGCACGTTGCCCCGGTCTTACCGGTTATATCTCAAAGGACGGTGTAAACAAGGTTCCGCTTCTGGGGCTTTGGATGAAACGGCTGTACTGCCTGTTTTTAGACCGGAAAGATATCAAGCAGGGGCTGAAGGTTATTCTTACAGCGATTGACCAGGTAAAAGCAGGAATTTCCATCTGCATTTTCCCGGAAGGAACCAGAAACCGGGACCGGGAGGATTCCACCACGCTTCTCCCCTTTAAAGAGGGTTCCTTTAAAATTGCTTTAAAAACCGGGTGTCTCATTATACCGATGGCTCTCACTGGAACCGCAGATATTTTTGAAAACCATTTTCCCTGGCTGAAACGAACCAGCGTAAAGCTTACCTACGGAAAACCAATTGATCCCTCCAAAATGACCAGGGAAGAGCAGAAGAGGATTGGAAGTTACTGCCAGGAAGTCATCCATGAAATGCTCGTGAAACAGGCTCAAACGACACAGTAAATTCCATGTCTTTCATTTATCTTAACAATTTCATTACGACCGAAGAAAAAGCCGCAGATTCTATTAACTCTGTGGCTTTTTCTGTAATATTTTCATTTCTTCGGCTGCCCTTTTACCGGACTTCATATATCATATACTTTTCCCTCTGCCAGTCAGACACACACACGCTGTCGAATCCCATTATACCTGGAAAGAAGATAACGCATCTAACAGGCTTTCCGCTTTCGCAGTCAGACTCCTGGATGCCTCCTCCAGATTTTTGACTGCATCCATCTGGGTTCCCGCTGCCGTATGCACGGAGGTCGAGCACTCTGCCGTCTGGGAAGAAGCATTTGATATACTTTCAATAGCCGTCAGGGTTTCGTTTCTGGCACCATCCATCTCCTGAACATTATTGGATATAATCTCAAGAGCCTGTATCAGCTGGGCAACCAGTTTATCAATCTGCCGGAAGGACTCTGTGGTATTCTCTACCACATCTACCTGTGAGGTAACTGCGGTCTCCGCCTGTCGTGCGATAGATACCACATCACCGGTCTTGTCCACAATCTCATCCACAATAGATGAAATCTGGGCGGAAGATGCCAGGCACTGGTCTGCCAGTTTCCTGATTTCTTCTGCAACAACGGAAAAGCCTCTTCCGGCCTCACCGGCACGTGCCGCCTCAATGGAAGCATTGAGGGACAGGAGATTCGTCTGTTCCGCAATATCGTTAATAACCGAAACAATATTGCTGATAGCCTTGGATTTCTCCTCCAGTTCCTGAATGGACTGAATAACATCTCTTGTAATATTTGCTGTGGTCTCTGAAGAACGGGTCAGGCTCTGTACAGATGCAATACCTGCAGAAATCGTTTCTCCGGTCTCGCTGGTGAGCTTCTCTAATGCTCCGGTGTTGGAACTTACATTCGAAATTTTTCCGGAAAGGGAATCCATCTGACTTAAACAGTCGTCCGATCCGGAATCCAGTTTATTGACACCATCCTCAATCTCCAGCACGGCATTCTGAATATTCTGCGAAGTCTCAAGAAAGGTACTGGAGGTCTCGGCCAGACGAACTGCCGCCACCCCTACCTGCTCACTGACGGCATTTACATCCTTTATCAAAGACTTCATATGATTCACCGTGTCATTGACACCTTCACAAAGGAGACCAAACTCATCTTTATGCTTTCCCTTTAGGGTAACTGTCAGATTGCCCTTGGATACCTTTCGAAGCTGACGGAGAATATACTGGATTGTTCCTATCATCTGTCTGGAAATCAGGGTTCCCAGTCCCAGAGCCAGCAGTATACAGATAACGGTTAATATCACTGTCATCTGCTTAATTTCCGCTGATTTCTCAATCAGCCGTGCCGACGGAATCAACGCTGTCATCATAATATCACCGGAATCCAGTTTGCTGTATACAAACATATATTCTTCGCCCTTCAGGCGAATCATCTGATTTCCGGTCTGGTCCTTACTCTCCAATGCTTTCTTGTAAAAATCGGTTCCATAAATCAGATCTTTGTCCGGTCTGGTCTTTTCATCCGCATAAAATTCTTTGCCATCCGATGTGATCATCGCAACATATCCACCCTTGCCCGGATCAAGAGAGAGCATTGTGGAACGTACAAAACTTGCGCTGATATTAATAACCATAATTGCAGGCTGTTCATTCATCTTCTTTGCGATTCTGACACAATACTTGGAATCCCCAAGTCCGATTACAGCATCTGCATCATCATCCTGTCCGAAATAAAACCACTCCGTTGCACTTTCAGCTACCTTTTTCCCCTGCTCAGTTTCCTTGTAGGCTGTGTAAAGATTCTCTGTAACTACTCCCACTTTTGCATTAATGGTCCGACGATCATCTGCGAGAAAATATACGCTTTGGATTTTGTTGTCCAGGGCAACCTTATTTCGGAGTTCGCTCTGGTAAGTATTTCTTGTTTCATTCTCCTCCATCTCATCCATCAGACCGGAAAAGTACTTCTTCAAAATTCCCTCGGTCAGATAAATCTTAAACTCATCCTTCTCACTTCCCACGATGAGATCCACATACCTCTGCATCGTGTCTGTTGTCTGTTGCACAGAATTCTTGTATGTATTGACAATCGCATTGGATGCCGTCCGATAGGATATAAGCCCCAGAGCCAGAACACCGATTACCGGTAGAAGGAATGCCATGATAAGCCGCATGGCAATACTACGGTAAAATGGGATTTCTGACTTTTCCCTTTTTTCCCTGGTGTTTTTTATCTTAGCCTTTGTATCTCCCGGAGCCTTCACCTTTATCTTTTTTTCTTTTATTTTCTTTTCTTTTATTTTCTTTTCTCTGACCTTGTCTTCTTTTTTCATTTTACTCATATGACTGTGCCCCCAATAGTACTACAACACTATATTTATACACCTAGTATACTATAATTTTACAGAAACAACAATCATAATCTTTTAATTTTTGACAGATTTTACAATACAGATACTGCGCTCAGGCATATCCAGTTGATTGCCGGAAAGTGTTCCCTCCTGACCATTTAAAGTGAGAAATCCCTGCAGTTTCATCCCTGAAAGTTCTGTTTGCGAAAGATCCACTGTTTTCTCTTCTTCGCCTATGTTATATATAATGCCGATGGTACTTCCTTCATAAGTCTTTGTGACCGCTGCCAGTCCTCCCTCGCACAGCGAGTCAGCCAGGTTTACCGTACCTCTTGCAATCTCTGGATTTTCATTCCGAAGGCGAAGTGCTCTCTTGTAATAATTAAGCAGGGATGTCTCATCTTTCATCTGTTCATCAAGAGGTGGAAGGGAAGATTCGATTCCTGCATCCATGCCCTGGGGTCCATCGGTCATCCCCGTATCATCTGTTTCTGACCAAAACATTGGAATCCTCTTATTTTCATCCTTTGTCCCGGCGCTTTTCATACCGATTTCCTCGCCATAGTAGACAAAAGGGCTTCCATTCATCATCATGAGCAGTCCTGCGGCCATCTTTAACTTATCCTCACTACTCATCAATGCATTTGCAACGCGTCCCATGTCATGGTTTGTCAAAAACGGGGCATCTACATATTCCGGATTCTTCTTTGAAAAATCTTCCTGATACGTAACCATCGACCGAACAAGAGAACTGGCATTTCCGCTCCGCACCGCCTGCATCATTTTTCCTTCTGCTCCGGCTGCATCGAAGTTAAACATACTTGGGGTACCACTTCCGTAATAATCCGCAATGGTCCGCTCATTCGCCCATACCTCTGACACCATGTAAAAGTCCGGATTTTTAGATTTACAGTAGTTATAATACCAGTTCAGTATCTCCGTGTTATCTTCGGTATCATTTTCCTCGTAATGCATCGCTGCATCCATACGGAATCCGTCCACCCCCAATCCAATCCAGTAATCAGCAATCTTTTCAAACTCACTTCGAACTGCTTCGCTCTCAAGATTTAAATCAGGCATCTCAGACCAGAAGGCGCCCTCATACCAGAATCGGCTTCCCGGTACTTCATAATAAGAGCTGCTCTCCTGTTTCTCGGAAAAATGGTAATATTCCACATACGGACATTCTGCCGCATCCGGTTTTTCATCCTCTTCAAGTCCTGCCAGATAGGCACAGGCCTCCTGAAACCACAGATGCCGGGATGAACTGTGATTCATAACCAGATCGATAACAAGTCGAATCTTCCTCTTGTGGCACTCTTCCACCAGAATTTTAAAATCGTCCATCGTACCGTAAGCACTGTCAATCGCCTCATAATCTGTCACATCATACTTATGATAGGTCGGTGATGGCATTACCGGCATCAGCCAGATTCCGTTAAACCCCATATCTGCCACATAATCCAGTTTTTCCGTTACACCATTTAAGTCTCCCATACCGTCTCCATCACTGTCATAAAAGGAACCGACAAAGATCTCATAATAGTTTCTGTAATTATCATCAATAATATTTAATTCGGCTTCCCTGTCTCCTGTTTGCAGGCCTCCCGGTATCAGTGATACAAGAAGTGCCAGTACAAGAAGCGCCGATAAGATACGTGTTTTCAATCTGTTTCCCCCTTTCAGCCGTCATTTGAAACACTGCCTGTTGTAAAAAAAGAACCGGCGGTCATATGACCGCCGGCTATGAATTCTTTCACTAACCTTTTACTGCACCACCGGTTACTCCTTCTACATAATACTTCTGTAAGCACATGAAAAGAATGGTAATCGGAACCGCGATTAAAATACCTCCGGCGCAGAATCTTGTAAAGTACCCCTGATAATCGTTTGTATTTACCCAGCGGTACATGGCAACTGCAACGTTGTATTTCTTGCTGGTACCAAAAGCAACATAGGATGCGAAAATGTAATCACACCATGGAGCCATGAATGCTGTCAAAGCCGTGTAAATGATAATCGGCTTGGAAAGCGGCAGTGTCATCGTAAGGAAAATACGTGCTCTGGAAGCACCATCAATACGAGCTGCCTCGTCCAATGATTTCGGAATCGTATCAAAGAATCCCTTACATACATAATAACCCATTCCGGAACTTGCGACACCGATCAAAATCAAACCAGGGATTGCACCATTTCCGGTAAGTCCCATATTCTTTAACAGGAAATACAGACAGATCATGGTAAGGAATCCAGGGAACATTCCAAGGATCAGCCAGAATCTCATCAAAAGCTCACGGCCTTTAAAACGCATTCTGGAAAGTGCATAGCTTACCATAAGTACCATAATGGTCTGACCAATCGCAACAAAGAAAGCAATGATCAGCGTATTTCCATACCACTGGAAGAACTGGCAGTCCTTACTGAAAAGGAACTTGTAGGAATCCAGGGAAAATGTCTTCGGGAGCAGATAATCTACCATTCCGCCCGGCTCCAGTTTATATGAACGGAAACTCTGAAGTACGATACATACAAACGGGAACAACCAGATAATACTGATTAAAATTAATACAATATAAGCAGCCGCATTTCCGGCTTTTTTGTGTTGTTTGTGTAATTTCTTTTCCTGTGCCATTACTGGAATCCCTCCTCATCTTTAACAGATGGCAAGAAGCCATAAACCACCAGGGATATCACAGCAGTCACAACGAATACCATGATACCGATAACGGCTGCCATACAGTAGTTCGTATCATTGACGGTCATCTTATATAACCAGGTTACAAGTAAGTCGGTATTTCCTGCACCACCGACCATCTTGATATTCTGCGGTCCGCCTCCGGACAACAGATAGATGATATTGAAGTTGTTCAGGTTTCCTGTATAGGATGTCAGCAGATACGGTCCGGTTACGAACAACATATACGGAAGTGTAATCTTTCTGAACATCTGCCATGCATTGGCGCCATCAATTCTCGCACTCTCATACAGATCCTCCGGAATATTCATCAAGATACCTGTCGTGATCAATACAAGATACGGAATACCAACCCATACGTTAATGACGATGATCGTAATTCTCGCAAGCATCGGATTCGTCCAGAACGGAATCGCATTGTCAATCACTCCCCACTTCATCAGGTAAGAGTTGATGAGTCCATCGTTTGCGAACATCTTGGATACATACAGTAAAGAAACAAACTGTGGTACCGCAATGGTCATAACGAGAATGGTTCTCCAAAGCTTTTTAAATTTAATACCTTTTTTATTTATCAGAATTGCAACGGCCATTCCTAAGAAGTAATTCAGGAAGGTTGCAAACAATGCCCAAACTAATGTCCAAATTAAAACCTTAAAGAAAGTTGATCCAAACCCTGCAGAGCCGAAAGAAACAAGTTCCTTAAAGTTTTTTAATCCAACCCAGGTAAAAAGCCTGGTCGGTGCTTGATGGTTGTAATCATAATTGGTAAAGGATACGCAGATCATAAAGATAATCGGCAGTACCGTAAATACGAAAATACCAAGAACAGGCAGTGCCAAAAGTGTCTTATCAAAGTTGGAATCAAGAAGAGAATGAAGATCCTGTCTGTTTGTCTTCAGTTGATGACCCTGCTTGATCGTCTGCTCTTCTCTGTAGTTTTCATGCACATTCATGCGCCATAAAAAAATAAATCCAACAATTATAATGATGGTTAACAGTCCGTATAACAAAATCAGGAAACTGTTATCACCATATACACGAAGTCCTGTATCGCTCCATCCGGACTCCTGTGTTCCAAGCGTCCCAAACTTTACCAGATACCCCAGACCAAATGAAAATAAATAGTAAAAGAATAATATTTCCAGTGTAAGAAATGCAATACCTCTTGCATATAACTTTCTCATCAAAGGACCAAATCCCATGATCACAAAGGAAAGACGCGTTTTCCAATCGCCATCTTTAAATGTGACACCTATTTCTTTGATGTCATTTCCTATCCATTTGAAAAAGCCGGCAATCTTGCTGCCTGCTGATTTTTTATTATCTTTCATAGTGCCTCCCGTCGCCCCACCGCGGATGCAGACTCAATGAGTGCCTGCTGTTCATAATAGACTGCCGATAACCTTATGTACAGATAAGGGGGACAACTCCCCTTATCTGCAGCATATAGGTTTCTTTCATTGATTACTTTGCATACCCGATACAGGTATCCTGGAAATCCTGAAGTGTCTTCATCAGGTCATCATCGCTGGTCTTAGAATTAAGGTCCCCGGAGATGATTGTATCACCAAGGGATGTTGCAAGCGTCCAGTAATCTCCCGGGTAGTTACCCTGCGGAATATCATATTGAATCTGGTCAGCCAGTGCGGAAAGTGCTTCATCGGACTTAACTGCATCTGACTGCTGAGCTTCTTTATTAGATGGTCCCCACTGTACAGCATCGTAACGGGCAGACTGTGTCTCTGCGTTTGTCAGGAACTGAGCCAGCTTGTAGCATACAGCAAGTTTTCCTTCCTCTTCCTGCGGCTTAATACCAAGAAGTTTAAATCCTGAAAATCCGCTTAACTGATAAGTCTGTCCATCAGATCCCTGGAAAGAAGGCAGCTTGGCACATGCGTAATTGTCCTTCATAATATCCTTAATTGCTGCTGCATCCCAGGTACCATCTACAATAGCTCCAACGTTAGAAGCATCTCCGATTGCAGAACCATTCTGGAATGACTTGGAAGAAGCCAGCTCGATCATCTCCTTTAATGCGACAACACCCTTATCAGATGCGTAATCCATGTTGCATCCTGTAAAGTTTCCGTCTGCATCTGTATCATATGTAAATTCACATCCTGTTCCAAAGAAGAAAGATGTCTGATACCATCCGGAGTTAATCTCACAGTAGAAGTTCTTTCCTGCTGCCTCACAGTCCTTAACTATCTGCTCTAAGGAAGAAGGATCGGTAACAACACTCTTATCATAGTATAAGAAGTATCCGTTATCAGATGTCATTGGAAATGCCCACATCTGGTCACCAACCTTAGCTGCGTTAGCAGAACCCTCATCGTTATTCTCTGTTACCCATGTAGCATAATCGCCAACAACCGGCTGTAATGCTCCTGCTGCAACAAGACGGGAAATCTGATCCTGTGCGAATCCGTAGATATCTGCGCCGCCTGCCACGTCAGTAATCATGTTTCCAGCTGCATCACCTTCACCTACAGGCTCAACGGTTACAGTGTAGCCTGAAAATGCATCGTCAGACTTTAAGAATTCCTCAGCCTTCTGCTTTGTGAAATCCACTACATTATCTGCTACCCAGATCTTAATGTTGCCTGAGCCGTAATCGGTAATCTCAGACTGGGTCTCAGCAGAACCCCCGTTTGATGCCTGTGTTCCTGTTCCTGCATTGTCTTTGTTTCCACAGCCTGCGAACATTGTGGCTGTCATTGCTGCAACGAGCAATGCTGATAATACTTTTTTCTTCATCTTTTTCCTCTCCTTTTTTAATGGTTGTTAAAAGTATTTATATAAAACGCCTCCGCGCCCTATATCATAATCATCTGTGGTACACTGCCGCAAGATTTCTTATCCATGCCCTGCGGTTCTCCGCAAGAGGTTCCTGTGTCAACCGCCAGCGCCAGTTATTCCCGACGGTAGACGGTGCATTCATCCTTGCCTCATTTCCAAGCTTAAGCAGATCCTGCATCTGAATAATGGCAATATCTGCAGTACTTGCATAAGCACACCGGATCAGTGCGTCAGGAATCTGTTCCTGATTGTCTATATTCAGATATTCATACAGATAAGCCAGCTCATAATCTGTCTTGTCCCGGAAGTATCCTGCAATCGTATCGTTATCATGGGTTCCCACATAAACAACGGAAGGATGTCCGGAATAGTTATGGGGCAGATTTTCATTCGCCGGATCCCCATCAAATGCCAGCATCAGAATCCTGGTATCCAGCCATCCTGACTTGGCGAGAAGTTTTTTAACCCCCGGCATCAGTGCCCGGTTTCCAAAATCATCTGCAATAACCGGTGTATTTCCTAAAACTGTCTTCAATGCATCGGTAAGTTTTCTGCCCGGTCCCCTGATCCAGCGACCACTTGAAGCATTTGCTGTTCCACTAGGGACCATATAGTTCTTGACAAAACCTGCAAAATGGTCAATCCGGATTACATCAAACAGCTGTCTGCTGATCTCGATCCTTCGTTTCCACCAGGAAAAATCATCTTCCTGCATTTTTTTTCCAGTCATATACCGGGTTTCCCCAAACCTGACCTTTCCCGGAAAATTTATCCGGTACTGCCGCTGCCACATACTCTGCTTTTCCATTCTCATCCATCAAGAACAAGTCCGGATGCATCCAGGTATCTGTGCTGTCCATTCCCACAAAAAAGGGTACATCACCTATAATCTGTATTCCCTTTGCATTGGCATATTCACGAAGCTTTTTCCACTGTGTCCAAAACTCGTATTGGCAAAACACCCAAAATCTGATATCATTATACAGCTCTTTTCGGTATTTTGCAAGAGCAACCGGTTGTTTTTTTCTAATTTCTTCCGGCCAGCTCTGCCAGCTTTGGTAGTCAAAGTTTTCTTTCAATGCCATGTAAAATCCATAATCTTCTACCCAGTCACCATGTTCCGCCACAAAGTCTATGTAGTTACTGTCCTGTTCGTCAAAACGACTAAATGCCTTCCGAAGCACCTGACAGCGGTTCCTAAACAATGCTGCATAATCAATCGCAGATTCTTTTGTCCCCCAGTTATAGTATCGGATTTCTTCCGGTGTCAGGAGTCCCTGCCAGACAAGTGTGTCCAGATCAATCAGATACGGATTTCCAGAAAATACCGAAAGGCTCTGATATGGACTGTCACCATAGCTCGTCGGTCCGATTGGAAGTACCTGCCAGTACTTCTGCTTCAGATCCACCAGAAGATCAACAAAACGATAAGCCGCCTCTCCCAATGTTCCGATACCATACTCCGACGGAAGGCTCGATACTGCAAGGAGGATGCCGGAACCTCTTGTCACTTCCTGTTCTCCCAAGATTCTCCACCCCGTCTTTCACGATATAACTCCTGAAACAGAAATTTTATTTCGTGATTTTTCGTATCTAACTATATTTTAGGGTTTGCCCGTCATTTTGTCAACGCTTTTATACTTTCGAATATCATTTCCCCATTTTTCACGTATTTTACATCACATTTTTGTATATATTAACAATAGGTTTGCTTTCTTTTTTCGAAATTTTTAAGAAAACACATTGCAGACATTTCCCAATTGTTTTATAATATTTCAGAAATTATTTATCTGATAACAGGAGAGAAAAATGGCTACAATTAAGGATATTGCCAACCGGCTCGGAGTGTCTGTGAGCACCGTATCCAAAGGTTTAAACGGAGCCAGCGACATCAGTGACGAGCTGCGCCAGATGGTGCTTGATACCGCTGTTGAAATGGGATACTCAACAAAGCGCTCCAAAAAAGTAGAAAATCGCAAAATCTGCATTTTTGTCGAGAACATGAATTACGACACCATAGATGAATTCGGGTACGATCTGGTTCTCGGTTTTAAACAGAATGCTTTCCGGCATAAATGGAGTGTTGATATTATTCCCATCACACCTGCCTTTCAGGAAGAGGAAAAGTATGACACTTTCCTGTTGAAAAACGGCTACTGTGGATCATTTTTGATGGGACTTGCCCTTCACGATGCCTGGATGAAGCAGTTTGAAAATACAACCATGCCAACCATTCTTTTAGATAATGCAATTCCGGAGAACCCCAATGTATGTTACCTGGGTACCGACAACTACGAGGGAATTACTTTGGCAGTCCGCCATCTGGTGAACCTCGGGCACAAAAAGATTGCGTTTTTAAACGGTTCCCTCTACTCGATGGTTTCCGACCAGCGTCAGGAAGCTTTTGAAAATGCCATGGAGTCTGTCTCCCTCCCGATTGAGAAGGATCTGATGGCATATGGTTATTATGTCTCCGACAGTGCCAAATACCATGTACCGGGTTTTCTTGCCGCCGGCGCCACAGGGATCATCTGCGGCAACGACCTGATTGCCAGGGGTGTCATGGAGGAATGCACAAAACGCGGATTTAAAGTACCGGAGGATGTCAGTGTCATCGGCTTTGACGATTTACCCATCGCCGCCGCCTTCGACCCGCCCCTTACGACGATCCGCCAGGAGCGTAACGAGCTGGGTCGGTGTGCTTACGACATTTTAAACTCTCTGATCCACCATATTCCCATCAGTAAGACCCTGCTGCGCCCGAAACTGATTGAGCGGGAATCCACCGCACGATGCAGTCGTTCATAAATGCAGCATTTCTTAAATTGACTGCCAACTATTCAGAGTCCCATATATGAGCATAATCAACTGCAAAGCAGCGGAAAAACACATAAAACGTGCGATATTGTAAATGCATGGGGGATCTGAATAGTTAACAGATATTTGTTATCTTAGTCAGAAATCTTATACAATGCAAAATCGTCCACTGTTCCCCAACTGTTTGCATTACATTTCATTCTCACTCCAACTTTCACAGTACCATCCGTAATCTTTATTCCAGTGATGGTCGGATTTTTCCAGTCTGCGTATGTTGTCAGCATAAATTTCTCAGTCTGTTCGCCATCCTTTGTCACGGCATACAGCTCCAGATCCGCATCATCTGCCATATCTCCCCCCTGTGCATATGCCATAAGGCTGTAAGTTCCGGGTTCTAAGTCCGTGACCTCCTGCTCAATAGAAAAGTTCATATCCTTTTCGGACCAGAAATGAAAAGCAACATCTCCCGTATAGGCATCATCTGTTTTATTCTGGAAATCCGTCGGATTATCTTCTCCATCAAAAGTCACCTTCCACATAGAGGTATCTGTCTCCTCAAAACTTGGATTCTTTAGCAGATTGATCAACTCGATTTCCACATGGCAGGTGACAGCCGTACCATCTTCAAGTGTTCCGGTCACATCGTAAGTCCCGGCTTTTCCTGTGTCAATGGAATCTGTCTGTGTTTTATCCCAGGTGACTGATGCCTGCTTATTTTCTGCATGATTATTATAAATAACATCCACTTTTTCCGGCAGTTCAACCGTTTCTCCAACGCTGAAAGTCAGATTTACATCCGGAATAAAATCCACTGCAAGAGGTGCATCATGTCCCTCTTTTAAATACTTGAATACATTTAAGGAAGCAAGGGGATGTCCGGTAAAATCAAACATTGCCTGATTTTCCCAGGAACAGCCGCCATAATACAGTCCTCCATCGTCCGGATCATAATCCGCGCAGTAACTGCTTGCCCATCCGCTTCCATATTTCTCCCAGATTGGGGAATTATTATCTGTTGCTTTTCCCACAGGAATCCAGGTTCCACCCCAGTAGAACACCCCGATGGCTCCTGCCTCGTTTGCTGCTGCACAGATATCTCTGACCATCGTTGCCTGACTCTGTACGGTAGCCGGATACCCCTCTACAATATCATCCGTTCCAGCCAAACTGTTCCCCTGTCCGTCTCCTTCTTCCGAAGTATAGGCATAGGATGTCTCCGCAACCATCACATCTTTCCCATAGGTTTCCCGGATGTGTTTTGCCACCTTCTGCATATTTTCAATGGTTCCATCCCAGAAGGAATAGAAAGATAATCCAAATACGTCATAATCCAGATCCTCACTCTGCAGTGCGGAGGCACGGCTGTCCACCTCTGCATTATCCCTGATATTGGTATAATGAACTGCAATTTTAATGTCGTGATTTTTCTCCTCCGAAACCTCACGTACCGCCCTGCTTCCGGATTTCAAAAGCTGCATGATCTTTGGCTGGAAAGTCTCTCCCGCCATTCCATAATTGATCTCATTTCCAATCTGCACCATGGCCACATCTACATCGGCATCCAGCAGGGTATTCAGGCTGTCCTTTGTAAATGTATACAACGCATCACATTTTTCTTCAATTTCCATGCCCTCCCAGGCTTTCGGACAGTTCTGCCTCTTCGGATCTGCCCAGAAGTCAGAATAATGAAAATCGATATTGACCTTCATGCCATATTCCGTTGCACGCCTGCCCAGCTCCACAGCAGTCTTCAGGTCACAGTTTCCACCGCCGTATCCATTCCCATCCTTATCATAAGGATCATTCCACACCCTCAGACGGATATAATTTACTCCTGATTCTGCAAGGGTTTTGAATATATCCTGTTCTTTCCCATCATATCCGTAATATTTCACCCCGCTGTTTTCCAGCGAAAGTACTTCGGAGGCATCCATACCACGGATAAAGTCATCGGAAATGCCCTCTACCGGATCCACATAAATGTCACCCGTCTCTGCATTCGCTTCCACTTCTGTTTCCTCCTGTACCTTTGTCTCCTCTGCCTGTTCCGTTGTTTCTGCCTTTCCATTGCTGCCACCGCATCCAGCCAAGAGTCCGCTGCACATAGCTGCAGTAAGGCATAATGCCAGTACTTTTTTGAATCTGTTCTTCATTCCCCCCGTCCTTTCCCTAATGTGTGATATTGTGTACAGAATCTATTTTCACACATCATTTTTGTATCCTGTCTTTTAGTGCGCAATCGTTTGCGCCAATTCTATTTTATCATCCTGCCTTTTCCCTGTCAATTTCTTTCGTATTTCTTAATCGCTTTCTTATATTTTTTGTTTCATTTCAACAAATTCCGTCTGGCGGTTTTGTCTATAATTACAAACTATCCTGTCGGAACGTTTTTGCTTTATTAGTAAATAAAAAAGACCGGTCATCCGGTCTTTTCATATCATGGGCAGAGGTGGATTCGAACCACCGAAGCAATTTGCAGCAGATTTACAGTCTGTCCCCTTTGGCCACTCGGGAATCTGCCCATATCTACAAAATATTTATTTTGTATAAGCCGATGATCGGACTCGAACCGATAACCTGCTGATTACAAATCAGCTGCTCTGCCAATTGAGCCACATCGGCAAAAGAAACAAATGGGACCTATAGGGCTCGAACCTATGACCCTCTGCTTGTAAGGCAGATGCTCTCCCAGCTGAGCTAAGATCCCATGTAAAACAAAGCACATAATAACTCGCCATGCGAAGTGCTTTGCGTACGCAATCAATCAAAGATTGACCACAACAAACGACC
>JALEZW010000067.1 GCA_022772675.1 Agathobacter sp. | reverse complement strand
CTTACTTCTCCGGAATTTTTGACTGACGCATTCCAGAACGCAATATTTGCCTGCGGACTGGCTGCAAATGCTGTTGTACCATTCGCAAAGAGTGTTCCAACCAGTGTGAGCATAGCCATAAATCCTGCCATAAAACGCTTTAGTTTCTGTTTCATGTGCTCTTTCCTCCTTAATTTACGCATAAAAAAAGAAAGACATAAGTTTATGGCTTACATCTTTCTTCCTTCTGCTTCTATTCGTTTTTATTTATCTGTGACATCGAAACTCGTAATAGTCTGTGCCGCCTGTCGTGTAAACTCCATCATAACTGATGTAGAATACCGGATCTGTTTCCAAAAGTAACATACTTGCAATATATTCTGCGATTGTATCCTCAGATGATAACCGCTGTCCATCAATGGTACTTGCTTTGTTGAGGTCTGTCTCTACAAACACACTATAATAAGAGCCTTCCATACCATCGTAAGGATAATACTCATTGTACTCTTCCTGCGTGATACTGCCGTCATTCAAATGGTTCTGTAAATTCTGCTGTGTGGTAATCATCCCTCCTGCCTGACACTTTGCTGTTGCAAGTGACACAACATTCTGTGGACTGTATGCCACGGATGCAGGCTGTGGATTGCTCACATTGTCTTTCGGACTGTCTGTAGTCTGACCACCATTACCTGCATTACTCTGATTTCCACCAGCTTCCTTATTACCACTTGCAGGAGCTTTTTGTTCCGACTCGTCATTCTGCTCTGACTTTTCTTCCTGCTTTGAAGCAGTTTCATTATCAACGGACCGGTTATCTTCCTTATCAGTGTTCTCTTCTGAATCTTTAGCCTCGGCAATATCTTTCTCTGTCTCTTCAATTTCAACTTCGGTTGCGACCTCTGTGACAGCTTCCGTTGCCATTTCTGCTTCTTCAGTTGGCTTTACGCTTTCCGTCTGTTTCTCTGTCTTATTATCAGCCTTTTCCTTACCACCATTACAGGCAGCCATTGAAAAGATCAGTACTGCGGATAATAAGATAATACTTATCTTCTTCATAGTAATCACCCATCCCTTCTCCGCAAGAGGGACGGGCTTTGTGTTCCGTGCCATCCACCCTTGCGGTGAACTATTTATCTGTAATGCACGGGACACATAGGACTGTCCCGTATTCTGTGCATCTTAAACTCCTTTCATTATACCAGCTCTCTTATTTTAAAGAAATACTGCATAAGTCTTCTGTTTTTCTTATAATTTAAGAATAAACCCTTTACCTGCATACGCTCACCTCCTCTCAGAATGTGCCCATTCTTACGAATGAAAGAAATATCCTTGCCACCATAGCGAATAGAAGAAGAATTATTCTGGCAAGTCCTAAGACCAGCTTCAACGCTCCAAGAATTATCCTTAATATCCACTTGAGTATCTCTAAAATTACTGTTCCTACGGCTCCCATAACTCTTCTCATAATAATCAGTCTCCTTTCGACATCCATCCCATTGCAAGTCCTGCAACATCTGCATCGTCCATAACATCTTCTGTAGGTTCTTGTGCTTCACTATTGGCTACCTGCATTATTACCGGCTGACCAACATTCATTCCGGATATCACTCCGCCTAACAGCCTTATGACCTCTTTCCTAGCCTCATTGGTTGCTGCTTCAATGACTTCTTCCTTAATGTCATCAATATCTTCTGACCGGATATATTCAGCCCTCTCTTTTTCCTTCTTCTTGATAACAAAAGTTTCTTTTCCATAATTATCAATGTAGAACTGAATCGCATCTATAATGAACTGGTTCTTAGATTTGAAAATCTTCGGATCAAGGTTCTGAATCACATCATTGATTTTCACATGCTGAGGATTGCTCATGTTGAGGCGGACAGAAGTTTTTACTTCATATTCAAGTCTTCTTCCCATCATCTGCCTCCTTATGATAATCGCTTAGTGCTTTTAAGTCCCATTGTGGCAAGCTGCTCATATCCTCTTGCATTTGCCTTTACATCAAGGTTATAGGAAATGTTCTTAGCATCATGACTACCAAAATTCTTCATCACAACTGCCCCGCCACCGACAAATACAATCGGTGTAGTCTTTAAGTTATACCCAAACTCACGGATTGAGTTATATACCTTATCAACAAAATCCTCTATCTCTGCCTTGATAATGGCAAAGTATTCATCATCAATATCTGACCTGCCATATCGCATGATGTTCTGTATCTCTGACTCGTCTACCTCTCCGTTAAGTTGTCTTACACACTGCTCATTGATAGAACGCATACAGGTAATAAGACCTTTTGGTATCGTCACACACTCTGATTCATCCGGTGACTTGTTGATTACCGGCATAATGTCGATTGTCCAGCTACCGATATCTACTATCAGCGTTTTCTTTGCCATTGTAGGAATCTTGTCCACTACTGCTGCATAACACTGAGGGAATACTGCCACATCATCAATTTCAATATAATACGGCTCATTCTCATATTTGAAGCTTACACGCTTATTCTTTGTCAGGTACTTGATAAAATCATTCTTCTCTGCTCCAAACCTTGTAAGTGGTAGTCCTACGGCAAGGAATACCTTTGCCTCTGCAAGACCTCTTCTTTTAAGTTCCTTAGCTACTGCCGCAAGTGTGAGAAGATAAAAGCTGCCATCTTCGACCTTCGTGTCCTTTACCTCCTGTCTCACAGTTCCAACCTTATAGAACTTTCCTTCATACTCGAGTACATCACCGAAAAGTGCTGGAGTTGTTGTAATCTCCTTAACACCTGTGACAAATACCTGAGAGATTGTTTTCATCATTGACCAGCCATGATCAATGCCGATTACTTCTAACTTGTTATTCATGTTCCTGTCTCTCCTTCCCTTCCGTAATAATTGCTTCCATATCCTGCTCATCTGTACCTTTTCTCCCTTCCTCTTCCATAAGCTGCTCAATAAACCTCTCTGATCTGGACGACATTGCAACTAATGAATATAGAAAAACCAGGATGATACTTATTCCGACCAACACAACAATCCAGCATAGCTTCATGTAAATACGCCTCCTTCTGTAGATTCTTCTAAGGGGCACTTACAATTTGCCTGACATTTTCGTGCCAGTCTTTGGAAATAAACACATTTCAAACATTCGTGGTCTGCCATAAATAGTGCTTTCTCATTTTTGGCTACAATCTTTCGGTAACGCTTTTTCAAATAAGAAACATCATATAAATCCTGCTTGATTTCATTCATGGCATTTTGCTTCATTATCGCTGTATTCAGTGAATTAATGTAGCTGACGAACTTTTCCTCAGTGCTTATATCCACACCTTTAAAAGTTAATTCCATTCACTACTTACCTGCTTTCTACACGGCTCATGCCATGTAGGTGTGCTTTTTTCCCATTTGCCTGCACACATAGGAATTACAGATAAGCCGCATCTGCGTTTACGACGCATTAAGTTAAATTAAATAATGCTATCCTCTCTACCGCCTTTTTGAGAGCCAGGAAGTTCCCTTTGAACACCTTCATAGTTTATTATCCTTCCGCAACAGTATTGACTACCCTTACTCGCTCCACTTTCATTTCTCAATCCTTCAGCACTCTTCGCAAGTATATTTGATTTCCATCAGGTATCTGAACCGGAATTATCACTATATCTGTAATTGTTATTCAATTGTATGAGCTGCTTTGCAACTCGCAGGATTATGATATAGCAAAATTTTGAATCCTTGAACTTCGCCAAAAGAAGTATTTTCAACATATCTATTCTTTTTATGTTAGTCCTCATTTGTGGTCTGTTCGTATTTTCATTATATAGTCCACATTTGTGGTTGTCAATATATTTTCAAAATAATGTACCACTTTTGTGAACTCTGTGTTAAAATATTCATATCAATTTGTTTGAGGTGATTATTAATGGATAATAGACATTCAATTGGAAGTAAAATTCAAAAATATAGAAAATTAAAAGATATGACACAGGACGAATTATCAAAACAGTCCGGTATTTATTTATCTACCATAAAGAAATATGAAAGCGGTGAACGAAATCCAAAACCAGATCAGCTTCAAAAAATAGCAGAAGCTCTTGGCATTAGCGTAACTGTATTTCTTGATTACGATATTAATACTGTTAGTGATGTTCTTTCTTTAGTTATGAAGCTTAACGAACAATCTCCATTGAAAATATCTGCTGATAAGGATAAAGATGGCAACTACATCCCCAGCAGCATACACATGACATTTGAAGATTCACAAATAAATGAAGCTATTTGTTCTTATCTAAATTGTAAACAACAGATAGATTTAATTGCCTATGAGGATAATGATAAAGCTGTGATTGAACAGCAAAAAGAATTTTATGATGATAAGATTAACAGATTGCTCTTATTTAACGAATGTATTAAAAAAATCCGCTAAATTGCGGATTTTCTTTGCTAGGACTCTATTATAATACTTCACTTTACATATCCTGAGTAGTTTATCCCCTACTCAAATAGCTTTGGTAAATCGTTGGTAAAAATCTACTGTAACATCCCCAAAACACTGTAAAATCAAGTATTTTTAATCAAGGTTAGTATATTGCCGTGGCAGATGAATAATATTTTTATCATAGTTTTGATTTACTCCTTGTTTTGCCCGAAAATGCCCTGTTTTGCGAGGATTTCCGGGGGGTTGTGATACGTGTTCTTAATCTGTCATCTTGGCAAAATAGGGCAAGATGGAGCAAGTTGTTGCTACCTGTTAGTAGTAAAATTAGTAGTAAAAGGGAAAGGCTTACTACTAAGGAAAAAATTGGGCACAAAGTTTTATCCTTGTGCCCACACTTTTAAATATTATGCCCATTCATATCTTGGACGTGCTTTCCAAGGTATAAACTCTTCTTTCATCAATCTTCCCTGCACAATGTAGTCACGAACATTTTGTTGTTCTGCGAACTCATTTATTTCCCTTGATGAAGTGTATTTCTTATCTCTGACAAATCGTTTATATGCATTAGAATCAATCAAAAATTCTCCTGCCATTTTATCAGCTTTTGCTTCTTTCTCTCCCGAAACTGAATCAAAATCTACAAAATCATTTTTTGCGTCTCCATTTAATATATGCGATATCTCATGAAACAGCGTAAACCAGAATATGTCAGCAAACTTCTGTCTTAATGTCATACATAATATTAGCGCACCATCTTCTGTTGTTTTTATAAATCCTTGAACTGGAGCTCCCTTAAAATTTGGTACTATTCTGAATGCAATACCACATTCTGCAAAAATACTTGTAAGCTTATGTTGAATCTGATTTGCTCTCATAAACATCACTTGCTTAATCTCAGGTATTTTTGCTCGAAGAAGATCTAAATCAACTTCTTCCGCAACATCTATACTCTCCGTGAGTAACTCACACATTCTCTGCCAAGCAAAAAGAACATACGGATCTACATTAGTGTTCTTGCTTTGAGCACGAAAAGCAGCTGCATACTTCATTTTAGGAGTATCACACAAATTACTAATACCAAATAACATCCTCACATCCAAAACTGTTGAAGCTGGATTTGCGTCCTTTTCAATCCATCCAAATTCTGCCCACTTCGTAAGAACTTCTTTTAGATTTTTTAATATGCCAACTTCTTGCTCAGAGATATTATTCAGTTCCTCAAACTCAAGTAATTCTCTTTCATAATTAGCTTGTAAATTCATCCAAAATTCTGTTTCAATACCTAATGCATATTCCAATTTTTTTGCAAAGGAAGAGGATATATTTTTCTGACCATTTATTACTGTACTAATATGTTTTTCAGTCATGCCAGTTCGTATAGCCAGTTCTTTTTGAGACATTTCTCTATCTTCCAATACCTCTGCTAAAGTTTCTCCCGGATGAATAATAAAATCACGGGATAATCCAATTGTATTTAGTTCCTTTTCCATGATAATCAATCACCCCTTCTATGACAAAAGTGTCACATCTTTTTAAACTTTCTGCCCTTTGGTCTTTTGCTTTCGGCTTAATAATCAATCGATAATTTGCAGAGACAGTCAATGAATATGAGCCTTTTCTATCTCCTTCAAGTGATTCCATTTTCCCTATTCTGGATTGTTGAAGAGCAGAGAATGAAGAAAAAGAAATCATCTGATTATAACGCTTCTTAACAGCTCTCGTGAGTTCTGCACCTATCGCACGTTTCATAAGATTTTTAGAACCTCTGACGTCATTCAAATCATCGAACAATTCTTTTACCTTTTCATCTTCATATTCAACATACAGAATGTAATCACCTCCAAATGTTCTTACCTAAAAGGTAATTATATTCTATCATTTTTTTCGTTTTTGTCAATCTGTTTTTACACAGCCTTAAACATTTCCTGCGACATCGGTTTCTCATTCTTCTTTTCAATCTCTGCCTGTGCCCTTCGGAACTCTTCCATCCGTTTCAATTCTTCCTCGGCATCATCGAATCCGATATGCGTGAACACATTCATTGTAACCGATAATCTCTTCAAACATGGCAGTTTCTTTTTTGCATTCGCATATGGGTGTCTTGCATCAAAATAAAACTGGCTATTCGTAAGTTGCGCCTTTTTAGCATTCTTATAAAAGTCCTTTGCAGAAAGCTTTACCGGCCAAATTCTGGCTATATATTACAGCAGAATCTATAATTCCTTGTCGTATTGCATTTTTCTTATCCGTTTTAGTTGCCATCTATACTTCATACGTAAAGAGGAGTGTGATGCGAAACCACACTCCTCAGAATTTCTTAAAAAAGAGTTTTCTGCTGGTTGTCAGCCTCGGTATCCAGTTAAGATACCCATAACGACGTGGAAATCATTAAGTCCCCCACGTGGACTACAGCTTTCTCCAAGCTGCCAGGCTCGATGCCCAGTTAAGACATCTAATGAGATGGAAAATTATCCTGCTCCATCTGCAGCCCAACTTTTAACGATGCTCTTACATCGAGAACATTTCTGCTCCTCCTTATTCTCATCATATTGAAATTCTGTTCTTCCTGCTCTTCGATTTTGGCAAGGGGATTATTCTCTTTCATAATTTTCCGGCTACTTATTTCAGAAATACTTTTTAATAAACACACAATAACTCTCTCTTTCATATAAGTCTCCTCAACCAGAAACTCACTTCTATATGCAATTTTTTTATGCAATATTATAGGAAGTTTTATGAAAAATCTTATTGTCAAAATACAGAGGACTATCCAGACTATAATAGCTCCAAACAAAGCAATGGTGGCCATACCAGGATTCATTGTTGAAATATCCCTGTAAACTGTAAAAGACATAACCAGCACAATTAGAAGAAACCAGGCAATATCCATCAACAGTCCGGCAATCAGCAATAAGCCTTTTTTGTATTTTTTGCAATAAATCCTGTCCAGATTTTCAATGTCGCGGTCTGATACTTTTTCCGGTTCCCGTCTGATTTCCAATGTTTTTCTCTCTACTTTCCTCTATACGATAGTTTCTTCTAATGCAATCCTCGGTAATAGAACATCTTCATATTATCCTCAATGATGATGTCGATACAACGGAAATGGTTCGCCGTTTCGATCACATCATCCACATTAAGGGCTTCTCTTTTCTCTTGTTGGTACGCTCCGGTTTTTTTGCTATTTCAGTAACTGAAAGGTATCGCATCTGCTTTCCTCCGTCACAAATTGAATCAAAAAACTACACAAATCTACTGTATAGTATATCATCAGCAAAAATATAAACGTGTTTCCGATGAAGCAGATATGTTTTTGCCGTCATGGGGAGTTAGGTTTTTCCAGCTTACTTTAACAGGCTGTACAAGATATAGCTGGATATTACCATGAGCATTATTCCGACAAAAGAAAATACGATGGAATAATTTGTGATCCATACTTCATCAGGATTTTCGGGATTTATTTTAATTTCACGATATCCATTGAGCTCAGGTGGTTTGGCATTTGAAGAAGTCCTGGATTCATAAATATATTCGCGTCCATTGTAATAGTATTTATAAACCGGGGAATATAAAGATTCCTCCGGATCTTTTCTTAAATCAATACATTGTGCCTGGACAGCATAAGTACATTTTTCTTTTTTCCTTTTTCGAAAAATTATCGTACCAATAAACAAACCGGCACCAAAACAGAAAAGAATTACAAGCACGACAATCGGAACTATCAGTTCCATATTTTCTCTTATTTTTTCCAAAATGGGAAAGTCCCAGATAAAAGAAGCAGCGCTAAACATGATAATAATTCCTGCAAAAGGGAATATGAGCAAAGGGCTGTTTTTCAGAGTAAGTCCATTGTTAATAATGCCCAGTACACCAATAAAGAAGAAGAAAGCTCCTACAAAAAAGACACACACCGATGGACTGGTTTGTGCAAAGCAGACCATGCCAGCTATTGCTAAGATCATTACAATGACAATTAAGATACTTATTATTTTCTTTAAGCCGGATGTTTCCTTCATACAGTTTACTTCCTTTCTCAGATTTAAGTCTTAGTTTATTTGACAAGCGGTGGTCTGATGTCATTTACTTATAAGTGGCATAATTTCTTCTTCCAGAAGTCCCCTTAATTCTTTGACGATATTCTGACGATAATTGAGATATCCAAATTTCATATGAGAATTTTCTGTATTTTCTGAATACGCATCATAATCGGCAGATTCTTTTACAATGGACGGAATTTCCTTTGTTACAGGGTTGTAATGATATGCCGCGTATGTAACCGCCTCTTTGCTGCAATACCAGTCACTACAGAATTTGCCCAGAATTTCATCCGTAGCTTCCCGGCGCATCCGGTCGACGATTTCGGAGACATTCTGCCCGGAATATACAGTGTGGTCTTTTTCAATATCATCAAGAATCCGGTGAAGAATATGAGCAAGCTTTTGATTGTCCTTCGCATAGGTATCAATGTATTCCCGGGCTTCTTCAAACATCTTCTGCAGCTTTTCTTCGTCCGTCTGCCCTTCATCGATTGTTTTCATGATATGCTGGATCAGACGCATGATATATTCATAATCAATCTGCACCATCCCGTAGGAGGAAAGGTGATAATCCATATCCACGTTGGTTTTCCCGTCTTCATCATCCTTTCCCTCTTCTCTGTCCGCTTTTATTTCCGCCATAACATTGTTATAATGGGCCTCATAATCGCTGTACTCATCTGCTGTGATTCCATATTCCGGTTTAAAAGCTGTGACCGAAAACTGGGTAAATGCACGCAGATGGGAATAAACCTTATCCATTTCCTGAAAGAGTTTGGCAAATTTCTTCTTTTCCTTTTTATCAAGTCCCGGTACCGTATCCGGAGATGGTGCTGTGATCTTTAAAGCCCTGACGGCTGTGATAAAGTCCTTTTCCACCGTTTCCCAGTCGTCCGTTGTGATACAGATGGATTCGGAACCTTCGGAGGAATAAATCTTTAGGGCATCATCCACGGCGGTACGGAATTCGTTAGGTGACTGCATGGTAATAATCTGCCCGAATTTCTTGTCAGCATCAAATTTTCGGTTCGTACGGGAAAAGGTCTGGATAATCCACTGGGGGCTTGCCGGCTGCCGGTCAATGAATACCGTGGAAAGACACGGCGCATCGAATCCGGTCAGCAGTCGGTCCACAACAATGACCAGGTCAAGTTGCTCGGACCTTGCCAGATACTTTTCGTTCTTGCGTGCCAGTCGTTCATTTAAATTTGTATTGTACGATTTCAAGTTTTCTGTTGTAAAACTTCTACCGAACATCTTTTTGTAATCATCAAGAGCCTCCTGCATTTTGGTCTGGTTGTACAGGGACTTATCCGTTGTCTCTGACAGGGAATAGGTGATTGCAAACTTCGGGAAATCCGGAGCCGACTGCCTGATGCTCTCGTCTATCTTAAGACTGTCGTTTCCTGCCACCACCCGTTTCAGAAGATCATAATATTTCTGTGCAAGGGGAATGGAACCGACTGTCAGGATGGCTTCATAAGCCTGTCCTTTCGGCTTTCCCAGCCCCAGCTTGTTTTTGGAACAGTTTAATATCACGCGGAGCACTTCCCTCATGTGTTCCTCGGATTCATATTCTGCAGGGTTTTCATCTCCACTGGATTTGCCAAGGTATTCCACCATAAATCCAAGGACGTTGTTATCGTGGATCGCTTCCTTTACGGTATAGGAATGAAGGAGTTTTCCGTATAATTGCTCCGTTGTGCGGGGAAGGTCGCCCATGTCGGGATATGGATTTTCCGGTTTCCGCGGCGTTCCGGTAAACCGTACCAGAGAGAATTTGAGAAGAATTTCTCGATTTCCCGTTTTTCGGAGGGGGAAAGGGTGCGGTGGCACTCATCCACGACAAATGCGATCCTCTTTCCACTGATTTTCCTGTAATCCGTTGAGTCCTCTTTTCCTGCAAGCCGTTTGGTCAGAAGGATATGCAGTTTCTGCTTCGTGGTGACGATCATCTGCCGGTCATTGTTTTTCAGCTTGTTTTTCAGGTCAGTGACATTATCGGTTTCATCTACATCCACGGAATCATTCTCCGCGTATGACTGGAAAGCAACGGTAGTCTGCTCGTCCAGGTCCTGGCGGTCAATGAGGAATACCGTCTTATCAATGGACGGAATGTCCATGAGCAGATTTCTGGCTGCTTTATAGGAAGTCATGGTCTTTCCGGAACCGGTCGTGTGCCAGATAAAACCGGACTCCCCGTGCCGGGATGCGGTACGCATTGCCTCTATCGCATGAATCTGGTACGGTCTCAGCAAAAGAAGTCTCTCCCTGTCTTTGTCCAGAACGGTATATTTTGCGATCATCTCGTGGGCCATGGGAATCTTAAGGACAGCTTTGGCAAAATCCATGATGTCTGCCACCGGATTGTTGTTTTCGTCCAGCCAGCCGGTGAGAAATGCAGGAGTCAGCTCCGTGTCACGTGCGGCAGAGAAATATCTTGTGTCAACAGCGTTACTGACCACAAACATCTGAACTGCTGAAAAGATACCTTTGAATTTCCCCTCTCCGATATATTTCTTGATCTGATGAAATCCGTCCATATAAGAATGGTCCCGGTTTTTCAGTTCGATATGGATCAGTGGGATTCCATTGATCAGAAGCGTGACATCAAACCGGCGGTTTCTCTCGCTCTCGTTTTCCTTCCCTTCCTCACGGAATGCCTGGTATTGGTTGATGACTTCGTAATTGCTTGTCCCGCCGGCGATATGCTCGTTGTTAAGGACTTCCAGGTTCAGTTTCTCATTTCCCCTCTGGACGTGGACGTACACCCTGCCAAACTCCCCGCCAAGCCACATGCCAGCCGCATAAAAGGAAGAAAATGACATCTGGTTTTTGACCTGTTCAAACTCGGAATCCGAAAGCGGGGTGTCTCCCAGCTTGGATTTGTTGTTCTGCTCCAGAATGTACCGGAAGTTGTTCCACAGGTCTTCCTCTGTCTTTAAGTCCTCGCGGTATGTCCACTGGGACGGGCCGCTGACAAGCTGCTCGATCAGTTTCTTTTCAATTTCTGATTCCAGTTCTGACATCATTATTCTCCTTCCGTATTTTATAGCCCTTTATATCTCCGCCTGCACAATGTGTCCAAAATTCATCTCATCTCTAAAAAGATCATACACATATGCCGAACTCTCTCTATACAAGCCTGTCTCATGATTCTGAAGCTTCTCAAACACCTCAGAAGAATAAAACTTATTCATAGCTTCATCATATTCTATCCCCTGGTCATTTGTAATCATCTCAACAACATCCTGAATTACAAATTCTATTAATTGTTCCTGCTTGCTCATTTCAATTTCCTACCTTCCGTAAAAGCCGTATACTTTTTGGGGTATGAAAAGAATATTGTGACGATGTCTTTTTATAAATCATTCCCTTAAGTAACGTTGCAAAATCAATCATTTCATTTTCATACTGTCGAAACAATACTGCCATATTATCATCTGCTACGGGCCCAATGACTATATCATATTTATTATCCTGATTACATAACTTATCACTTTTGTCAACAAATGATGAATTTCTGTTATTCATGACAAATCTTGCCCACTCTTCTGTTGTCCGGTCTCCAAAGTCTTTAATTTGTAAATCCGGTAATGTTCTAAAATCATCCTGTATATCAAATATATTCAATATGGGTGTACCACCGTAAATAGTAGCAACACGCACAGCCATTCTTTCAGCCTGTTCCCTAATATCTGTTAGATAAAAACCTGTACCAAAATCCTTATAAGGTCTACACATTGCCAGATTAATACTATCTATCCTGGTATTACTTCCATGATACAACCTCATATTGTGCCCCCATTCCTTCTACATAAAATCCTAAGATCCTCTAAAACAGTATCAAAAGACAATGTATGCTCTGCCTCATAATTTTCTTTTAAAAATGCAATTCCCTTAAACATGAATAAATATTGAAATGCTTCCTTTGCACTTATATCATGCTTTCTTGCAAATTCATTTACACAAGCAACCGTATAATTTATTCGTTTTTTTTGTTCACTCATACGAAAGCCTCCGTCTCTGAACATCGACAATATCCTATATCTATTTTATCACACAAACATCTTTTCAAGCATAGATTTTTTAAACATTTTAAGTTTTTCTAATTTACACTGATGATGGGTAATAAGGTTGTCTAGGTTATCAATTACCCCTGCTATTTTAGCCTGTTCATCAATAGAAGCAGGTATCTGGAACACCATATTTGATATTAATTTCCAATCAGCTCTTGGCATTTTCGTTCCAGAAGATTGGTTGGCAGCATCATCGTATTGCGATGTTTGAATCAATCTATAAAGGAAATTCTTATTCGCATTTATGGGTCTCAATACCCACCAATCACCAACTGCTACGCCAGCAAAATCGGGGTTTAACCAATTGTGTAGATAAGGACGAAGTTTACCATAAAGAACATCCTCCGATGTAAATCTAATTCCATTTTTATAGACTCCTTTGGCATAAATATCCTTATTTAGGACTCCCTGTTCGGAAATAACATCTTCATATTCTACGCAGGGATTATCGTCATCAGACACCATTGTTTCAGATTGTCTCTGAGCAATTTCGCTGAACTTACGCTGTTCCCAATCATCCGTATACCCACCAAATCTTATCTTTGGACATTTCCCCATTACAGTGCCTCCTCAAATAACTTCGTGAAATCAGCGAGTATCCCCTGGGTCTTCTCATCACCCGTAGACAGTTCCTTCATCATCTGAACAAGTTCCTTCTCACTTTCTTTGATATCGGCATTCGTTTTCTTTATATCCTCATAGACTTCCCTAAGATCAATCTCCGGCTCCTCTTCCGCGGTATCGACATATCTTGGGATATTGAGGTTATAATCATTTTCCTTAATCTCCTCATAGGAAGCAAGGTGAGCTTCTTTTTCTACATCTTTCCGGTCCAGGTACAGATTTACAATATGGTCAATGTTCTCGTCTGTCATGGTGTTCTGTTTCTTTCCTTTTTCAAACTGACCGAACGCATCAATAAATAAAACGTCCCTTCCTTCGCGCTGTTTTTTCAGTACAACAATGCAGGTCGGAATGGAGGTATTATAAAAGAGGTTCGACGGCAATCCGATCACAGCATAGATGGAACCATTGTCCAGAAGTATTTTTCTGATTTTTCCTTCCGCAGCGCCACGGAACAGGACCCCGTGAGGAAGGACAATTGCCATGGTACCGGTTCCCTTGAGATGATAAAATCCGTGCAGGAGGAAGGCATAATCTGCTTTGGATTTCGGAGCCAGGTTTCCGTCATAATCCATGAACCGCTCATCAGACTTAAACCCTTCCGACGCGCTCCACTTGGCACTGTAGGGAGGATTCATGACAACGGCATCAAATTCCGTTTCCTCACCGGTGGGCCAGTCCGCATCCAGGGTGTCACCATTGCGGAGATGCTGTTTTTCCGGTGCAATATTGTGAAGAAACATGTTCATTCGTGCCAGATTGTAAGTGGACGTCATCAGTTCCTGTCCGTAATAACTGATATAGGAAGGTTCATTGGAATAGTTCCTGCAGCTGATCATGAGAGAACCGGATCCCATACATGGATCGTAAACGGTAAGCCCCCGTGTATTTTCCTGTCCTGCCATTGCAATCCGGCAGACCACCTGGGCCGGTCCGTGAGGCGTGTAGAATTCCCCCGCCTTCTTGCCGGTCTCCGATGCAAACTGTCCAATCAGGTATTCGTAGGCATTTCCCAGAACGTCCCCCGTTTCACTCATGAGGTCCGCATTTCCGATTTCACTGATCAGTTCCACGATTACGGAGCTCTGCTTCTGGTCGCCCTGCCCCAGGCGGCTGGAATAAAGATCCACGTCTGCAAACAGTCCCTCGAACAGCTTGTCCGAAGCTTCAATTTCATTAAAGGCTTTCTGCAGGGTTTCCCGGCTGAACTTCTTCTCCCGTACCGACTGCAGAATACTTGTAAATGTCAGCTCCGGAGCCAGCACATAATGGAGGGTTTCCTTTAATTCATCCAGAAGGTCCCGCCCGTCTTCCTCATCACATGCCTCTTGATAGACATGCAGTGCTTCTTCCATACTGGACGGGGTGTCATTGTATATAAATTCATAGGCCCGGTAAAGGAGCGAGTCTGAAAGATATTTGTAGAATATAAAACCCAGAAGATAGTCCTTATATTCATTTGCATCCATCTTTCCTCTCAGTATGTCAGCGCCTGCCCATAAGACGCTCAGTAAGTCTTTTCCAGATTATGTTTCTGCCATTTTGATTTTCTCCTAATTTTCCATTGTGTTTGCTATATCTATATAGTAACACTCCTCCCCTTCTTTGTCACACCTATAAATTCATTTTTCATTAGTACAAAAATACCCACATCTGTAAAGACATGGGTATTTCTCTTTATTCGTAATATGTCCACATTCTAAGATTCACTAATTATCCCGAATCGTGATTTATTCTCCCTCTGAAACAAGCTTTGCATATTTCATGTGTAAAGCGACATCTTTGCTCTTTTCCCCATTCAGCACGTTTTTCGTTTCTTCCATTCCTTCAAACGTACCATAAACAGTGATAATGTCATTCTCTAACACATTTACATAATCCGGAGAGTTTTCATCCTGTTCGTCAAACACATAAATCATTTTATCGAAATATGTTCCACTGCCATCATCTGTATACGCTTTCATGTATGCGTCCGTAAATAGAGAATCTTCTGATTTGGAAAAAATCTGGACAGTAACCTTAAAATTCTGCCCTATATAATCATCCGGATTCCTGGCGATCTTCTTGTATTCAAATTTCTGGCAGGAATCAATAAACTCTTTACGCGGTTTTTCTCCGGTTTTTTCTGTATCCTGTTTTGTTTCTTCGTTCATCTGTGTTTCTACAGACTTATTCCCCTGCTCTTCTGTACGTTGTTCCGCAACGGTTTCTGTAGATTGTGTACCTGAAGTCTCTCCCACATCTGTAGAATCGGAGTCAATCATCATAAACGCAATGATAACTCCAACTACTCCACAGACAAGTCCGGCAATGCTCATCCCTCTGCCATTATTCTTTACAATTCCAATGATTCCAAGCACGACACCTGCTATAGCCGGAAATATTCCTACAGGAAAGCAGGACAGCAAGAGACCTGTAATTCCCAATATTAAAGCCAATATACCTATCGTACTTGTTTTTCCGGTCTGTGAAGCCGCATACTGCAATTGGTTTCCATAATGATACTCTCCGCTTTGTGGCTGATTTCCAACACTGTAAGTTCCGCTTTGCTGACTCTGCTGAATTTGCTGATTTTCCACAACCGGCTGTAGTAAATTCCCGCAATACGGACAAACTCGAAATTCATTATCAAGCTCTTTTCCACATTTTTGACATATCATAATCAATCACTTCTCTCTCTTTGTGAGGAATCTGCATTAAACCTCGCTGCTGCCTGTACTGTTTTTCTTACCAATGATCAGCGCAATGACTGCAAGTACTGCATTGATGAGACACCATCCCGACCAGATTGCCAGATCCGAATAGCTTCCGTAGTTGGCAAAACCTATTAACGCTGCTAACCCAAAAAGAACGATCATTGCAATATTACCGCCTTTTTTGGTTGATTTGCGAGTTGCTACAGACACAATTCCACCTGCCAGCATGAGAACCGCCACTAAGAGTCCCGCAGAGCCTGATGTCTCTCCGTTCTCCTCAAGGGCGTTTGCCACACCTGCCGCACATGACTGCAATGTCACCAGTGCAAAAAGAATCATTGATAAAATACCTGAAACTAACTTCCATACTTTCATTTGAATATCCTCCTCTTTTGGTTTTTTATTCTTGCATACCACTTGTTCTCAGTGGTTCCATGCCATTTTTATTTAACAATTCAGTAACTTATATCCATATCGTTCCGGGATATCTGCTCTCAAAAAGACAACCTGCTGCGTCAGTTTCCTCGCCTTTAACAGTTTTTTGATATACTCCGAAAAAGCATTTTTATCTGTTCATCATATGGCTCTCCCTGACACTGGAAGTGGAGAACACTTATGGGTTCACCTTACTTGTCCTTGAAGCACTTCTTTTTCTTTGATTATAGCACCTTTTTTGTGTCTTTGTTGCCACCATGGCGGTGGCAATTTCTATCACTTTTTAATTATGCCACAAAATAAGGGTGCCTCTCAGGCACCCTTACGTGTTTGTTTTGTTCATTCCTCCCCCTATGTAATACAAATCTCTCCTTTGCAACAAGTAGTTTTCCAGCTCACTCATATTTTTCTTTTCCACGCATAGGATATCATAACCTGATTTTTATTTCAAAAGGAGTCCACACATGACACAAGACTACTTGAAATCATCTTTGGAAACCCACTTATTTTTCTGCCGGATCATGAAAGAACACGCCCTTTTTATCGAAGCCGGCTTCCCATGCAAAAACAATTCATGGATAAAAAGAGCCGCTCTTTTTCGGGAACAGTTTGAAAGACTGCTGTCTGATGTTGTAAGACTCAGTGATGAGAGGATCAGCTGTCCTGTTTTGACATCTTCAGAAATCGTAACCGAATTCACCCTTCAGGCAGAAAGACAAACATCCTTCTTAAGCGGCATTCCAATCAATACCAATCTTACCCAAATTGAGCAAATTCTAAGCTGCGAATTCAGGCGGCCGGATAACCGGCAGAATCTTCAGGCAATCCATCAGATTAACATACGCTCCCTTCAGCTGCTGAACGAATTTATTCAATTCAAAGAAAATATTTTAAATGAAGTATCTGCCGGCAGACTTTTCACCTTCAACTATCCGCTACTGGTTGAACATATCTTAAGAGAGGCCAGACTTTATCGCTCTGCCATTGATAACATAATCAATGACCGGCCGATTTCCTGCGAAGAACTTTACGGAACAGAAGCATTCTGGAATCAGATTATGATGGAACACGCTCTCTTTATCCGCGGTCTTCTCGATCCCTCTGAGGAAGAGCTTATAAACACTGCGGCAGACTTTGCTGAAGATTATAAAAGGCTTCTGGCACAGGCAAAAACACAGGATGCTGCTGCCACACGGGAATTAACCGGAAAAACCTTAGACGAAACCTTAAAGTATCGTGATTTCAAGGCTTCCGGAACACAGGGAATCCTAAACCGCAAGATTGCTTCCATTATCCTTCCTCTGCTGGCAGACCATGTACTGCGTGAAGCCAACCACTATATCCGTATTTTGAAATGCATTCATGTAGAATAAGACGGATTTTTCTTCTCTATAACCATTGGCTAAACCCATTTTTCCACTCCTTTTTCTCAATTAAGTATTGACATTCATCTCTTACTATGATATCTTATTTTGCATATCATAGTAAGCATACTATTCTTATAGGATTTTGGATAATAAACTGTTTTTCATATACATTGCACACAGAATTGTAAACACAGCAACCCAAAAGCAGGTGTCGCAGGTATATGACACCTTCTTTTTGATATAAAAATGAAAAAGGAAAAGGAGCGATTAGTATGAAAAAAAGAAACTTACTCAAAAGAATTCTTACATTAGGAGTTGCAGCCGCATTATCCGTGTCTGCGCTGGCAGGCTGCGGAAGCAAAGATAAGACTGCACAGAAAAAGGACACCCAGACAGCAGCAGGAACGGAAGTACAAAATAAGGGAACCATTACCGTTGCCGCTTCCCCTACGCCACATGCCAAGATTCTTGCCAAGGCCGGTGAAATTCTCGCAAAGGAAGGGTGGGATTTAAAAGTAACCGAATTTGAAGACTATGTACAGCCAAATCTGGTAGTGGAGAGCGGCGAATTTGATGCCAATTATTTCCAGCACCAGCCGTATCTGGACTCTTTCAATGAAGAGAACAATACACACCTGGTAAGTGTCGGCGGCATTCATTATGAACCTTTCGGCATCTACCCCGGTTCTAAGAATGATCTTTCGAAGCTGGAGAAAGGCGATGATATTGCCGTCCCCAATGACACCACCAATGAAGCCAGAGCACTTCTTCTGCTTCAGGATAACGGAATCATCAAATTAAAGGATGGTGCCGGACTTACTGCAACCGTCAATGACATTGCAGAAAACCCTTACGAAATCAATATTGTTGAGCTGGAGGCCGCTCAGGTTGCCCGTGCCAAAGATGCCGCATTTATCGTATTAAATGGTAACTATGCACTGGAAGCAGGTTTTACCGTATCAAAGGATGCCCTTGCCTATGAGAAGAGCGATTCCGAGGCAGCCAAAACCTATGTGAATATTATTGCTGTAAAAGAAGGAAATGAGAATAACGAAGGCGTTCAGGCTCTGGTTACGGTTCTCAAATCTGATGAAATTAAACAGTACATCAACGATACCTTTGACGGAGCAGTCATCCCATTCGAGGATTAACAAGACAGACTATGGCAGAAATAGAACTCAAACATATATCAAAAACTTTTGAACAGGGACAGTCGGATGTCCACGCAGTCAAAGATGTCAGCCTTTCCATCGAGAAAGGCGATATCTTTGGCATTATCGGCTTATCAGGTGCCGGAAAAAGTACCTTGGTACGCTGTATCAATTATCTGGAAGTCCCCACTGAGGGCCAGGTACTGATTGACGGGACGGATCTGGGAACTCTTTCAGAAAAAGAGCTTCGAAAAAAGCGAAGTGAAATCGGCATGATTTTCCAGCATTTTAATCTTCTCATGCAGAAGAATGTTCTGGATAACATCGCCTTTCCTCTTCAGCTCTCCGGGATGAAGAAAAAAAATGCACGGGAAAAAGCACGGGATTATCTAAAAACCGTAGGTTTATCTGACAAGGAAAATGCCTATCCTGCCCAGCTTTCCGGAGGCCAGAAGCAGCGTGTGGCAATAGCCCGGGCTTTGGCCGGTTCCCCAAAGATTCTTCTCTGCGATGAGGCCACAAGTGCCTTAGACCCCCAGACTACAGCATCGATTCTTTCCTTGTTAAAAGAAATCAACGAAACCATGGGGCTTACCATTGTGATCATTACCCACCAGATGTCCGTAGTGAAAGACATCTGTAAACATATGGCAGTAATGGAAGGCGGACGCATTGTGGAACAGGGCCCCACTGAGGAAATATTTAAACATCCCCAGACCCCGGTAGCCAAGCAGTTTTTGAAAGATGTTCTATCAGAAAAAGATGTGGAGTTTCTGGAACAGGCCCGAAACTATTTTGCAGAACACAAGATTCAATTAGAGGAGATACAAAACCATGTGGAGTAATGAAATAACCAATATGCTGATAAGAGGAATCGGTGAAACACTTTATATGTCTGTAGCCTCCACCCTGTTCGGATATCTATTTGGTATCCCCTATGGTGTAATTCTGACTGTAACTGCAAAAGGAGGACTTGCCCCCAACCGATTGGTTTACAAGATACTGGATATCATTGCAAACATCGTTAGAAGTATTCCTTTTTTAATCGGACTGGTACTGTTAATTCCATTTACCCGTCTGATTGCCGGAAAAAGCTATGGTTCAACAGCCACCATTGTCCCCCTGGTCTTTGCTGCAGTTCCCATGATTGCCCGAATGGTAGAATCCTCCTTAAATGAGGTGGATGCCGGTGTCATTGAGGCGGCAAAATCCATGGGTGCAGGAAACTGGACCATTGTGACAAGGGTTCTGCTGGTAGAGGGAAGGATTTCCTTAATCAGCGGCTCTACCATTGCCTTCGGGACTATATTCGGATATTCCTCCATGGCCGGTATCGTGGGCGGCGGAGGACTTGGTGATATTGCAATCCGTTATGGCTACTACAGATATCAGGCAGATATCATGATTGTTTCCGTCATTCTCCTTGTGATTTTAGTACAGATTTTCCAGACACTGGGGACATATCTGGCAAATAAGCTGGATCGACGCTCTGCCCACTGATACATCAATCACTGTCCTCCCTGCTCATAGCATACTGCCTGATTCTTTCCATTGGCTTTTGCCTTGTACATCGCAGCATCTGCCTTATCAATCATCTTTTCATATTCACTGTTGTCACTGGTATAGCCAAGGCTGATTGTTACCACGCCCCGCTCTAAATCATCCCGTTTCAGCTGCAGATCATAGATGAGCTGTACCAGTTCCTGTGCCGTTTCACTGTCCGGTTTATCTGACCCGAAACTGATTCCAAGCATTTCCTCTCCACCATAGCGGTAGAAATACATATTATGTTCTTTTCCGTACTGCGTCAATGCGGCTCCAATCTTCTGCAGGCAGCGGTCTCCTGCTACATGTCCATAATGGTCGTTTAACATCTTAAAATTGTCAATATCCATCATAAACATTGCTTTAATGCTATCACGCCTTCCTGACAGGGTATCCTGCAGCAATTCAAACATATCCTGCCGGTTCCGAAGTCCGGTAAGGAAATCCGTGCGGCGGTCATAATCTGCCTGCTTATAATTATCCAGTGCCTCCTGCAGCAGCTTTTTCTGCTTTTTTGTATCTTCAAGAGCATCTGCAAGAAGCTGCCGCTGCTTCATGTCACTGTTAATGATTTCCGTTACATCACTGTGGTATCCGCATAAAACATAACCTTTTCCCTCTATGTACTGGGAAGTACCGCCACATCTGACATAGATTTCTCCCCACTTGGGATGTGCCCAGACATAGGTATTCTCCGATTTTCCCTTTTCCATCATTTCTGCTACGCTTGCTTCTACGGTGGGAAGGGAGGATTTCCTGATTCCCGCATACCAGAAATCATAAACCTCTTCCTCTGTCAGTTCCGTGGGGGAAATACCAAGAAGCTCATACATCTTGGCATTTCCCTTCATACGGGGTTTTTCATTGTCAAACAGACATATCTTCCAGGTACCAATTCCGGCATCCGAAATAATATGATTCGTTTCCTCCAGTTCTTTCCTTGCCGATGCATTTTCGCGAATCCACTGCTGTTCTATCTCTGTAATATCCTGACACATCACAAACGCCATAATATGCCCAGTCTCTTCAGCTTTCATAAGCAGATAGGTCAGCCGGTTGTACTGGTGCTTATCTGCCAGATACAGTTTTACCTCAATTCTCTTTCTGCCCTCCTGATAGGCTCTTAGCAGTTCCTCACAGGACAGAATATATACCGATGAATCCAGTGTATACTCAACGTGTATATAGCGGCCATTGAAAGAATGTTCAATCAGCTCATTAAACCTGCAAGGTGATGGAAGTCCCAACAATTCCATATAGTTGGTACCATCTCTTGAAATAATATCATGCTCTATGATTCCTGTGGTAACATCAAATTCATAATGATACAGTGCATCCCCTAAGAGCAGTTCCTCCAGTATGTTATAATTCTGCCCCGTCAATTCTTCTGCTTTATCCATAAGTATTCTCTCCTTCACATCATCTGTAAGTAAACGTTCCTATATTTTTACATTTTATATCAAGTAAAGGCTTTTATTTTAACCATTTTGACCCTCATATCATAATATTTCTATTAACTCTTGAAAAGAGCAAAGTAAAATTCGTATTCAGATAACAAAAGAATAGATATCTCTTTGTATTAAGGATTTTCCGTAATGGAATTAACGAAATTGATACACTGAAACGTTTATGCCAAGGACCCCCTATACAGTGGTAAGAACTACCATTCCTCAATGACACAGGTATGGTGCTTCTTATCTTCCCCTTCTGCGTCATAGTTAATTCCAACCAAAAGAATCTTATCACTATATCCTGATAAGGCTCCCTGATATCTCTTTTCTTTAATCTGCTTAATAGCGGTATCTGCGGACTGATTGTACTTAAGCTCCACCACCATCGCCGGTCTCCCCCCCGCATTGGCTCTTGGTTTGAATATAAAGTCTGCGTACCCCTTGCCAGCCGGGTGCTCACGGATGATGTCATAATATGCCGGTGCCGTAAAGTACGCCATGGTAAGAACACAGCTTAGGGAATTCTCATCATTGTAGTTTAAGACCGATGTGTAGGTTTCATGTGCCAGTTCGATCAGCTCTGCCACTCTGTCCGCGTTGCCATCAATGGTCTCATCTAGCAATTCATCACAAATTGAAATTGCCTTAGCAACCTCCTTCCATTCGCCCGTCTGCAATGCTGCCTCAAATGCAGTGGCGACTTCATAGTTTGGAATAAACGCACTCTTTCTGTCTGCATCATATCCAAGATATCCTAAATGGATCAATGCTGTTAATACATCATCTTTTGATGCCACTGTGGAGAAATCATTCTGAAAAGTATTCGTATTAACCCTGACTTTT
>JALEZW010000063.1 GCA_022772675.1 Agathobacter sp. | reverse complement strand
TGTATTAGTTGAAGCCATCTGTGGGTCACTCCTTTGTATTTTGTTTGGTCGCTAATACAATAAAGGAACACAGATGGTTTTTCAATACTAAATTTATATCAGAGGTCTGGTATGCTACCCACTATCATGCCAGAAGCCTCTGAAAGAAATAATATTAGGAAATCACATACGAAAGGTTCCTTCAGTTGCAGTTGGATGCATGCGCCTTTCTGAAAAATCAAAGGATGAGATGAATCGTTTTATTCATGCAGCTCTGGAACAAGGGGCATATCTCTTTGATCACGCGGATATCTACGGTGATGGTATGAGCGAGAGCATATTCGGCGAAGCGTTCGCAGATGATTCATCCATAAAGCGTGAAGATATTTATCTTCAGTCAAAATGTGGCATCCGCCAAGGCTTCTATGATCTCTCCAAGGAGCACATTCTGAAATCTGTCGATGGAATTTTAGAAAGGCTCCATACAGATTATCTTGATCTTTTGCTTATTCACCGTCCAGATGCACTCGTAGAACCGGAAGATGTTGCTGCTGCATTTGATGTTCTTTATGAAAGCGGAAAGGTTCGCCATTTTGGAGTTTCAAACCATAAGCCAATGCAGATTGAACTGCTGCAGAAATATGTCCGCCAACCACTCGTTGTCAATCAGGTTCAGTTCAGCATCCCTGTTTCCAATCTTGTTGCAAATGGCATGGAAGTCAATATGGAAACCCCAGGTTCAATTGATCACGATGGAAGTCTGCTCGACTACTGCCGCCTCCACAATATCACTCTCCAGGCATGGTCTCCGTTTCAGATGCCGGCATGGAAAGGCTGCTTTCTCGGAAGCGACGAATACCCTGAACTGAATAAAAAACTTCATGTGATTGCCCAAAAATATAATGTCAGCGATACTACTATTGCGGCTGCGTGGATTTTACGTCATCCGGCAAATATGCAGATTGTTACCGGCACTGCAAGTGAAAGCCACCTGAAAGAAATTATCGCGGCGTGCGATATTACTCTGACTCGTGAGGAATGGTATGAGCTATACCTGGCGGCAGGTCATCTGCTTCCGTAGGGATTATCGATTACCAGCATTATTTTCAAAATGCTGGTAATCCTTAGAATTAGCAAGTTGTACGAAAGAATCTTCTCATTTACGAATTCTGGTCACATAAACAACAGGAGCTTGTGAACAATCTGGAACATCTTGCCGCTACAAGTGTTACACCAACACCAGAACCACCAGATAGAAATCCATTACTTGAAGCTGCAAATCTTCCATATGGTCCAGCACCATTAACCAAAAATAAGACATCTGCCAAAATAATACAGATGCCTCAAAGGAAGATAATTTAATACAAACCTACACTGTTTTGCCACCAAAACGGTGTGAAATAGAGTAGTTGCGGTTAGTAGCAAAATAGTAGCAGAGCAAAAGAAAAAGTCCGGGAACACCCTGTTTATAAGGCTTCCCAGACTTGTGGTGTTAAGGGGCAATCCCCTTTATCCTCTCAGGGGCAAACTTACATATCCCGTACAGTAAAAGGGTCTTGCCCCTTAACAACAACTGTAAATGGATATAAGTCATATCTCTTTAAAGAGAAGTAAAATAACCGTAATCATTGATTCTACAAGGTTTTCAGCTATTTTCAATCGTCCCTGCCCGTTTACAGATTTTTATGGATGGTCAAAATATTTTTACCATCCTCATAGCTGTAGCTGACCTCATCCATCAGCTTTTTTACCATCAGAATACCAAGCCCGCCCTCACGTGCATTCAATGCTTCCGGAGAGGTATCGGCATCCTCCTTTTTCAGCGGGTCAAAGGGGGTTCCATGATCCATAAACTGAATCACTGTCCTGAGAGGATTCTCAAGTATTTCACATTGAATGGTGGCATCCCCTGCACCGGAATCATAGGCATAGTGCGCAATATTAACGAAAATTTCTTCCACAGCCATCTCTATCTGCATCTGGACATGCATGTCACAGCCACACTGCTCCAGCTCCTGAGAAATAAAATCCTGCACACTCTCCAATTGTTCCAGCCGGGCAGGTACCGTAAATTTTTTCATAGTGATCCACCTCCTGTTACTCCATCGTCCAGAGACGCTGGAACTTGGTTTTCTGCTCATTTTCCTTTTCCAGCAAAGCAATCCAGCTCTCCTGTTTTTTACGGAATGCTTTCTTTAATATCTCCCCTTCAATTTCCACTACCCTGGCCTGCGGGCTCACCACGGAAAAGGAGGTTATTGCCTCACCCTCCGGAAACAGGCTTTCAATTCCAAAAACACTGCCCTTTTTCAGGATCCGCAGAGTCTTTACCATACTGTCCATTGCTGTCAGGCTTTCTTCCAGCTTTCCTTCTCCCAAAATGTAAACACTGTCCGGTCTGGTCTTCTCCTCAACAATCATATCATTTACCAGATAGGATGTAAGTTTGCAGTGTTCGGAAAACTCCATGAGTTCTTCCACTGTCAGAGAATCAAAAATACCGGATTCTTTTAAGTAAAGAGCAATCTGTGCAACGCGCAGTTTATAGGCTCTCTCCTCCTCTGAGTCATCTGTCGTAATAAAGGTTGTCTTATCAAATTTTTTCTGCTCCGGCTGCAGAATCCTTTCCAGTTCTTCTGTAAAAAGTTCATGGAGATTTTCCAAAATGACATCCATAATACCTTTTTGGGAAATATAATTCATACTGATATTCTTATCATACATCTGGTAACTGATAAACAGGTTAATGTCCGTATTATCAGACCCGCTTCCGGAAATCACCTGCACATCTGAACTTCCCTCTCCAATTTTATCCAGTTCACTGAATTCCAGAAATTCATGAACCATCCGGAAATATTCCGAAAATGAAATCCCAACGGTCTTCTCCAGTTCCTCCACCGTACACTTGCTGAATTGCATGGATTCCTCCATCTGCCGGTCAATCTCGCAGAGCTTTCCTGCATCAATATCCCTTGTCAGCTTTACCGGAAATAAATCCATCCGGTCTCTGCGCTGCGCAACCAGCAGAACAGGATTCTTCTCATCATAATAGCGTCCCATCAGACTGCCCCATGCATAAAGAAAAACACTTTTTAAAGAGGTATGGTTTTTCTCACAAAATTCCTTTAATTTTGCAGTCCGTTCACTTCCCAGTTCCTTATAGAGGAATGTCTTCCCCCATTTCACCGCACGTGTCGTTTCACGCTTCTCTCCGGGAATGGTAAGGCTCCTGCCCAGCGGAAGCAGCATCTTTTTCCAATAGGCAAGACTCTGATCCCGTAATTTTTCGTTCAGTTTCCGGACATCCTTCTCATCAATATCCGGCAGTCCTGACATCTGTGGTATCATGCCCTCAAAAATCTTATACATCATAGCCCGGATTCCCGTAGAATACGCTGCATAGGGATAAATGGAAATCACAACCATCATCCCCTGTTCCCCGGTCAGATATCCCTGCATGCACAGCACAGGATCCTTCTCAATGTCAAACTCCCGTCTCATTTCCGCGGCCAGTACATTTTTTAACAAAAAGTTCTGTTTCTCTGGTCCTAAATCCCTGGCATCCCGAATGGGAAATACACTCTCACGGTTTTCACATACCACACGGACAGGTTCCTGTAATCCTTTATAAAGATAAAGCGTACGGAATACAGCTTCACTCTTCACAAAGGAGGAATATCTTTTCATAATAAGCTCCGGATTTATTTCCCCTGTCAGCCGGTAAACCACCTGCTTATATTTGGTTTTTCTGCCTTCCCTGATATCCTCCAGCAGTTTCCTTTCTTCCTTTGTCAGATAACTGATATCCGTAATTTTAGAATGAACTTTCATCCCGATTTTACGGATTTCCTCATAGGGCAGCTCCTCAATCAGTTTCTGCTTTTCCGAATCCATTTTATCAAAAATGCCCGGATTTACTGCCTGATCCTGCTTATTCTGCTCAAATGCACCATTTAATTTTGAAATAACCTGTTTATAGTCCTCATCATGCCGCTGCATCCGTATTCCTCCACTATCTTCTTAAAGCATCCGTATTTCATATGCGCCTATCCCAGCTGCGTACCCTCATCCTCCAGTTCTTCCTCTGCTTCCACAATGGTTTCCAGCCCCTTCAGTGCATCCGGAACCCTTATCACATTGATATCCTTTATCTGTCCTGCCTCATTTAATTTACAGTCCATATGGCAGTTTTTCTTCCATCTTCCACTTAGAAGTGTATCCGCGGCGGCGGCGATTTCCTTATGCTTCATATCGCCTATTTTCAATTTTTCCACGGTCTGACCTGCTCTATCCCTGACAGCCTGGATTGAATCGGACAATTCATCGGTTTCCACATTTTCCTTTTGGGCACAGTCCTGCGCCATCTTTTTTACAGCATTACAAATCAGGCTGTTTTCTGCATTTTCTTTGACATATTGTGCTGCTTTCTGATAATCTTTCCCTTCAACTGCCGCATGCAGCCGATATTCTGATTGTACCTCTTTATATCTTGTCCTTGCCGCCTCTGAAAAATAATCCGGCCGGTAATCCCTGTTACCAACAATATTTAACAGCTTCTCTCTCATATTAATAATCGGTATCTTGTCTGATATAATCTTATCGGCTTCTTTAGAATCCGGATTTTTCAAAAATACCTGTTCTTCTTTCTCAGATAAAATGGAATTTCCCATGGGATCATGTATTTCTATGGCATTCCTAAAACTAAAGTCAAGACTGTTTATTTCATACTCTGCCACACGTTTCTTCTGAAACGTCTCATACTCTTCCACAGCCTCTTTTACAGCCTCCATAAGGGCCGGATTCTTTGCCACTTCTTCCGGTGAAAGCTTCCATATATCCACGGGATCTTCCAGCGTACTCTGATTTGATGCCAAAATTCCCATACAGGCAGTCAGCGGATCCAGCTTTGTGCCATCCTGGAATACCCATTCCTTTGGCATCTTTCCAATCGCTCCGTCTCCAAAAAACAGCTTTCTCCACCTGTCCTGTACCCGATTGCTATTGGTAAGAAATTCCTTGTCATATTTAATCCGGTCTTTTGTCTCAACCTTATCCAGTGCAGCCGGTCTGATTTCCTGCATCTTTTTCTGAAAATCTGCATCCAGGCTGGCAGAGATTTCCTTTGCTTTCCCTTCTACCTCCTTCATCTGCTGGTGGTACCGGTCTTTCGA
>JALEZW010000062.1 GCA_022772675.1 Agathobacter sp. | reverse complement strand
ACATACGAGCTTATCTTCGAGGATGCACGTATTCCAAAGGATGCATTACTTGGAAAAGAGGGAAGAGGTTTCCCAATCGCTATGCATACACTTGATGGTGGACGTATCGGAATCGCTGCTCAGGCACTTGGTATTGCAGAGGGCGCATTAGAGAGAACTATCGAGTACACAAAGGAAAGAAAGCAGTTCGGCCGTTCAATCGCACAGCAGCAGAATACACAGTTCAAGCTTGCAGATATGGCTACACGTATCGATGCAGCTAAGTATCTTGTATACGCAGCTGCTATGAAGAAGGCAGAGTTTGCTAAGAACCCTAAGGTTTCTTACTCAGTAGATGCAGCAAAGGCTAAATTATTCGCAGCAGAGACAGCTATGGCTGTTACAACAGAGTGCGTTCAGTTATTCGGTGGATACGGATATATCCGTGAGTACGATGTAGAGCGTATGATGCGTGATGCTAAGATTACAGAGATTTACGAAGGAACATCTGAAGTTCAGCGTATGGTTATTTCCGGTGCATTACTGAAATAATTACGGAAATTCTGGATATAGGAAACAAGATTATATCTGCGATGGTATGAAGCAGATATGTGAAAATGAAGAAAAGGAGATAGACAATACATGAATATCGTAGTATGTATTAAGCAGGTTCCGGATACCAAGGGCGGCGTAAAGTTTAATCCGGACGGAACACTCGATAGAGCAGCTATGCTTGCCATCATGAACCCGGATGATAAGGCCGGTCTTGAGGCAGCACTTAGAATTAAGGATGAGACCGGTGCTAAGGTTACCGTTCTTACCATGGGACTTCCAAAGGCAGATGCCGTTCTTCGTGAGGCATTGGCTATGGGTGCAGACGATGCAATTCTTGTAACGGACAGAGTATTAGGTGGAGCTGATACATGGGCTACTTCCACAACAATCGCAGGAGCACTTCGCAACCTGGATTATGATCTGATCATTACAGGTCGTCAGGCTATTGATGGTGATACCGCACAGGTTGGCCCACAGATCGCTGAGCATCTTGGACTTCCGGTTATCTCTTATGCAGAGGATATCAAGGTTGAGGGTGATTCCGTAATTGTTAAGCGTCAGTATGAGGACAGATATCACGTATTAAAGGCTAAAATGCCTTGCCTGATCACAGCACTTTCTGAGTTAAACGAGCCAAGATATATGACTCCTGGCGGAATTTTCGATGCATGTGACAAAGAAGTTACCGTATGGGGCAGAGCAGACTTAAAGGATGTGGATGATTCCAACATCGGTCTTAAGGGATCACCGACAAAGATTGCCAAGGCATCTGATAAGGTACCGAAGGGTGCAGGAGAGAAAGTAAATCTTGACCCGGCAGAGTCTGTCGCATACTTAATCGGAAAATTCAAAGAGAAGCACATCATTTAGAGAATGCAAGCTTAATGGAGGAATATCATGGGTTTAGAAGAATATAAGGGCGTATTTATCTACGCACAGCAGGTAGACAACAAATTAAGCTCTATCGCCTTTGAATTAATCGGAAAGGCAAAGGAGCTTGCAAGTGATTTAGGAACAGAGGTTACAGCAGTACTTCTTGGTTCCAATGTAAAGGGCTTAGCAGATGAGTTAGGCGAGTATGGTGCAGACAAGGTTATCGTTGTGGATAATCCGGAGCTGGAGACTTACCGTACAGAGCCATATGCACAGGCTCTTGCAGCAGTGATCAATGAGTACAAGCCGGAGATCATGCTGGTAGGTGCAACAGCAATCGGCCGTGATCTTGGTCCTACCGTTTCTGCAAGAGTTGCCACAGGACTTACCGCTGACTGTACAAAGCTTGAGATTGGTGATTTCCCGATTCAGGCTGTACCGGGCAAGGAAGACGAGCAGAAGCATAATCAGTTACTTATGACACGTCCTGCATTTGGTGGAAACACCATCGCAACAATCGCATGTCCGGACAACCGTCCACAGATGGCAACTGTTCGTCCTGGTGTTATGCAGAAGCTCCCGAAAGAGGCTGGACGTAAGGCTGAGGTAATTGAGTTTAATCCAGCCATTGAGAAGAACAACCGCTTCGTTGAGATTCAGGAAGTTGTTAAGGCTGTTGGAAATGTAGAGAACATCATGGATGCAAAGGTTCTGGTTTCCGGTGGACGTGGAGTCGGAAGCAAAGAGAACTTTAAGATGTTACAGGATCTTGCCGATGTATTCGGTGGAATGGTATCCTGCTCCCGTGCCGTTGTTGAGAACGGCTGGTTAGCACAGGATTATCAGGTAGGACAGACCGGTAAGACCGTTCGTCCGCAGATTTACTTTGCAATCGGTATTTCCGGAGCAATTCAGCACGTAGCTGGTATGGAAGAGTCTGATCTCATCATTGCCATCAACAAGGATGAGGATGCTCCGATCTTCTCTGTAGCTGATTACGGCATCGTGGGAGATCTTAACAAGATTGTTCCTGCACTTACAGAGGCTTTAAAGGCTGAGATGAATAAATAATATTTAAGATAAGAGAGCCGTCGCGGAATTTCCGCGGCGGTTTTTCCTTGACCATAAGCCCTCCATGGTGTAAACTGAAAAAGCTGATGGTTACTAAATTTTGAATACAGATTAAGAACCAAGCAGCAACTATCTGAGAAAGCATTAGCAAAAAAAGAGAGAGGGACAGCTGCCTTCATCTGGAATAGGAGGAAAATGCAATGCGAAACAATAAGACGACAGAGCTGGTACTGACAGCTCTATTTGCAGCAATTATTATTATCATGGCGTTTACACCGCTGGGATACATTCCACTTGTCGTGATCAATGCGACAATCATTCACATCCCCGTTATTTTAGGTTCTTTGTTTTGCGGACCGAAAAAGGGCGGGTTTCTTGGATTCATTTTCGGATTAACCAGCTTTATCAAAAATACCGTAATGCCGACTTCAATGTCAGCGTTTGTATTTTCGCCGGTTTTGGCTGCCAGTATGGTAGGAACCAGTGGTATTTTTAAAAGTGCGTTCATCTGTTTTGTGCCACGTATTTTGGTGGGTATTATTCCGTATTATATTTATCTTGCAGTCAAGAAGGCTGTAAATTCAGAGAAGAAAACTTTCTGGTCTACATTTTTAAATCTGTTGATTGGAATCTTTTTATTTATTGGTGCACGGGCATTTCTTATCCATGTATTTGAGAAGAAACCGTTACCGTTTATGGTGGTTTGTCTGATCAGTCTTGCTGTTGCAGCAGCTGTATTTGCAGCATTGGAGATTTATACGATGAAAAAGTCAGGCAGTGTATGTGCGTTTGTCTATGCTGGTGTGGCTGGAGCCATGATTAATACGATATTGGTTATGGGTGGAATTTTTGTATTATATCAGGATGCTTATGCAAAGGCACTAAGTGTCGAGCCGGGGGCTGTACTTGGAATTATAGGCGGAGTCATAAGCTTTAACGGAGTTATTGAGGCTATTGTTGCAGCAATCCTTGTTGCGGCACTTGGTATCGTCTTAAGCAAGCTGAAACCAATCGGGCACAAGCAGGAAAAATAGGATTGTGGTTACTGGTTTACGGTAATTCCTGTTAACAGAATGTAATATATCAGAAATTGCAGGAAATATGTGGCTGAATTCTGCATACATAGGAAAGGTTAGGGGCTTTGGTATGTTAAAAGGAAAATGTGTGGTACTGGGTGTAACCGGGAGTATTGCTGCATACAAAATTGCAAATCTTGCCAGTGCGCTGGTAAAACTGCATGCAGATGTGAACGTGATCATGACGAAGAATGCAACAAATTTTATCAATCCGATTACATTTGAGACGTTGACCGGAAATAAGTGTCTGGTGGATACTTTTGACCGGAATTTCCAGTTTAATGTGGAACATGTGTCACTGGCAAAGCGTGCGGACCTTTTTCTTGTGGCACCGGCATCTGCAAATGTCATTGGAAAAATGGCAAACGGAATCGCAGACGATATGCTGACCACCACCATTCTGGCGGCAAAGTGTCCGAAACTTGTTTCACCGGCAATGAACACCAACATGTATGAGAATCCCATTGTACAGGATAATCTGAAAAAACTGGAGGATTACGGATTCACTGTAATCAATCCGGCAAGTGGATATCTGGCATGTGGGGATACCGGAGCCGGAAAGATGCCAGAGCCGGAAACTCTGCTTTCTTATATCTTAAAAGAGCTTGCCTGTGAAAAGGACATGCTGGGAATGCATGTGATGGTAACCGCAGGACCGACACAGGAAAAGATTGATCCGGTTCGATTTGTCACAAACCATTCTACCGGTAAAATGGGGTATGCCATAGCGGAGAACTGCATGCGGCGTGGGGCAGAAGTGACATTGGTTACAGGACCGGTTGCATTGACACCACCGGCTTTTGTAAAGGTTGTTCCGGTAGTTTCTGCGGCGGATATGGCAGCAGCAGTGAAAGAAGCTTATGAACAGCAGGATATAATCATTAAGGCAGCAGCGGTAGCGGATTACCGCCCTGATCATCCGGTGGATGAGAAGGTAAAGAAAAAGGATGGAAATACAGAGCTTACCATGGAGCGGACGGAGGATATCCTTGCCTGGCTGGGAGAGCATAAGAGACCGGGGCAGTTTTTGTGCGGATTTTCCATGGAGACCGAGCATATGCTGGATAATTCCAGAGCGAAGCTGGTAAAGAAGAAGGCAGATATGATTGTTGCAAACAATCTGAAAGTAAAAGGTGCCGGATTTGGGACAGATACCAATGTGGTTACGCTGATTACAGCGGATTCCTGTACAGAACTTCCGCAGATGAGCAAGGCGGAAGTGGCTTCTGTAATTGTGTCAGAGATACTGAAGTGCTGTCAGAAAGGGAAAAAATAGTATTTTTATATTCGATGTGGTAAAATAGTACTATGACTGATTTAGAAGCCTATTATAACAAATTTAATGAGGACAAGCGTCTGGACAGCCGCCATGGACGGGTGGAGTTTATCACCAGCCAGAAATACATTCATGAGAGCCTTGAGGCAGTTGGAAAAGACCGGGAACCGGGACAGATAAAAATTCTGGACATTGGCGCCGGTACCGGACGCTACAGCATCCCCCTGGCACAGGAAGGCTATGACGTTACGGCGGTGGAACTGGTGAAGCACAATCTTGGCAGACTGAAACAGAAAGGCTGTGGGGTGCATGCTTATCAGGGAAATGCATTGAATCTGAAGCGTTTTGAAAGGGAGTCTTTTGATGTAACGCTCTTATTCGGTCCCATGTACCATCTTCATGAGAAAGAGGAGAAACTTACCGCTTTACAGGAAGCTGTGCGTGTGACAAAGCCGGGAGGCAGGATTCTTGTGGCATATGTCATGAATGAGTTTACAGTGCTTACCTATGGTTTTAAGGAAAAACATATTCTGGAAGCTCTGCAGAATGATATGCTGACAGAGGATTATCACTGCACGGAAAAGGCAAATCCTCTTTACAGTATGGTGAGGTTGGAGGACATTGCAGAACTGGACGCGCAGGTAAATGCAGCGCGGGTCCGGATTATTGCGGCAGATGGAGCTGCCAATTATATGCGGCAGTATCTGAATGCGCTTTCGGAGGAGGAGTTTGACGCTTTTGTCAATTACCACCTGGCAACCTGTGAGCGTATGGACCTGATGGGGGCAAGCGCACATACCGTGGATATCCTGGAAAAGGGAGAAAAGAGTATATGAAAAAGCGGTGGATAGTTCCGGCAGTTCTTTTATTGACATTGTTTTTAAGCGGATGTGGTATGAAATCAGCTTCGGCTTCGGCAGAAGACAGGGACAGTGTGCTGCAGACATCGGAGAAAAATACGGCGGTAGAAGCCCGGGAAACGCCGGTTATTCAGAAGGTAAAAATCACTGCTGTTGGTGATTGTACTTTAGGTCCCACACAAAAGCAGGGCTATGCCGGTTCCTTTCATGAATATTACGACAAATATGGGGAAAATTATTTCTTCGATGGAGTACGGTCTATATTTGAAGCCGATGATTTTACGCTTGTAAATCTGGAGTGTGTTCTTTCCAATGCCACAGGGCGCGTGGAAAAAACCTTTAATCTGAAGGGAAAACCGGAGTATGTCCGGATTCTGACCAACAGCTCAGTGGAGGGAGTGAGTCTCGGTAATAACCATACCTTCGATTATGGCCAGGAGGGACTGGATGAGACAAGAAATGTTTTAGAAGAAGCCGGTGTTGTTTTTGGTTTTAATGAGCATGTGGCATCCTATCAGACAGATTCCGGCATTGTCATCGGAATTGTGTCTGCCAGCCAGCTTTCAGCAGACGAAAAACATGCCGGATATATTCGTGATGGCATAAGAAAACTGAGGGATGAGGGTGCAGATCTTGTGATTGCCTGCTGCCATTGGGGCATCGAGGGCGACCACTATCCTAATGATTATCAGAGAAAACTGGCCCATGATGTGATTGACTGGGGAGCAGACCTTTTGATCGGCACGCATCCCCATGTACTGCAGGGCCTGGAAATATACAAGGGAAAAGTGATTTGTTACAGTTTGGGAAATTTCTGTTTTGGAGGAAACCGGAATCCTGAGGATAAAGAGACCGCCGTATATGAACAGACGTTTACTTTTGTGGACCATGTAATGCAGAACGATATTTCTGCCGATATCATACCATATAGTATCAGTTCCACAACAGACAGAAATGATTTCCGGCCTACCGAAGCAGAGGGGGAAAGAAAGAAAACCATCCTTGAGCATATGAATGAGTATTCGAAGCCATACAGCAGTGCGGGATTTGATGTGAATGGAAAATTGATACTTAGAGAAAAAAGCGGGGGATAATTTTGTATGGACATTTGTCCTGAGGGGGAGACTATATGTGGGGGAAAAATAATAATAAGAGGAATCGACACATGAATGCAAGTTTTTATAATTATCCGTCAAAACAGAAAAGCTGGCCAATTTATGAAGAAATGGAAAGCGTGGGTGAACTGCTGCATCCTCTGGACAACATCGGTGGTTTCGATGTGAGACCGGGATTTTATCAGATGAACGGAGCATATCAGGTAGATGAGGGAGTCAGTTTTACGGTCAGTTCCCATGGAGCCACAAGCTGTACCCTTCTTTTGTTCAGACCAATGGCGAATGAGCCCTATGCGAGACTCAGGATTCCGGAAAGCTACAAGATAGGAAATACGTACTCCATTCTTGTTTTCGGGCTCAAAGCAGAAGATTTTGAGTATGCCTATCAGATGGATGGGCCAAATGATCCATCGAAGGGACTTCGTTTTGACAAAAATAAGATTTTGCTGGATCCCTATGCGAAGGCAGTCACCGGACAGAGAAAGTGGGGAGAACGTCCGGAAGGAGGAGAAGATTTTGTCTACAAAGCCCGGGTGGTAGAGAGCAGTTTTGACTGGGGCAAGTATAAGAATCTGAACCATAAGTTTGAAGATCTGGTAATTTATGAGCTGCATGTACGTGGGTTTACAAAGGATAAGTCTTCCGGGGTGCAGGGCGGTGGAACCTTTGAGGGGCTCCGTCAGAAAATCCCGTATCTTAAGGATCTGGGAATCAATGCGGTAGAACTCATGCCGATTTTTGAGTTTGACGAGATGGAAAGTGCCCGTGTGGTTGATGGCGAACAGCTGTATAATTACTGGGGTTATAATACGGTCTCTTTTTTCGCCCCGAATACCAGCTATGCCTATCATCAGGAGCATAATCACGAGGGAGATGAGTTGAAGCGTCTGATCCGCGAGCTGAAGGAAAACGGGATTGAAGTGATTCTCGATGTTGTGTTTAACCACACGGCTGAGGGAAATGAAATGGGACCGAGTTTCTGTTTCAAGGGAATTGATAACAATATTTATTATATGCTCACACCCGACGGCTATTATTATAATTTCAGCGGCTGTGGAAATGTATTAAACTGTAACCATCCCGTTGTGCGCCGATTTATTGTGGACTGTCTGCGCCATTGGGCGGTAGAGTATCGTGTGGATGGTTTCCGTTTTGACCTGGCTTCCATATTGGGAAGGGACCAGAACGGTGCGCCGATGGAAAATCCACCGATTCTGGAGTCACTGGCATTTGATTCCATACTTGGGGACATGAAACTGATTGCAGAGGCCTGGGATGCAGGTGGATTGTATCAGGTTGGAAGTTTTCCTTCCTGGAACCGCTGGGCGGAATGGAACGGACGTTACCGGGACGATATGAGGAGCTTTCTGAAAGGCGATAATGGCGTGGCAGGGCGTGCAATAACCCGTATTACCGGCTCCTCCGATATGTATGATCCGGAGAGCCGCGGCTACAGTGCATCTGTCAATTTCCTGACCTGTCATGACGGATTTACGCTGTATGATCTGTATTCCTATAATACCAAACATAATGAGAAGAATGGCTGGAATAACACAGATGGTGACAATAACGGCCTGAGCTGGAACTGTGGGGTGGAGGGAGATACCGATGATCCCAAGGTTCTGGAACTGCGGCGGCGTCTGGTAAAAAATGCTTTTGCGGCACTTTTATGCAGCAGGGGACCCGCAATGTTTCTGGCAGGGGATGAATTCTGTAATACGCAGTTTGGAAATAATAATGCATACTGCCAGGATAATATCATCTCGTGGCTGGACTGGACCCGTCTGGAGAAATTTCAGGAGATTCATGATTTTGTCCGGTTTATGATTCATTTCCGCGCAGAACATCCGATTTTAAGAAGAGATACAGAGCCTGCAGCCTGTGGCCTGCCGTCTATCAGTATCCATAATGGAGAGCCAAATCGAAATTATACGGATTACAATTCCCATCTGATCGGAATTATGTATGCAGGCAGAAATGCAGAGAATACAGATGATGACATGATTTTCTATGGAATGAATGCATATTGGGAGCCCCTTGAGATGATGCTTCCACCCCTTCCGGCGGAATTCCACTGGAAACTGGCAGTAAACACTTACTGTGAATATCAGGATGGGGCGGATTTTGCCGCACAGACGGAATTTCAGGGGAATTGTATACGGGTACCGGAGAGATCTACGGTGGTTCTGCTGGCAGAGCGATTCCAATAGAACAGGTGAAAAAGCTTTCAAAAAGCCGCCATTTCTGGCGGCTTTTCATGTTTGAAATACATACGTTAATTCATTTTTCTGCATAAAAGAAGCCCGGAGGGTTTCTGATGAAAACCTCCGGGGCTGCCCCTGCCAAGGACTCTCTCACCCATGTACCGGAATCCTTGAAATCGTCGGCGCGACAGGATTTGAACCTGCGACCTCTGCGTCCCGAACGCAGCGCTCTACCAAGCTGAGCCACGCGCCGATTTACAACTGCCCAATTATAGTACCATACTCTTTTTACTTTGTCCAGTAAATTTTTTAAATTTTCTAGATTTTTGTGTTTATTTACATTATAATAGATAGCTGACAATAAGCTGAAACACTGATTCAGTGCCCGTATGCTCTCACAGGAACATAACGGAAAGTTACAAATTTCAAAAGTGAAGATGCCGAAAAATTTATTATAGAAAGGTCAAAAAATAAATGAGAAAAACCGCATGTATCACAGGAGCTTCCAGAGGGATTGGAGCTGCCCTGGCAAAAAAATTTGCAAAAGAAGGCTATGACCTGTCTCTTAGCTGCCACCGGTCAGAAGAGCAGATGCAGGCACTTGCTGAGTCGTTACAGGATAGCTATAACATTCGCGTGCTGACTTTTTTCGGAGATGTGGGAGACTTTTCTTTTGTGGAAAAAATGATGAAGACGACACTGCAGGAATTTGATTCTTTAGATGTATTGATCAATAATGCGGGCATTTCCTACATTGGTCTTCTGACGGATATGGATATTGAGGACTGGAACCGGATTTTGGCCACAAACCTTACTTCCATCTTTTCCACCTGCCGGCTGGCTGTTCCCTCCATGGTACATGAAAAAACCGGACACATTATCAATATTTCCTCCGTATGGGGAAATGTGGGTGCTTCCTGCGAGGTCGCTTACTCCGCCTGCAAGGGGGGAATCAATTCCTTTACCCGGGCTTTAGGGAAAGAACTGGCTCCCAGTAATATCCAGGTAAATGCCATTGCCTGTGGAGTCATTGATACCGATATGAACCGTTGTTTTTCTAAGGAGGAGCGTGCTGCCCTCATTGAAGAAATCCCGGCAGGCCGAATGGGAACGCCGGAGGAGGTGGCAGAACTGGCTTTTTCCATAGCAACCGGAACCAGCTATCTAAATGGGCAGATTCTTACCCTGGATGGAGGATGGATTTAAGACAGTTCTTAATTATTCAGAATATTTCTTATTAAAAAAGAAAGAAAACGCGATTTGCAATTTCCCAGATATTTCCAATATCATCTCTTTATAATTATCTGCATGAAAGCAGAAGATAAGAAATATATAATATTTGGGGAACGTCTGAGTCAGACAATGTACAAAAAGAATATTTCCAATATCCAGCTTGCAGAAATGCTGTATGTATCGCCATCCACCGTGAGCGGATACCGCACGGGGCGCCGCTCTCCATCGGTTAACGAGTTGGCAGAAATCGGACAGATACTGGATGTTTCTGTGGATTTCCTGATTGGGAATTCGGATACAGAAAAAAAATAAACAGTTCCTGTATTGCTGCTGGATGATTGTACAGAGCAGCGAGAGAAGTGTGGTATCAGTGCAGATTTAAGAAGGAGTTTTTAATTGCCATGCGCCGGAGTGTCCGGAGAGTTTCACGGAGAATTTCTTTGGAAGACTCATCCATATTTTTCATATTCTCAATCAGGGAGACAAGCTCGCTCTGCCAGTTATCGCAAAAGTCGGTGAAGGACGTAAAATCAGAGGCGGATATCACCGAGTAGAGTGCATCCACGAACTGCTCTCTCTGTTCATTGGTAAGACCGGCCAGCCAGTCGCTCAGCGTCCGGTTTCGGTAGCTGGCACCTGGGGTAAGGGTGGTAAGACGGATAAAGTCACTGTCTTTTACAATCCAGGTATAGGGATTATGCTGCACAATTCCCACACCACTGCTCCTTATAATCGTATAATCTTCCTGATGCTCCAGCAGCATTCCTACAAGGGAAGATTGTGGAAGGGTCTTGAAAATACGGTCACTGATGTTCCTATAGCCGGTACTGGAAAAGACATTGTCCCGAAAGCCCGGACCATCATGGGAATAGATGGAGATAATTCGATTCTGGATACGTGATGGACTCATCATAGAAGCATAAACGGCTAAATTTCCTCCTTTGGAATGACCACCCAGCATCAGGTGGCCCGGGAAAAGTTTTGCCACAGTAAGCGTATATTTCAGTGCCGCTTCCTGAGAGGGAACCGGTGTCATAAATGCCATGTTAAAGTCTTCCTTCCAGCCAATCAGTGTGGAGTCGGTTCCGCGAAAGGCGAGATAGGCAGTGTCCGTGCTGAGAAAGAAGGTCATGGCACAGAACTGTTTTTCCAGTGCCTCATCAAAATCCTGCTCATAGTAGGCCACTCCAATGTCCCTAAAGCGCGGACTGGCGGCACAGGCTGAAAGCAGCTCGCGGTTTAATTCTGCATTCGGCTGATTGGAAAAGTAATGTGTAAAACACTCGGCACGGTACAGCTGCTGCAGGGTGAAGGGTTTTTTCACACTGCCCTCTGAGGGCGGAGCAATCATATTTCCCAGATGAATGTAGGAAAACTGGGAGAGTACGAGAGAGTCCACTTCCTGAAACGGGTGTTCCCTGAAAGTGCGCATTTCGGTTTTGACATAATCAATTATGGTTTCCGGCATTCTTTTTCCCCTCTTTTTTATAAACTACAAAAATTTTATCATTTTTTCCGGAGGATGGTCAAGGAAAATGTAAAATGATGCTTGTACCTGTTTTTTAAATGCGTTATAGTGAATAAAAACCTAGGTAACTATTCAGAACCCCTTAGAATTAGATAATCAGAATCGTCATGCTTGCATGTAAGAGGCTGATTATCTAATTCGTAAGGTGGCTCGAATAGAGTCACCGCCCTATATATGAGCAAAATTAGCTGCGTAGCAGCGAGAAAGCACGACTTGTCGGGCGGTTTTGCGAATGTATGGGACGGGGTTCTGAATAGTTACAAACCTAGACAGGAAGGATTTCATATGGACGAACAGAAAAAACAAAAAAGAAAAAATATAATGGAGTGGGTGGCCTACTTCCTTATTCTTGCAACAGTATTTGTTACTTTTCATTTTATTCTGATGCTTGGACGGATTCCCTCTGAGAGCATGGAGCCGACCCTTATGGTCCACGACTGGACACTGGGGAATCGTCTGGCATACAATGGAGACGGAAAACCGGAGAGGGGGGACATTATTATTTTTGATCAGGAAGAAGAGGGAACGCTGATTAAGAGGGTAATCGGCCTGCCAGGAGAGACAGTGTCCTTTGTGGCAGGAAAGGTTTATATTGATGGGAACCCACTGGATGAATCTGCCTATCTGGATGATTCGGTGGTAACGGAATGTGATGAGACCTTTACGGTACCCGAGGATTCCTATTTTATGCTGGGGGATAACAGAGAGGTGTCATTAGATGCCCGTTATTGGGAGAATCCATATATTTCCGAGGAGGATATCAAATGTAAGGTGCTCTGTGTGATTCCGTTCCATAAGCTGCCTTGGTTTTGATAAAAAACCTTTCAGGTACAATTTGTAATTTACAGAAAAATCCGCTATACTAATGGTAATGCATTGGTGCAGCGGATTTTTCGTCTGGGTTTAAGTATAGTCGAGAAAAAAAGAAATGGGGTGCGTTGGCATATGGAAAATGGAGCAGTAAAAAAACTTCCGGTTGGAATTGAAAACTTTGAAAAGATACGCAGTGAAGGTTTTTATTATATTGATAAGACATGTATGATACGGGATTTGCTGAATAGGTGGAGTGAAGTGAATCTGTTTACGAGACCGAGACGGTTTGGAAAATCCTTAAATATGAGCATGTTAAAAACATTTTTTGAGTTTGGTTGTGACAAAACTCTGTTTGATGGATTGGAGATTGCAAAGGAAACCAGGCTGTGTGAGGAGTACATGGGGAAGTTTCCGGTTGTATCTATCAGCTTAAAGGGTGTGAACGGCGCAGACTATGAAACTGCCCGTTCCATGATGTGTGCGGAGATTGGAAATGAAGCACTGCGTTTTCAGTTCCTTTTGGACAGCGACAAACTTTCTGCGCAGGAAAAGGAAATCTATCGCAAACTGATTCATGTGGATGCAGGGTCTGCAGATAATTTTGAGATGGCGGATGATGTCCTGATGAGAAGCCTTCGTACCCTTTCAGAATTACTCCGGAAGTATTATGGGAAAAAGGTGATCATTCTAATCGACGAATATGATGTACCCCTGGCAAAGGCAAATGAGAAAGGTTATTATGAGCCGATGGTTACATTGATCCGTAACCTGTTTGAACAGGCACTTAAGACCAATGAGAGCCTTTATTTTGCGGTAATGACCGGCTGTCTGCGGGTAGCAAAGGAAAGTATCTTTACAGGACTCAACAATCCCAAAATCTTATCCATTACATCTGTGCGTTTTGATGAGTATTTCGGATTTACCGATGAAGAAGTAAAGCAGATGTTAGAGTATTATGGATTCGAGAACAAATATGATGAGTTAAAGAACTGGTATGATGGATACCGGTTTGGAAATGTGGATGTTTACTGTCCCTGGGATGTGATCAGTTATTGTGATGATCTGATTGATGATCCAACCCTTGCACCGAAGGATTACTGGTCTAATACAAGCAGCAATGATGTGGTGGGGCATTTCTTAGAGCAGGTTGGAAACGGTCTTACACGGAGTGAAATCGAGGCATTGGTTGCAGGAGAGACCGTTACAAAAGAAATTCATGAGGACCTTACTTACAACAGACTCTATGACTCCATTGAGAATATCTGGAGCGTCCTGTTTACAACCGGCTATCTGACGCAGAAAGGAAAACCGGAGGGAAATAAATATCAGCTGGCAATTCCGAATATGGAGATACGAAATATCTTCACCGGGCAGATTATGTCCATGTTCCGTCAGGAGGCGGGAAAAGACGGAGAAACATTACGGGCATTCTGTGAAGCTTTGCAGACCGGGGATGCGGAGACGGTGGAACAGCTGTTTACGGCATATCTGTCGAAGACCATCAGCATACGGGATACTTTCGTCCGGAGACCCACCAAAGAGAATTTCTATCACGGAATTCTCCTTGGCATACTTGGGTTTAAGAATGGATGGTATGTAAAATCCAATGAAGAAGCAGGGAATGGATATTGCGATATCATCATCCGGGTGGAGGATCTGGACATCGGAATTGTCATCGAAGTGAAATACGCGGAGCGCGGAGAGTATGATCAGGCTTTAAACGATGCCTGGAAGCAGATTGAGGAAAAAGAGTATGCCAAAGAGTTAATTGAGGATGGTTATGAAACAATCTATCAATATGCCATTGCATGTTACAGGAAAAAATGCCGGGTAAGACAGGCCGCATACCTGCGGGATTAAACAGTCAAGAAAATAAGTTACTGATCACACGGTAACGAAAATAACAGGATTTTAACAGGAGTGTTTACAACTGTCTTGACAGTGGACACTCCTGTCTTTATACTTATTTTTATCAAAATGAAAAGATAGGAGCATTACATATGTTTACAACAAGAGAACTGCAGGATGAAATCATCCGCTTAAAGAAGGAAAAGGATGTCTGTATTCTGGCCCATGCTTACCAGAGCCATGATATCTGGGAGGTAGCAGATTATGTGGGAGATTCCTACGGCCTCAGCAAACAGGCAGCAGCAGCTTCCCAGAAGACTGTGCTGATGTGTGGCGTTCGTTTTATGGCAGAGACCGTGAAAATTCTTTCCCCGGAGAAGAAAGTACTTCTGTCAAATCCGGATGCGGGATGTCCCATGGCAGAGCAGATGGATGTAGAACTGATTTCCGGAGTGAAGGAAAAATATCCGGACTATACAGTGGTTGCCTATATTAACACGACTTCTGCCTTAAAGACAATCTGTGATGTCTGCGTCACATCCTCCTCTGCAGTGCAGATTGTGAAAAATATAGAGAATAAAAATATTTTATTTATACCGGACTGTAACCTGGGAAAATGGGTAGCGGATCAGGTTCTGGAGAAAAATATTAAGCTGCTGCAGGGGGGATGTCCGACCCATGTGCGTATGTCGAAGCATGATGTGGAAAAAGCCCGTGCAGCACATCCGGATGCCATTCTTTTGGTACACCCGGAGTGTCTGCCGGAGGTATCGGCACTGGCAGATTACCGTGGCAGTACCACCGGGATTATGGACTATGCGAAGAAAAGCGACGCAAAAGAATTTATTATCGGTACGGAAAACAGTATTGTCCAGCATTTGCAGTTTGAGTGTCCGGATAAGAAATTTTATCCCCTTTCGAAGGATTGTGTCTGTCATAATATGAAGCTTACCACACTGGCAGATGTCTACCAGTGTGTGCTTGGTACCGGCGGCGAGGAAATCCTGCTGGAGGATGAGATAAGGGAAAAGGCCGGCCGCTGTATCAATACGATGCTGGAGCTGGGGCAGTAAATTACATTGCGTCATCAGGCTGTAAACTTTAACAAATCTTAATAGAAATAAGATTGACGCATGTTCTGAAGTTATATAGAATAAAGAAGAACATATAAATAATAGTAAGTATACTTAACAAAGGTTAGGAGGAATTCACATGATATGTCCAAAATGTGGCAGTGAAATGAGTGATGACAGTATGTTCTGTACAAAGTGCGGTGCACAGCTTGGTGCAGGCGCACAGCAAAGTACAGGTGCCGCATCAGAAACAGCACAGGGAAATTTTTATACAGATCCCCAGGGGGCGCAGGCGGGAAATGCAGCTGGGGCTTTTCAGGGCGGACCCCGGATGAATAATGGAATGCCTTACGGCTATGGGAATCCCAACGGTGGACCCCAGATGAATGGTATGCCATACGGTCAGCCATATGTAGATCCAAAAGATCATACGGCAGAATTTGATGCAAAGGATGTGACAGAGAATAAAGTGGTTGCAATGCTTCCATATCTGCTGGGGGCAGTCGGAATTATTATTGCGGCTCTTACGGCAAAGGATTCTGCCTATGTGAAATTCCATATTCGTCAGACTCTTAAGATCACAGTCCTCAATGCATTACTGGCACTGATTACGGCAGCTCTCTGCTGGACGGTTATTGTACCAATTGCAGCAGCGGTATGTATTATTATTTTGCTGGTTGTCCGTATTATCTGTTTCGTCAATGTATGTAGTGGAAAAGCAAAAGAGCCTGCGATTGTAAGCAGCTTCGGATTCTTAAAATAAAAGAATGGGGAAAAGGATGTCGCAATATGCGGCATCTTTTTTATTTTCAGATTTCGCGGCAGGCAGGAAGAATACATATATTTTACAAACAATTTACACAACGCTGGTTACGTATTTTACAATGGGCCGATAAGATAGCACCTGTAAACGAAACAGAAAGAAATTCAAATCTGAAAAGAAAAGAGGAACAAAAATTATGAAAAACAAACTTGTAAAAATGATGGCATTACTGACAGCAACAACTATGGTTGCAGCAGGTGTAATGGGCTGTGGAAGCTCTGACACATCTACAGGTGCAGACGGCGATGCAAACGCAAATGAGCCGGCAGCTTCTGAGGCAGATAACGCAACAGATGCAGCAGATTCAGAGGCAGCAGGCGGTGCTGATTTAAGCGGTTCCATTAAGCTGGCAGGAAGTACTTCTATGGAGAAGCTTGCTAATGCAATGGCAGAAGCTTACATGGAGAAAAATCCAAACGTTTCTGTTACAGCAGAGTTTACCGGATCCAGTGCAGGACTTGAGTCTCTGGCAGCTGGCAGCGTAGATATCGGAGATGCATCCCGTGCCCTTTCTGATGAGGAGAAAGCAGGCGGCGCAGTTGAGAATATCGTTGCAATTGATGGTATTGCAGTTATTACAGATACAGCAAATACTGTTACAGATATCAAGTCAGAGGATCTGGCTAAGGTTTACACCGGTGAGATTACAAACTGGAAAGATTTAGGCGGACCGGATGAGAGCATCGTAGTAATCGGCCGTGAGGCAGGTTCCGGTACAAGAGATGCCTTTGAAGAGCTTCTTGATGTTAAGGATAAATGTGCATATGCACAGGAGCTGGATTCTACCGGTGCAGTACTTGCAAAGGTAGCAGCAACACCGGGCGCAGTTGGATACATTTCATTAGATGTTCTGGATGACACAGTAAACGGATTAAAGATCAATTCCGTAGAGCCATCTGAGGAGACTATTTTATCCGGTGATTACCTCTTACAGAGACCATTCGTTATGGCAACAATGGGAGAGATTTCTGAGCAGAACGAGCTGGTACAGTCCTTCTTCGACTTCATCAATTCTGATGACGGAAAGAACGTAATCAAGTCTGTCGGCCTGATTATTCCACAGTAGTCTGTAACAGAAAAGAAAGGGTGAATGAATGAACTGCAATGCAAAGCATATCGTGGAAACGATTGCAAAAGTAATATTTTTCATATGTGCAGCCGTTGCAATTGTCGCAGTTCTCTGCATCACAGGTTATATGTTTACAAAAGGCACCCCGGCTTTGGCAAAGGTCGGGGTGATTGACCTGTTATTTGGGACTGCATGGCAGCCAACAGCACAGACACCATCCTATGGGATTTTTTATATTATACTCACATCAATCGTTGGTACAGCGGTTGCCATTCTGGTGGGCGTTCCGATTGCACTTTTAACAGCTGTCTTTATCACAGAGATTGCCAATAAGAAACTGGCAGCAATTGTTCAGCCGGCTGTAGAGCTTTTGGCAGCAATCCCTTCCGTTATCTATGGACTCTTAGGAATGATGATTTTAAATCCGGTCATGTTTAAATTGGAAAGAATTGTATTTAGGGGGAGCACTACCCACCAGTTTACAGGAGGATCCAACCTTTTATCTGCCATCATCGTATTGGCGATTATGATTCTTCCAACTGTAATCAACATCAGCGTTTCCTCCATTCGTGCAGTACCGGATCACCTGAAATCTGCATCCCTTGCACTGGGAGCAACCCACATCCAGACAATTTTTAAGGTGATGATTCCTGCAGCAAGATCCGGCATTATGACTGGTGTGGTTCTTGGTATCGGACGTGCGCTGGGAGAAGCAATGGCCATAAACATGGTAGCAGGCGGATCGGTCAATATTCCGCTTCCGTTTAATTCCGTGCGTTTCCTGACTACACAGCTGGTAAGTGAGATGAGCTATGCAGAGGGACTGCACAGAGAGGTTCTCTTTACTGTAGGATTAGTATTGTTTATTTTTATCATGATCATCAATCTGATTCTGGCTCAGGTAGAGAAGAAAGGAGCGGTTGAAAAATGACAGAGCAAAATAGCATTCGCGTAAAGAAAAAGCATCCGGCGGACGCTGTCATGTATGTTGCCATCTATTTCTGCGCAGCAATTTCCGTTGCCCTGCTCCTGGGCATTATCATATATGTTCTGGTAAAAGGAGTACGAAGCGTCAGCTGGGAGTTTTTAACCAGTGTGACCTCTGTTTTGAAGGGGACAACCGGTATTGCCGGAAATATAGTCAATACCCTTTATATCATTATCATTACTATGCTGATTGCGACGCCTGTCGGAGTGGGAGCCGCTGTGTATCTCAATGAATATGCAAAGCCGGGAAAACTTGTAAGTATCATTGAGTTTACAACAGAGACACTTTCCGGTATTCCGTCGATTATATTTGGTCTGTTCGGTATGATGTTTTTCGGACAGACACTTCATCTGAGCTATTCGATTCTGACCGGTTCCTTCACACTGGTTCTCATGGTGCTTCCGCTCATCACGAGAAACACGCAGGAGGCATTAAAGACAGTACCGGACAGCTACAGAAGCGGCGCAATCGGACTTGGCGCAGGAAAGTGGCATATGATAAGAACCATTCTTCTTCCGTCTGCAATGCCGGGAATCATTACCGGAGTCATTCTTGCAGTCGGAAGAATTGTGGGAGAATCCGCAGCCCTGCTCTTTACGGCAGGAAGTTCAGGAATGCTTCCGAAGGGATTTTCCGATATCCTGAATAAGGCCACACAATCCGGAGGAACCTTAACGATTCAGCTATACCTGAGCGCAACCAAGGGAGAATTTGCAACTGCCTTCGGTATTGCCCTTGTTCTTTTACTGATTGTGCTGGGAATCAATTTCCTGACGAAAGCACTGGCAAAAAAATTTGATGTAAATAAAAGGTAACAAGATATAGGAGAGAAACATGGAAAAACGAACAAAGATTACCGTCCGTGACCTGAATCTGTATTATGGCGACAATCATGCCTTAAAGAACGTTAATATGGACATCAAGGAGAATAGTGTTACCGCCTTTATCGGACCATCCGGATGTGGAAAATCTACATTTTTAAGAACCATCAACCGTATGAATGATCTGGTAGAAGGTGTCCGTATTACCGGAGAGGTGGATCTGGATGATGAGGACATCTATGGGGAAGGTGTGGATACAACCGTATTGAGAAAAAGAGTGGGTATGGTATTCCAGCAGCCAAACCCTTTCCCAATGAGTATTTATGACAACATCGCATACGGACCGAGGGTGCACGGAATCAAGGATAAAGCAAGACTGGATCAGATTGTTGAGGAAAGTCTGCGGGGTGCAGCAATTTTCGACGAGGTCAAGGACCGGTTAAGAAAATCGGCACTGGGATTATCCGGCGGACAGCAGCAGCGTATCTGTATTGCAAGGGCACTGGCCGTACAGCCGGAGGTACTTCTTATGGATGAGCCAACGTCTGCGTTAGACCCGATTTCCACCTCGAAAATCGAGGAACTGATGGAAGAACTGAAGAAAAAATATACAGTAGTTGTTGTGACACATAATATGCAGCAGGCAGTACGTGTATCCGATGATACAGCATTTTTCCTTGTGGGAGAAATGGTGGAATTCGGGGATACCAAGACTATTTTTTCATACCCGAAGGATAAGCGCACTGAGGATTATATTACAGGGAGGTTCGGTTAATGCGTTCAAAATTCGACGAGCAGCTTAAAATTTTAAATCAGGAAATGATGTTTATGGGTTCTATGATCGAGGATTCCATTCAAAAGGCTATAGATGCTCTGATGTCACAGGACAAAGAACTTGCCAGAAAAATTATGGAATCGGATTCTGATGTGGATCATGAACAGAAAAAAATTGAGGGAATCTGCTTTAATCTTCTGATGCAGCAGCAGCCGGTAGCCCGGGACCTGCGGGGTATTTCCGCAGCCATGAAGATGGTAACGGATATGGAACGAATCGGTGACCACGCATCGGATATTTCCGAGATTACGATTATGCTGGCAGATAAGCCCTATGTCCTTGAGCAGGATGATATTAAGAAAATGGCTTCCGAAACGGTTCTGATGCTGATTCGCAGTATTGAAGCCTATGTGGAAAAGGACATGGAAAAGGCTAAAAAGGTCATAAAGCACGACGATGTTGTGGATGATCTTTTTGATAAGGTGAAATCCGAAATCATAGAAATGATCCGGAAGGAGCCTGAGGATGGAGAGCAGGCAACGGATATGTTAATGATTGCAAAATACTTTGAGCGTATCGGAGATCATGCAACGAATATTGCAGAGTGGGTGATTTTTGCCCTGGATGACAAAAAAGAACAGCAGTAATTAGTTATTTTGTAGAAAAATAAATTTCACAAATTTTTTCCTATGGATTTTACAATTCCTGTGTTATGATAGCAATGTAAAGAAATTGTAAAATGTAACTAAAGGAGATTGTGAAATGGATTTATTTGGTGTTCTGACCATGATTGGCGGACTCGCCATGTTTTTGTACGGAATGAACGAAATGGGGGACGGTCTTGCAAAGCTCGCAGGTGGTAAGCTGGAGAAAATCCTGGAAAAGCTGACATCTAAGAGAATCATGGCCGTCTTACTTGGCGTTGCGGTGACGGCAGTGATTCAGTCCTCCTCGGCAACCACTGTTATGGTAGTGGGATTTGTCAATTCCGGTATTATGCAGCTGTCCCAGGCTGTGGGGATCATTATGGGTGCGAATGTGGGAACCACAGTGACTTCCTGGCTGCTGTCACTGACCGGCATAGAGGGCTCATCCTTTTTTATACAGCTTTTGAAGCCATCCTCCTTTGCACCGGTTCTGGCTGCCATTGGTATTATTATGACCATGACGGCGAAGGACAATAATAAGAAGAAGGATATCGGTAATATCCTGATCGGTTTTGCAATCCTGATGTTTGGAATGGAGACTATGAGTGGTGCTGTGGAACCTCTTGCGGAAAATGAGAAGTTTACCGGAATTCTTACTATGTTTTCCAATCCGCTTCTCGGAGTGCTGGCAGGTCTTGCACTTACGGCAATCATTCAGAGTTCTTCTGCATCTGTCGGTATTCTGCAGGCCCTCTGTATGACCGGCGCGGTAAGCTACGCCACTGCAATTCCAATCATTATGGGGCAGAATATCGGAACCTGTGTGACGGCACTGATTTCTTCTATCGGTGCAAAGCGTAATGCAAAGCGGGCATCCATGATTCATCTGTATTTTAACATGATTGGCACCATCCTCTTTTTCGTTGTATTTTATAGTGCCAATGCACTGGTGGGCGGATTTAGGATTCTGGGAGAACCGGCCAATGCAGCCGGCATTGCCATCGTGCACAGTCTGTTTAATATTGGTTCTCTGGTTGTACTCTATCCTTTTGCGGATAAGCTGGTGCGTCTGGCACAGCTTACGATTCCGGAGACCCCGGAGGAGAAACCGCAGCAGGCGGACGAGTTTGCACGGCTGGACGAGCGTTTCTTAGAGAAGCCGGGATTTGCCATGGAGCTCTGCCGTTCAGCAGCCATCCGTATGGCACAGGAGGCAAGGGAGGCACTGGACCATGCGCTGGACAATATGCGGGAGTACAGTGACGATACGGTTGATAAAGTGATTGCCATGGAACAGAATGTGGATCATTATGAGGATGCACTGGGTACCTATCTGGTTAAGTTAAATAACTGCGACCTGTCACAGGCAGACAGCAGGACACTGTCCATACTGCTTCATTGTATCGGTAATTTTGAGCGTATTTCAGACCATGCGGTCAATATTACGGAATCTGTAAAAGAGATGCATGAGAAAAATATGGAATTTTCCCCGAAGGCAAGGGAAGAGATGGAAATATTTTCCAATGCCCTGCATGATATTGTAGATGAGACTATCGAGGCTTTCAAAAACCATGATCTGGATATGGCAAGGAAGATTGAACCTTTTGAACAGGTGATTGACAGCATCAGCATGGAAGTCAAGCAACGTCATGTCAAGCGTGTGCGTAAGGGAAAATGTACGATTGAGCTGGGACTGCTTCTGGACGATATTATCACGAATTTTGAGCGTGTGTCCGACCACTGCTCCAACATTGCCGTATGCATGATCCGCGTACATGAGGATGGATTTGATACCCATGAGTATCTGGATCTGGTCAAGGAGGAGAAGTCCAGCTGGTTTGAAAATGAATACTACACTTTGACTGACCGCTATGCACTTCCGGTCAAGAAAAAGAAAGAGGAATAGAGGAATTACTATGGCACTTATTTATATCGTGGAAGATGATGAAAATATCAGGGAAATTGAAACAATCGCATTAAAAAACAGTAATTATATGGTCTGTGCTTTTGAAAAGGCGCAGACCTTTTATAAAAAACTGGAGGATATCGTGCCGGATCTGGTACTTCTTGATGTGATGCTTCCGGATGAGAGCGGCTATGATATTGCAAGAAAGCTGCGGAAAAACCCTGCCACCAAACGTCTTCCAATTATTATGGTGACGGCCAAGACGGCAGAAATGGATATGATCAAGGGACTTGATGAGGGCGCAGATGACTATATCAAGAAGCCCTTTTCCATTATGGAACTGATCACCAGAGTAAAGGCTCTGCTGCGCCGGACGGAGACGGAGGAGGTAAAGCTGTTACAGCTGGATAATATTACCATGGATCATGAACGCCACATGGTTTTTGTGGATGGAAATCCGGTGGAACTTACCTTTAAAGAATATGAGCTCCTTCGTTTACTTTTAACCAATACCAACGTGGTACTGTCTCGAGAGGTGATTATGCGTCATGTCTGGGGAACGGAGTTTGAGGGAGAATCCCGTACCGTGGATATGCATATTAAGACATTACGGCAGAAACTAGGGGAAGCAGGCAGCAAGATACGTACGGTGCGTAATGTGGGTTATGTAATTGAGTAGAAAAAGATGAAGAAGAAAATTAACGTAAGACTGATACTGATTGCCGTGATCGCTGTTCTCAGTACGGCAGTATCAGTGACTATGGTATACTATACGATTTTTGAAGGTCAGGTAAGAAAGGATCTGCGTGTAAATGCACAGATGCTGGCGGATACCGGGGTATTTGATGATCCACAGAACAGACAGGCAGGATTAGCCGGTGGTTTTCATATCGACAGAAAAGAGCTTCGTGTCACCTGGATTGATGCAGATGGTACGGTTTTGTATGATGAGGATCTGGATTCGGAGAAAATGTCCAACCATGGGGACCGCCCGGAGTTTAAAGAGGCACTGGAAAATGGAGAGGGGCAGAGTGTCCGGCATTCGGAAACCATGAACATGAACACCTATTATTACGCACTTCGTTTAAAAAACGGGACGGTGCTTCGTGTGTCAACTCAGGCAAAAAGCGGACTCAGTGTGCTTTTTTCTGCACTGCCAATCATCGTTTTAATTCTTGATATTATTGTCTGTGTCTGTGTTCTGATTGCCCATATGCTGACAAACCAGCTGCTGCAGCCCATTGAACAGCTGGCAGATAATATTGAGGATACCACGAATATAATGGTATATAAGGAACTGGTTCCTTTTGTAAATACCATCAGGGAGCAGCATGAGAATATTCTTATGGCGGCAAAGGTGCGCCAGGATTTTACCGCGAATGTTTCCCATGAGTTAAAGACCCCGCTGACCGCTATATCCGGCTATGCAGAGTTAATTGAAAATCACATGGTAGATCCGGAACAGGAGAGCCGTTTTGCAAAGGAAATACAGCAGAATGCAACAAGACTGCTTTCACTAATTAACGATATTATCCGTTTGTCGGAGCTGGACAGTGGGGCAGATTCGGTGATGTCTCCGGAGAATTTTGATTTGAATGAACTGGTTAAAGGCTGTTTAGACAATTTAAAAGTGAATGCGCAAAAACACAGTGTCACACTCCATTATGAAGGAGAAAAGTGCATGCTGCGGGCAGACCGGGGAATGATAACAGAGATGGTGGAGAACCTCTGCCAGAATGCCATCCGTTATAATAATGAGGGCGGCAGCGTTACCGTGTGCGTGTTCTACGAGAATGACAGGCCGGTATTCGAGGTTAAAGATAATGGAATCGGTATTCCAAAAGACCAGACAGAGCGTGTGTTTGAACGGTTTTACCGGGTGGATAAGAGCCGCTCGAAGCAGACCGGAGGAACCGGGCTTGGGCTTGCAATTGTGAAGCATATTGTGGAACTTCATGATGCGGAGATCAGGCTGCAGAGTGAGCTGGGAAAAGGAACGGATATAAGAGTGCTGTTTTAGGAGATTTGTTTACAAATCTCCTTTTTTGTGGCATAATCGTGTGAGGCAATGTATCAAAAGAAAAGAGGCAGAAAATATGTATCAGGAAGTATCACAGTTATTAATGTACGGAGATCTGGAAAAGGATTCCATTCTTTATCAGATGGCGGAACTTTTTGGAAAATATGAGACCGGTGAATATAATAAAACAGGTCTGGTGCGGGATATTAATACGCAGATTAAGAGGATTCTTAAGGTGGCAACCGATTATGGTTTTGATGATAATCTCTGGCATAATTACCTGACATTTTTCCTTATGATGAGCGAGAATCCCTTCAGCATGACCTGTGAGAAGGTGGGAGCCAGTGAGGGAAGTGTCAATGCGCTGGTGCAGAATGATTTTCGTATCTTTAAGGAGCTGTTTGACTATGATTTCGGTCCCATTGAGAGAGATCTTGGCATTAACTGTTTTACCCAGATTTCCAATTATAAGGCAATCCACAAAAAGGATCTGATGTATAATAAGAATGTCAGCGAGAAAGTCCGTGCTTTAAGTAAAGAGCTGGAAGCCGCAAAGGATGAGAAGGAATTTTTTGATGCAGTAACCGGTTTTTATAAGGATTACGGTGTCGGTATGTTCGGTCTTAACAAGGCTTTTCGTATTGACGATACACCAAATGGAGATTTCAAGTTCCGGGCCATCAATAACATGGATACGGTAATGCTGGACGACCTGGTGGGCTATGAGATTCAGAAGAAAAAACTTGTGGATAATACAGAGGCCTTTGTTCAGGGAAAAAAGGCAAACAATGTTCTTCTTTTCGGTGACAGCGGAACCGGAAAATCCACCAGCATTAAGGCGATTGTGAATCAGTATTACAAAGATGGCCTGCGCATGATCGAGATTTACAAGCATCAGTTTAAGTATCTCTCCGAAATTATTGCGGAAATCAAGAACCGGAATTACCGTTTTATCATCTATATGGATGACCTTTCTTTTGAGGAATTTGAGATTGAGTATAAGTTTTTAAAGGCTGTCATTGAAGGTGGTGTGGAGACAAAACCGGAGAACATTTTAATTTATGCAACCTCCAACAGGCGTCATCTCATTAAGGAGAACTGGAATGACCGCAATGACCAGGATAATTCCAATGACAGACACCATTCCGACACGGTGGAGGAGAAGCTTTCTCTTGTCAACCGTTTCGGTGTTACCATCAATTACTCCAAGCCAACCCAGAAAGAGTATTTTGATATTGTCCTGCATCTGGCAAGACGGGCGGGAGTTACCATGGATGAGGAGAAGCTGAAACTGGAAGCAAATAAGTGGGAACTTTCCCATGGCGGAATTTCCGGACGTACGGCAGAACAGTTTGTAAATTATCTGGCATCCCAGCCGGAAGCATTCGAATAAAAAGGAGAAAGTATGTTATATCAGATTTGTCACGGGGCAGTTTCCTTCGCGGACGATGTGATTCTGCATGACATCAATTTTGAAATCAGAAATACAGAAAAAATCGCAGTAGTGGGAAGAAATGGCTGTGGCAAAACAACGCTTTTAAAACTGATCAACGGAGAGCTGGATTTAGACAAGCGCGACAGCGATGAAGATATTTTCATTGCAAAAGCAGGAAATCCACAGATTGGTTACTTAAAGCAGATTGCCTTTGAAGATCCCTCTGTGACCCTTGAGCAGGAAATCCGTAAGGTTTTTGCACCTATGGAAAAGCGGAAAAAGGAGCTTGAGGAAGTGGCGGCAAAGCTGGAACATGATTACTCTGAGGAGGCAGTTGCAAAGTATACCGCAATGGAGGAGGCTTTCCGGAATGATGGCGGCTACTATTTTGAAAAAGAGTATGATGTGATCATCCGCAAATTCGGGTTTTCCGAGGAAGAGAGAAAGAAACCGCTTTCGGAGTTTTCCGGGGGACAGCAGACAAAGATTGCGTTTATCAAACTGCTCCTGAGCAAGCCGGATATTCTGCTTCTTGACGAGCCTACGAACCACCTGGATATTACCACCATCGAGTGGCTGGAAGGGTATCTGAAAAATTATCCAAAGGCTGTAGTTGTCGTATCCCATGACCGGATGTTTCTGGATAATGTAGTGGATGTGGTCTATGAGATTGAGTACGGCACTGCTACCCGCTATCCGGGCAACTACACGAATTTCATGGAGCGCAAAAAAGAAAATTATAACAAGCTTATGAAGGATTACAATGCGCAGCAGAAGGAAATTGCCCGTCTGCAGCGCATGGTGGACCGTTTTAAGAACAAGCCTACCAAGGTTTCCATGGCGCATTCCAAGGAAAAAGCCATTGAGCATATGGTAAAAATTGAGGCACCGGATCGTTTCGATAACCGCACTTTCCATGCGAATTTCCAGCCTGAGAAAGAGACCGGAAATGATGTCCTTTCGGTTTTGAATTTGTCAATCGGCTATGACCACCCCCTTTCCACTGTGAACTTTGACCTGAAAAAAGGGGAAAAGCTGGGCATTTTAGGTGGGAATGGTCTGGGAAAGTCAACTCTTCTCAAGACCCTTGTGAATCAGATTGCACCTCTTGGCGGAGAGTACCACTTTGGCACTAACGTTCAGATTGGCTACTTTGACCAGCAGATGGCGATGTATTCCAGTAATAAAACGGTGCTGGATGATTACTGGGATGAATTTCCGAATCTGACTGAGACGGAGGCACGGAGTGCACTGGGGGCATTTCTGTTTACCGGTGAGGATGTGTTTAAAAATATTAATATGCTTTCCGGGGGCGAGAAAGTACGTCTGGCACTCTGTAAGATTTTGAAGCGCCGCCCGAATGTGCTGATTCTTGATGAGCCTACCAACCATATGGACATAGTTGGCAAAGAAACTTTGGAAAGCATGCTGAAAGACTATACCGGTACTTTGATTTTCGTTTCCCATGACCGTTATTTTGTGCGGAAGGTAGCGAATCGTCTTCTCGTATTTGAGGATGGGACAACACATCTGTATCAGTTTGGTTATGAAGAATATCAGGAGAAGCTGGACCGGGAGGCAGCAGAGAGGGGGGACGATTACAGAAAAAATCCGGCAGCCCTTGGTGGAGTCATCAGCCAGAATGGTGCAGCAGGTGTGACTTCCGCCGGGACTGCTTTTCTTGCAGGATCAACCGCAGGAGTATCCGGCAATGATTTTTCAAATGCTAATTCCAGGGGTGTCAATTCTAAGGGGACAGGCACTGATGCAGGGGCAGCATCCACTGCCGGCGGAACATCTGCAGCTTCTGCAGGCACGGGGGTAGCATCAGGGAACTCTTTCTCTGGGACCGGAGGGAAAAGGGGTTACTATAACCCGGGTAAGGAACGCTCAAAGATAGAGAAAAAGATTAAAAAAGCTGAGGATGAGCTTGCGGTGAAGGAAGAGAAGCTGGAGGAACTGAAAGCAGAGCTGCTTCGCCCGGAGTACCAGTCCAGCTACACAAAACTGACAGAGATTCAGGCAGAGATTGATGCCATGGAGGAGGAAATCATGGCAGATATGGAAAACTGGGAGGAACTGTCCCAGCAGCTGGAGGAGCTTACGTCAGGGGAACTGGCGTAAAACTGATATTTTTCTTCATAGTGCTTCTGTTTCTGTTAGTTCCAGGGGAAGTCTGTGGAACAGGGGACAGAACACGGCAGACGGTCGGTGATATTGTAACGAATTGGCTGTGGGAGCGAGAGTGTCATGCCAGAGGAGGTGGAGGGGGGCGTAAAGTGAGTGAAAGGGTATATGGGAGAAAATCCTATACCCCTGTTTCACTGGAGAGCGGTAAGCTGGAAATCAGAAAGGTGAGATATATGGGGAAAAAACCTCTGTGATGTACCGTTTGTGTTGAAAACAGCCCCAAATTCCCTCCCGGGGACATATGCAATCAAAATTTCTCTGTGATGTCCCATTTGTGGTTGAAAACAGCTCTCCAATCCCCCCCTCGGGGACATATGCAACCAAAATTTCTCTGTGATGTCCCATTTGTGGTTGAAAACAGCCCCCCAATCCCCCCTCGGGGACATATGCAACCAAAATCCCGCTGTGATGTCCCGTTTTTTGAGAAAAGTGGGACATAGGGAAAAAGTTTCCCTCGTATATGTCCCCAGTTCCATTTTTTCATGGAAAAAAAGAGCAAAATGGGACATGGGGAGATGATTTTAGCTCCATATGTCCCCAAGTGCCTCCAGTGCATACTACTTGAAGAAGAAATATATGAAATATCCCTTTACAGGGGAGAGAGTGTGTGATTTAATAGCATTATCTAATAATAGGAGGAGTGATAGATATATCAATTTATCAACAAGTGCTTTCCGAGAAACGAAGGCTCGAGAAAGAATTGCAATGCATTCAGGAACAGCTTTGCCAGCTCCCTGATGGAAAACTCAATTGTGTTCACAATGGCAATCGCATAAAGTGGTATCACAGTGATGGTCATTCACAGACGTACATCCCCAAAGCGCAAAAAGAATATGCTGAGAAACTGGCCCTTCGAGGTTATTTATTAGAACTGCAAAAGTACGACGAAAAGGAAAATGAAGCATTGAACTTTTATTTGCGTCATACGGCTGAAAATCAAAATAAGGCGATGAGGCTTCTCACTGAGAATTCGGCATACCAAGAATTGCTGGCTCCCTTTTTTCAACCGATGTCTCAGGAACTTCTTTCCTGGGTCAATTCCCCCTATAACAAAAATAACAATTACCCGGATCAACTGAAATATAAGGCCTGCAAGGACGAATATGTCAGATCAAAATCAGAGGTCCTGATATCAATGGCTTTGTATACAAACAAAATACCATACCGTTATGAGTGCGAGCTGACACTTGGCAATGTGGTTATTTATCCGGATTTCACGATTCGTCATCCGCGGACCGGTGAGGTATTTTATTGGGAACATTTCGGCATGATGGATGTGCCGCAGTATGCAAAATCAGCGGCAGATAAGATTATGTTATACACCCAGAATCGGATTTATCCAGATGAAAAATTAATTACCACATATGAAACAAAAGAACAGCCTATTGACACGGGAAAAATACAAAAATTGATTGCTTATTATTTTGGGGAAGATTCCTAAATAGAACTTGATCGGACTTTTCCCATGTCAATATACTTCTTTAATTTTGGTGCAGAAATGAAGGCAGGCCATACGGAAGAAATTTTTTCCTATATCCTGGAAGAGGAGCGAATGGAGGCAGAGAACAGAGGAATGGGACATATGGAGATGATTTTTGCTCCATATGTTCCCGAGCGCATCCGGTGTATAAAACGACGTAAGAGGAAACACAGGTCAGATAAACTGAGAAAATGACCAATGAGAAAACACGGGTCTAATAAACTGGGCAAACAACGTATTGCTGGAATGTATTTCCGCTGTAGCTTAGGGAACACAGTTCAGATAAACTGGACAAACAACGCAGAAACAGAATCCTACAATTGGGTGTAGAATTCGATGAAACGCCTGCGAAAATCCATGTTTCGTCTGCGGCTTAAAAATGCATATTGTCCGTTATCCAGCAGAATGCGGTCTGCTTCTACTATTTTAACGTGTGCCATGTTGATGAGAACACTTCTGTGCGTCACGTAAAAGTATGGTTGTGTAAGCATCCGGCTCCAAAAGGAAAATGTCTGCAGACTATGGTAGTCCCCATAGACGGTATGTACGATCGAGGTGCGTTTTTCTCCTTCGATCAGGATGATATCTCTGGCCTGAACGGCAGCAATTTCCGTTTTGGTCTGCACGTGAATAAGGGCGGACTGCTCCTGATATTTTTTCAGAGCGTCACCCACATTTCTGTAAAAACGGTTTCGGTCAATCGGTTTCGTCAGATAAGCGAAACAGCCAAAATGCATTGCGTTATCAAGATAATCCGGGTGAGAAGTTACGGCAATCATGATTGTATAAGGGTGCGTTTGCTGCAGCTTGTTTCCCACAAAGATTCCGTCATGTCCGGGCATTTCCATGTCTAAAAACAGCAGGTCTATCGCTTCCGTATCCGCAAGAAGCATATTCGGATCGGTATATCGGACAATCTCCGGAAGCGACAGGCTGCGGGATGCAAAATATTCTGTTAAAAGAGATTGAATTTCATCCAGAAAAATGGAGTTATCGTCACAAATCAATACTCGCATGAAGAATCCGCCTTTCTATCGGTTTCGGGGGCTTGGGGATACAGCGTTACGATTGTCCGGAAAAGGTGTTCCGAAGCAATATAGCTTGTCTGCAAATCGCCGTGGTAGGATTCTGCTATCCTGCGTATGCTCTTCATCCCAAGACCGTGATGAAGTGGGTCTTTTTTCACCGTAATCAGTTCTTCGTTCCCGTCTCTTGGCGGTTCTTCCTGACAGGAATTGTTCATTGTCAGAATGGTGCATCCAAGTGGCTGGCAATGTTCAAGCTTTAGAGAAATCCATCCATCTCTCACTTTCTGCGCAGCGGTTACCGCATTGTCCAGAAGGTTGCAAAAAAGTGTAGTTAAATCGGTGTCTGACAGAAAATCTGTGCAGCCGCTATGAATTTCTGTGGTGAGTCGAAGTTCTTTTTCCTTACAAAGAGTCTGATAGCGCAGCAGTGTCGCGTTTAACAGATCGTTGTCACAGATTCGCACAGAGGCAGCCAGCTGCTCGGATTCAATCAGGCTTTGTATGTATTGATGCAGCTCCTCATAGCGTTTCTGCTGGTTTAATATATCGATGGAAAGCAAGTGGTTTCGGATATCGTGAATCAATGTCCGTCGTGCCTCATCCTGTGTAATCAGGGTCTGGTTGTACTTTGCCAAATACTGATCCTTCTGATGCTGGAGCTGCAAATCTAAAAGCATCGCATTCCGTTTCTGGTTGTAGTTGTGAAGAGAGTAAACCAAAAACAGAATCACAAGAAGCAGGGTAGTCGAAAACAAGAGCATATAGTCGAGATAACGTGTCTCGTCAACATGTAAACCAATTGTATATAGCAGAACGGAAACACCTATGGAACAAATGGTGATGGCTGCAAGAAAGTTCGAGCCGCGATCCGGTGGCAAAGCCGGAGAAGAGGGCTTTTCCTTTTGCAGGCGGATGAGGGCCAGTGTGATCAGAAAATAGAGAACTTTACATAAAACAGAACTGACCAGAAAACTTTCCGTGTTTGTCCAGTTTTTCCAATAGTCTGAGAAAAACTGTGATGTTATGGTTGCTGCGATCAGTTCACCCAGACTCATAGATAAATAGATAATTAGTGTGTGAAATAATGCAAAGAACCAGACAACCTTAAAGAAGAAAAACACGAGTAAAAAGGTACTTATAGTAAATGCTGCTAAATTGAGATATACGTTCCCCAAACAGGAAAATCCCCATAGAACAAGATACATTACCCCAAAGCACGGAAGGGTAACGCATACAGAAAATTTGCGCTGAAATATGGAATTGCAATAATGCCATAAAATAAAGGCTTCTACAGTGTAGTTAAAAAATAAATTGTTGTCATTATTACCAGCTGTTTCGTTTTTCACATGTTGTAAGTGAGATGAAAATATGATTTATGCATATATTATATTTTATCTGATATAGGGAAAAAATCAAGGGTTTTATTTATTACTGATAATGAGATAAATGAGCTGCCGCTTGTGTTTAAATAACGACCACTCATGTAAAACCCATTTACATTTGTGGTATATTTGTTATACTGGCATGGATTGCTCATCGAAGGAGTATTCGAATGGAAAGCTTGTGAGACAGGTAGACAGCACATATGAGAATGGGGTGCTGCTGAACCAATGGATCTACAGATACAGCTATGGGAAAAACACAGAAACCATAAGAAGCTATGATAAAAACCATAATCCGGATGTTAAGGACATATCGGTCTTTGATAAGAATGGAAATGAGATTCAAGGTAAATCTTACAAATATAAAAGCGGTAAATGGGTTTTTCTTGGGTCTCAAAAGCGGGCCTATGACAAAAATAACCGCCTGATCAGGTATGAGGATTACGGGGCAGATGGGAAGATTCAGAAGAAGGAAACACATACCTATAACAAGTACGGAGATTGTGTGAAAATAGTGTATTATACATATCGTAAATCTGGAAAGTACAGGAAAGAGGTGGTACGTGCCACTTATAAATATGATTCCCACGGGAATATGGTCAAATCAAAGGTGGAGAACGGCGGTATGACCACCTATGCGTATGTAAAAATATAAAAATCGCATAAATTTTCAGGAAAAGCTTTTCCTTTTTTGGTACTTATGTTATAATAACCACATGGTACAACAGGTACCAAATACACAGCAAAGGGGTTGGACATCATGAGGATTACAATTACCGGAAGAAATATTGAACTGACAGATGGACTGAAGGCAGCAGTGGAGGAGAAGCTTCAGAAGCTTGAGAAGTTTTTTGCACCGGACACTGATGTATTCGTTACATTGAGTGTGGAGAAGGAACGTCAGAAGATTGAAGTAACAATTCCGATTAAGGGACATGTGATTCGTTCTGAGCAGGTCAGCAGCGATATGTATGTTTCCATTGATCTGGTTGAGGAGGTTATTGAGCGGCAGTTAAGAAAGTACCGCACAAAGCTCTCTTCTAAGAAGATGAACGTGGCAGAGAATTTTAGTGAGGAATTTATTGATGCTGAGGCAGAGGATGATGAGGAGATTAAGATTGTCCGTACCAAGAGATTTGGCATGAAGCCGATGTATCCGGAGGATGCATGTGTGCAGATGGAACTGACCGGACACGATTTCTTTGTATTCCGTAATGCAGAGACAGACGAGGTTAATGTGGTATATAAGAGAAAAGGAAATACTTTCGGATTGATCGAGCCAGAGTGCTAGACCGAATAAAAAGTAACTGGCGCATATGAACGGTCTGCGATTCCGATAGCACAGGTCAAAAAGCCTCGACGTTAAAAAGCGAGATAAAAAAAGAAGCCGCTCAGCATTGCGGCTTCTTTTTATCTGCATAAATCCGGTTTTGGTGTTCTCTTATCAATTAGTTATGGCGTGTTCCCGTTGGCTGCAATCCGGCGATTCTGTTCCATCTGCCGCAGCAGCTCTGCCATCTGTTCAAAGAACTTTCTTCCAAGATAATTTTTCTCAGAGAGATGGCTTCCGTACTCATAAAGAGTATCTTTCAGTGTTTCTGTATCGGATAAATCCACTTCAAATATAAATTTTCTCGCTAAACGCATGCGCTCATCCTCTAATGTAAGCAGCCATTCCCCCAACTGCTCTAGAAAATCCTCCTTTGTTATGATGAGCTGTACATATCTTCCAATCGTATTTTCCTTATATATCCCATTATTCTCCTTTGTTCGTTTTTTCTATACCAAATACCTTCATAATGCGAGAGCCCTTCCCCAATTATGACTCTGTATGTAATATAATATAGTTGATTTGGGTTGTAAAGGTGCGATATGCGTTTTTTGAATATAATAAATATAGATAGCCACTTGTTTTCTACAGTTGTTAGCGTATATAATAGGTAGCATAGGTAAAAAGGAAAAAAAATCGGGAAAGAGGATGAATCATGGATATCATAGTATTGGCAGGAGGACTCAGCACAGAGCGGGATGTATCATTTAAAACGGGAAGTATGGTTGCTTCCGCACTTCGGGAGAACGGCCACCGTGTGATTTTGCTGGATGTGTTCATGGGTTACAGCGATAAAGAGGAAAATCTGGATGAAATATTTGAAAGATCAGAGGAAATCAGTGTAAAAACGGAGGATATTCCGGAGACTGCGCCGGATCTGGCAGCGGTAAAGGCATCAAGGAAGGATCAGTCACCGTGCTTTTTCGGACCGAATGTGATCAGGATGTGTCAGATGGCAGACATTGTTTTTATGGCCCTTCACGGGGAAAATGGAGAGAATGGAAAGATTCAGGCTGCCTTTGACCTGTTCGGAATCCGTTATACGGGAAGCGATTATTTAAGCAGTGCCATTGCCATGGATAAAGGAATGGCAAAACAGGTGCTGATGCAGGCAAAGGTTCCGGTTCCGGCAGGAATTTCCATGAAAAAGGCAGAACGGGAGAATGACATCACAAAGCTTCCGGTTTCCCTGCCATGTGTTGTAAAACCCTGCTGTGGAGGTTCCAGTATCGGAGTTACCATCGTAAAAGATGCAGCGGAATTTAAGGCGGCATTGGATGAGGGCTTCCGCTGGGAGGATGAACTGATTATCGAGGAATACATAAAAGGCCGTGAGTTTTCCGTTGGAGTGATTGAAGGAAAGGCACTTCCTGTGATTGAGATTGCTCCGATTGAGGGATTTTACGACTATAAGAATAAGTATAAAGCCGGCAGTGCAGTAGAAACCTGTCCGGCAGATATTCCGGAAGAAATTTCAGCTAAGATGAAAAAATACGCAGAGGATGTGGCATCTGCCATCGGGCTGGATACCTATTCCCGCTCTGATTTCCTGCTGGATGAGAAGAACAATATTTACTGTCTGGAGGCAAACACGCTTCCCGGCATGACACCTACCAGCCTGCTGCCACAGGAGGCTGCCGTCATTGGTATGAATTTCAACGAATTGTGTGAGAAACTGATTGCTATTTCTTTGAAAAAATATGAGGGATAAGAATGGAAAAGAAAAATGAAAACGATGTTCCGGAAACACTCCATGGTATGACACTGGGCAATATTGCAGAGGCATGCGGCGGAACCTATATTGGTGCAAAAGAGCAGGAAGAACAGGAAATTACAGGAGCTGTCACAGACAGCAGACAGGTGAAAACAGGATATCTGTTTATTCCTATCAGGGGTGCCCGGGTGGATGGACATGATTTCATTCCACAGGTGTTTGAAAAGGGAGCCCTGGCTGTGCTGAGCGAGCATAAATTAGAGAATCCGGCGGGACCATATATTCTGGTGGATTCGTCAGCGGAAGCCATGAAAAAGATAGCAGCTTTTTACCGTTCACAGCTTACCTGCAAGGTGGTAGGTATTACAGGAAGCGTGGGGAAAACAAGCACCAAGGAAATGATTGCTTCTGTCCTGTCACAGCATTACCGGGTATTAAAAACAGAAGGAAACTTTAATAACGAAATCGGACTGCCCCTTACGATTTTTAAAATTCGCGCAGAACATGAGGTGGCTGTTCTGGAAATGGGAATTTCCGATTTCGGTGAGATGCACAGACTGGCATCCATGTCCCGGCCGGATATTGGTGTGATCACAAACATCGGTCTCTGCCATTTGGAAAATCTTGGTTCCAGAGATGGAATCTTAAAAGCAAAGACCGAGATGTTTGACCACTTACAGCCGAAAGGCACCGTAATCTTAAATGGCGATGATGATAAGCTTTCCACAAAGCGTGAGGTAAATGGAAAGCCGGTTGTATTTTATGGAATGGATTCCGATTCCGGGTTCGGCATTGAGAAAAGCATTTATGCCACGGATGTAAAAAATCTGGGACTCAAAGGAATGCAGGCTAAGATCCATACCCCATCCGGCAGTTTTACCGTCCAGATTCCGATTCCGGGGGAACACAATGTATATAACGCTCTGGCGGGAACCGCTGTGGGTCTTGCACTGGGGCTTTCTCTTGAAGAAATCAGGAAAGGAATCGCAGGTGTAAAAACCATTGCCGGTCGCAGCAATATTCTTCATGTAAACGGAATGACAGTCATTGACGACTGCTATAACGCAAATCCTGTTTCCATGAAGGCATCTATCGATGTACTGGCACATATATCAGGCAGAAGAATCGCCGTCCTTGGCGACATGGCAGAGCTGGGAGCAGATGAAAGGGAACTCCATCACGGTGTCGGCGATGCCATAGCCCAGTCCGGAATCGACGCACTTTTCTGTGCCGGCCCCCTGGCAAAAGAATATGCAGACGCCGCCGCCGCAAATCCGACATGCGATATCCATTATTTTGCAGCCAGAGACGAAATGATTCCACAACTTCTCGATTATGTAAAAGCGGGAGATAATATTCTGGTTAAAGCATCCCACTCCATGGAATTTCCAGAAGTAGTTCAGGCACTAAAAGACGAGTTTGGGTGTTCGTAAACCCATCGCGGCAATTGCCAAAAACCTGCGCAATTGCCTCACAACCAGCAAAAAGGAGAAAAAACAATGGCAAATCCAATCGTAACAATTACAATGGCAGACGGCAGTATGATAAAAGCAGAGCTCTATCCTGAGATCGCTCCAAACACCGTCAACAACTTTATCAGTCTTGTAAAAAAAGGCTTCTATGATGGCCTCATTTTTCACCGTGTCATCAATGGTTTCATGATTCAGGGCGGTGACCCGGAAGGAACCGGCATGGGAGGTCCTGGATATGGCATCAGGGGCGAGTTTGCCCAGAATGGAGTGGAAAATAATCTGCGCCATACCGCAGGCGTGCTTTCCATGGCACGTTCCATGATGCCGGATTCCGCAGGCAGCCAGTTCTTTATCATGCATAAGGATGCCCCGCATCTGGATGGCGCATATGCTGCATTTGGAAAAGTAATCGAAGGACTGGATGTTGTAGACTCTATTGCACAGACGGCAACCGATTACAGTGACCGCCCATTGGAGGATCAGGTCATGAAAACAGTAGTAGTAGAAACCTTTGGTGAGGAATATCCGGAGCCGGAGACCGTATAAGGAGAGAAGACAGGGCAGATTCCCATAAGAGTCTGCCCTGTTTGTATCAGATATGGCAGAATTAAAAGCAATCATTTATAAAGTGGAGGAATGGAATCCCAGGCTGCTTCTTCCGGATTTGCCCGCATATCCCGTAAAGAAAATCAGTGGGCAGGATGTGGAAAATCTGATTTTGGAGGGGAAGAGACTTAAGAAGGATGAAGTGCTTTGTATTGCGGCAACGGATGAGAGCATTCAGGCAGCACGGAAAGCAGATATGGCAGCAGTGGCATATGAAAATCCTGAATTTCCCGGACAGAGCTATGCAGGGGTTCCCGTGGTCATTCAGGGCTTTGAGGAAGTGGATATTGAATTTTTAGACCGCGTATTCAGACGTTGCCACGGTCTGCCCTGGATGATTGCAGAAACCGGGAGGTGCCGGATTCGGGAAGCCACAATGGAAGATTTGGAAGCCATGGAACAACTGTATGCAAAAGAGGGTGTGAGCTTTCGGCTGGATGCAGACGGAAAGAAAATTCCCGGATTTGTGGAGCCTCTTTTTCCCCATGAGGAGGAAAAAAAGTACCAGCAGGCATATATTGCAAATATGTACGGATACTATGGGTATGGTCTATGGCTTGTTTTTGACCGCCTTACGGATCAGCTGATTGGAAGGGCAGGGCTGGAACACCGGGATTTTCCGGAGGGAACAGAGCTGGAAATGGGGTATGTCATTGACCCGGACTGGCAGCATAAGGGGATTGCCACTGAGGTTTGCACGGCAATTATGGAATACGCCGGAAATTATCTGGATTTCCCCAGGTTAAATGCGCTGACAGAGAGGGAAAATGCTGCATCCATTGCACTTCTGGAAAAGATTGGATTTTCCTGTGTTGGAGAAACCCATGTAACCGGCAGCCGGACCCTGCGCTATGTCTATGAGTTTTGTGGCGGAAACCATTGCAATCATAAAGAAAATAAAATATAATAAACTATTATATCAGTAAGTAGGTGAACGCATGGCAGAAATTTCTACAGAAGAATTGGAACGAATTGAACAGGAGTATCATTCAGGTTCCGGTAACATTAAGGCGACACACGATTTTTCTGATCCGGGTGATCTGTATAATGAACTGATTGCCAGTATCAGAAAATACCATCCCTCCACGGATATTTCCCTGATTGAAAAGGCTTTCAAGGTGGCGGACGAGGCCCACAGGGGACAGGTGCGCAAATCCGGAGAGGCATACATCATACACCCACTGTGTGTGGCTATTATTTTAGCAGAGTTAGAGCTGGATAAGGAAACCATTGCCGCAGGACTTCTTCATGATGTGTTAGAAGATACCGTTATGACGGAGGATGAGATGCGGACGGAATTTGGAGATGAGGTTCTGCTTTTGGTGGATGGAGTGACCAAACTGCAGCATCTGCATCTGACAGATAAGATTAAGAATCCGAAGGATAAGAATGCAGACCGTCTGGAAATGCAGGCGGAAAACCTGCGTAAAATGTTTCTTGCCATGGCAAAGGATATCCGTGTGATCCTGATCAAACTTGCCGATCGCCTGCACAATATGCGTACCTTAAAATATCAGTCCAGGGAGGCACAGCTTCGTATCGCCAGAGAGACACAGGAAATTTACTGTCCCATTGCCCAGCGTCTTGGTATCAGCAAAATCAAGATCGAGCTGGAGGATCTCTCCCTTAAGTATCTGGAGCCGGACGCCTATTATGACCTGGTAGAAAAGATTGCACTTCGTAAAAGTGCCCGGGAAGAGTATGTGGATGGACTTGTCAATGAAGTGCGGACTGAAATCGAGGAGGCCGGCATCAAGGCTGACATTTCCGGCCGGGCAAAACATTTCTTTTCCATATACAAAAAAATGGTCAATCAGAACAAGACCATTGACCAGATTTATGACCTGTTTGCAATTCGTATCATCGTAGATACTGTCAAGGACTGCTATGCGGCACTGGGAATCATGCATGAAAAATATAAGCCGATTCCGGGCCGTTTCAAAGACTATATTGCCATGCCAAAACCCAATATGTACCAGTCACTTCACACAACGCTGATCGGACCCAGCGGACAGCCCTTTGAGATACAGATCCGTACCGCAGAAATGCACCGCACGGCGGAATATGGTATTGCTGCCCACTGGAAATACAAAGAGGCAAATAACGGGGTGGCTACTTCCACCACCGTGACAGAGGAGGAAAAGTTAAGCTGGCTGCGCCAGATTCTGGAGTGGCAGCGTGACATGTCAGACAACAAGGAATTTATGACCCTGTTAAAGAGTGACCTGAATCTGTTTTCTGATACGGTATTCTGTTTTACCCCATCCGGGGATGTCAAGAATCTTCCCACCGGTTCTACGCCGATAGATTTTGCCTACAGCGTCCATTCGGCGGTAGGAAATAAAATGGTGGGAGCCAAGGTCAACGGAAAGCTTGTGCCAATTGATTATGTGATCAAAAATGGTGACCGGGTGGAAGTTATCACTTCACAGAATTCCAAGGGCCCCAGCCGTGACTGGCTGTCTATTGTAAAGAGCACTCAGGCAAAAAACAAGATAAACCAGTGGTTTAGAAGTGAGTTAAAGGAAGAAAATATCCTGCACGGCAAGGAACTGATTGTAAACTATGCCAAGTCTAAGGGAATCAATTTTGCTGAGATTAACAGACCGGAATATCAGGCGAAAATCATTCGTAAATATGGATTCCATGACTGGAATTCCTGTCTTGCAACGGTGGGACACGGGGGACTCAAGGAAAGCCAGATCATAAACCGTATGTATGACGAATATAAGAAGGATCACCCGATCACTATGACGGATCAGGATGTTCTGGATTCTGTCGGGGAAAATAAACCGGCTGAGCAGCAGGTACATTCCAAGAGCGGAATTGTGGTGAAGGGACTCTACGATGTGGCAGTTCATTTCAGTAAATGCTGCAGTCCGGTGCCGGGAGATGAGATTGTGGGCTTTGTAACAAGGGGCCGTGGAGTGTCTATTCACCGGACAGACTGTGTGAATATTCTGCATCTGTCGGATCTGGAACGTTCCCGTCTGATTGAGGCGGAGTGGCAGGCCGGAGCAGAAAAAGAGCAGCTTGGCGAGTATCATGCAGAAATTAAAATCTTTTGTCATGACCGTCCGGGACTTCTGGTAGATATTACGAAGGTATTTACGGAAGCAGAAATCAATATTTCCGGTATTCATTCTAACACCAGTAAGCAGCAGGTAGCAACCATTGATGTTGCATTCCAGACAAAAGGCCGGGAGCAGATCGGTAAGATTGTGGATAAAATCCGCCAGATTGAAAGTGTAATGGATGTTAAGAGAACCACAGGTTAATGAAATTAAAGGAGTATTATGTCAAAGTTAAAAGTAAATCAGTATGTAGTAGGACCGGTGCAGACCAACTGCTATTTTGCAATCAATGATGAGACAAAGGAGCTTGTTGTGATCGATCCGGGTGCCAGTCCAAAGCAGCTGGCAGACCGTATCAGACAGGAAGGATGTACACCGGTTGCGATTCTTCTGACCCATGGACATTTTGATCATGTTACGGGGGCGGCAGATCTTGCCACAGAATTTTCTATCCCTGTTTATGCCTATGAGGACGAGAAAGAAACCTTAGAGAGTGAGGAGATGAACCTCTGCCATATGACAGGAGAGCATCATATTTTTCATGCGGATATCTACCTGGAGGATGAACAGGAACTGGAACTGGCAGGCTTTCATATTCGTGTGCTCCACACACCGGGGCATACACCCGGGGGATGTTGTTATTATTTTCCATATGAGAACGTGGTATTTTCCGGGGATTCCCTGTTTTGCACTTCCGTGGGACGAACAGATTTTCCGGGAGGCAGCATGTCGGATCTCATTCGCTCCGTTAAGGAAAAACTGATGACTCTTCCGGATCGCACGACGGTATATCCGGGACACAATGATGTGACTACGATTGAGAATGAGAGGATGTATAATCCATACTTATGATACAGGTATTATTAAACAAGACAGAATTTGAATATGATATTCATTCGCTGATTAAGGCTTTTTTCCCCAAAGAGGATGTGGAAATTTACTACACTGAGGATGCAGGTGCAGAGGGAAAAAATGTTGCCTGTACCCATCACTCAGTTGGGACTGAAGTGGAAAATGGAACAGGTTTCTGCCAGCCTGTGAGTGGAAAGCGGGCTTCCTTAAATTCTCAGAAGCCGGAAAAAAATACAGAGGATAAGATCAGCCATTTTGTGATTCAATATGCAGATACGCGGATTTCCATCGCATGGGAAGATGCTCCGGAGGGCAGAGCCCACAGCACCTTTGCGGTGGATTTTTCTGACCGTGGAGCCACAAAAAATGCACTGAAAGAGCATTTGTACCAGCTTTTGGAAAAAGAGACGGGACATTCTCTTCCCTGGGGAACCCTGACCGGAATCCGGCCCACCAAGATTCCCATGAAGATGCTTTCGGAGGGGAAAAGCAGAGAACAGATAGCGGATTATATGAAACAGACCTATCTGGCTTCCGATGAAAAAATCCAGCTTTCTATTGATATTGCAGAGAGGGAAAGGACACTTCTTTCCCAGCTTGACTATGAGAACGGCTACAGCCTTTATATTGGGATTCCATTTTGTCCCAGCACCTGTCTGTACTGTTCCTTTACCTCGTATCCACTGGCATCCTGGAAAACAAAAGTAGATTCCTATCTGGATGCGCTGGAAAAAGAACTGGACTATGTGGCAGAAAAATTTTATCATAAAAAGTTGAATTCCATTTATATTGGCGGGGGAACTCCCACGACACTGGAGCCGTATCAGCTGGACCGCCTGATACAAAAAATCCGCAGCAACTTTGATTTTTCGGATTGTCTGGAATTCACGGTGGAGGCGGGGCGCCCCGATTCCATTACCGAGGAAAAATTATCGGTTTTACGCAGGAATGGTATCAGCCGAATTTCCATCAATCCGCAGACCATGAAGCAGGAAACACTGGATATTATCGGACGCCATCACACCGTGGAGCAGACGATTGACAGTTTTTACCTTGCCCGTAAACTTGGCTTTGATGATATCAACATGGATCTGATCATGGGACTGCCGGAGGAAAATTTGGAGGATGTGCGGCATACCATGGAGGGGTTAAAGAAGCTGGATCCGGACAATATCACGATCCACTCCCTTGCCATTAAGCGTGCCGCCCGTCTCAATATCTATAAGGACCGCTACGAGAAGATGCAGATGGTCAATACCAAGGAGCACATGGATCTGTGTGCCGATTACTGTAAGGAGATGGGGCTGTCACCTTACTATCTCTACCGTCAGAAGGGCATGGCAGGAAACATGGAAAATGTTGGTTATGCCAAGCCGGGAAAGGCAGGCGTGTATAACATCTTAATCATGGAGGAAGTTCAGACCATCGTAGCCTGCGGTGCCGGAAGCAGCACCAAGCGGGTGTGGGCGATGCCGAACCCGGACGGAACACACCGGATCGAGCGGTGTGAGAATGTGAAGGATGTAGGGCAATATATCGACCGAATTGATGAGATGATTGAGAGAAAACGGAGACTTTTTGAGGATTAATTTGAGGATTAACAAATATAGTGCGTAAACGAAAATGGGGTTATCTCAATGCTATTTTTACAATGTGAAGAGTTTTGAATCATATCATTTCAATGTTATTCAATAGACAGGACAGGGATAATAGCTGGTCTTGTTGGAAGAAGTCAGACGTGCTATACTGAAAATCAAAAGAAATTATATCAATTAAAAGGAGTAAAAGCATATGGGAAAAGGAAATAAAATTTTGGCAGTATTGTTAGCATTCGTGATGATGATTTCGATTGCTCCATCTTCGGTGCAGGCGAAAACAATTGCAGGTCATACAGTATTTTCAAAGAAGCAGGTAGAAAATCGGATCAGCAAAATACAGGATTATTATTATAATCGAAACGAACAGTTGAAAATCCGTAACCAGAAGATCAGTTTACCTTCTGGTGAGGACTGTAATGTCAGCTATTACATTCACGGGAAAGACCTGATGTTTGGCTATGGGGTATCCGGAAAGACGGAGTATCGTATGTACTTTTACGAGAATCAGCTCATTCGTCTTTTGGTAGACGAGCCGGGAAAAAAACGCAAGACATATCAGCAGCTCTACAAAAAGTTGAAGAACACGGCTTATGATGATAATCTGAATCTATATATGATGCTTGAAAATTATGGGAGAAAACAGATGGAATCGGCCGCGTCCAAATCAAAAAAGGTGGTGACAGGGCAGCCGGTGCTGATTACGAAGGTCTCAGGAAATTATATTGTCTATCATAAGCTGAGCTGTTATGGTCCGGATGGAGCAATATGGAGTATCAGTAAAAAGACATATAAAGCTAAAATAAATACAAAGACAGCGGTTCTGGATGGATCCGCTAATCCGAATGGGTATGAAAAAAAGAACATAAATTGGCTGAAGAACTGTGTTTCCGGTACATATATCGGGTATGCTGTAAAATTATCGGGAAAAGGATCTGTGGTTTCCAAAATAGAAGGACTGTATTTTGCCTGACTTTAGCGAGGAAAAGAAATCGTATGACAATAACCAGATTGTCTTCTTCTGAAATTGTATAAAATGCAAGATAGCCATTTGCAACATCATCCAATCCTTCTTTAATCAGAACATAAAGTTCAAAGCAGCTGGTCATTTCTTCATAAGCCAAATTGTGCAATGATATTATTGTGCAATAGAAAATCTTTTTTTAGTGAAAGAAACAAAAAATTATAAAAAGGTTAGGCTGTTTCTTGCGTAGTTTTTTCAGGTAAAAACATTTATAACGAAATAGGGGGAAATGTGTTATGAAGAGAAAAATCATGGTACTTCTCATCTGTCTGAGTGTTTCCGGTATGTGTGGATGCAGCAGGCAAAATCAGACAGAGAATGAAGACGATGCACAAAAGTGGGTTGTAAATTCAGAAAATTCAGAGGCGGTGGAGCATATCCCGGCAGAGTCTTCCGGGGATTCATCTGAGAAGGATGAAGTGAAGGTGATTTCATTTGAACCGGATTCTCCGGTAAATTACAGGGGGAAAGAGTTACAGCTGTCATATAGTGAGGAATCTGTAAAAGTCAGATACGGGGACGCTGAATATGAAATAGAGGATTATGCAGACGGGATTGAAACCGGATATATCATGGAAATGGATGATACCGGATTCTATACCATAATACAGGTATGCAGTGCAAATGACTGGGTAACCAGTTACATCCTGAAATACGATGGAAACAGGTTCACTGAAATCGCAGCGCAAAATGGTGGTGTGGGAGATAAATCCTCCATTTCAGGCAATCAGATTACATTTGATACCCGCGTGGATGTATTTGGTACATATGGAGTCAAAATACCTATGAGACTGGAAAATGATCAGCTGACCAACGTGGATGATTTCATTAAATTTGTAAACGAACCGGATCCTGAAATTTATGATTCGTTTGATTCACCGGAGTCAAAAGCAATCTACAATAAAGAGGGGTACAGGGTGCTGACACTGAAGCGTACCTTAATGGCAATGTCTGATGATGGGAATATTGAAATCGGGAAAGGCCAGCAGATTATTCCGGATGGTTACAATGAGAAAGAGAAAAAATTCTATTTTAGATATCAGGATAAACAGTATTATTTTACTTATGAAGAAGACCAGGATGGATACACATTTACCATTGATGGTGTGAATCAGGAAGATATGTTTGTATACCTTCCGTATGCGGGATAGGAGAATTGATTATCCGGGTGGAACGTTATTGTCCACCCGGTTTTTTTGAGCTCTATAAAAGGAAAAGAGTTATTTATAAATCATATTGCCATTGTACGTATAATTTGGCATAATGGAATCATGAAAGGAAAAATATGCTGGGAAAGGGACATAAAGGATGAATTATAGAAAATTTATTGCGGTATTCACTGCACTCACAATGACGGCAGCTGTTTTTTCAGGCTGTGGAGTAAAACCTCAGGAAACCGATGCAGATCAGGACTGGGTTACGGTGGAAGATAATACGGAAAAGAAAGAGACAGAGGCCGCAGAAAATATAAAAAAAGGCAGCACAGAAGGTACGGAAAAAGGGAAGGATGACAGCAAAAATACTGGAGCGTCACCTGTGGACACCTCACTGTTTTCGGATGTGAGTAATTATGAATTCTGGTTTAGCAGCGGAGCAGGAGGCTGGTGTACCTCGCTGACCCTTCAGCCGGACGGAACTTTTAATGGACAGTATTACGATTCGGAAATGGGAGACACCGGAGAGGATTACCCCAATGGATCCCAGTATCAATGTAATTTTTATGGAAAGTTTACGGAGCCGGTACAGGTGAATGCGTATACCTATCGGTTTCGGATTGAAACGATTCAGTATAGCAGAAAGCCGGGGGAGGAAGAAATAATTAACGGAGTCCGGTATATCTACAGCCAACCCTATGGTCTGGATGGAACAGGGGATATCTATCTGTATCTTCCGGAGGCACCGGTTGACGAACTTCCGAAAGAATATCTGGACTGGGTACAGATGGCTATGGAGGATACGGGAAAGGATACCCTGGGATTTTTTGGCCTGTATAATGTTGAGGAACAGGATGGATTTTCCAGCTATGAGCTTAGTAAGGAGGCTGTAGCTCTGAATAAGGAACTGGCTGCACTGGAAGAAAAAGCGCAGGAAATGAATGACCGGCTGCAGTCGGGAGAACTTTCCCAGATTGAGATGAACCGGTTATCGGGAGAACTGTATAAACTGTGGGATGATGAACTGAACAGTCTGTGGGGCAGAATTAAGAAAAAACTGGGATCGGAAGAGATGCAGAAGCTGACGGAGGAAGAGCGGGCATGGATTAAGTGGAAAGAACAGGCTGTGAAGGATGCCGGAAGCGAGATGGAAGGAGGCTCTATGCAGCCCCTGCTGGAAAATGATAAGGCAGCAGAGGTTACCAGGGAAAGAGTGTACGAACTGGCAGGATGGCTGAAGTAAAATTTTTGTACCATCGACTATAACTTTTGACCCTCATAATCATAATATGAGTGAGAGATTCAGATTACAAAAGAGGAAAAGGGACACAGTTTGATCCGGTCTTTGCAGAAACAATGTTGACCATGAATGATGAAGATACAACTTACCGGATGAGAGAAAAGCAGGGGTAGAAATATGCATGAGCAGGAAAAACACAGGGAAGCACTTAGGGAGGTACAGCTTGTAATATTGGTTGTCTATACCATTATGATATTTGTATTAACAGGCGAAGCCATTCTTCTTGGATGGGATAAATCTGCAATTGTTCTGTTAGCATTAGGGATTGCTGCGGGCTGGTATTTTTATTTTACAGAGAAAATTCCGGAATCGACCCGGCTTTGGATGTATTTTATCCTGACCATGCTGGCATTCTTTTTTTATGGGGTTCATGAGACCAGCGTCTATGATCTGGCACCAGTCATGACCCTTATCATTATCATGTATTCTGCTACGGAAAAGTACAGAAGCGGAAAGATTATAAAATGAGGTAATACTTTATGAATAAGATACTGATTATTGATGATGACAAACTGAATCTCACTGTCGCGAGAAAGGTTTTATGTGATGAATATAAAGTAATCCCGGTTCTGCGGGGGGCACAGGCACTTACCTATCTGGAAAACAATGACTGCGATATGATTCTGCTGGATATCAAAATGCCGGAAATGGATGGCTTTGAGGTATATCAAAAAATACGCCAGATGGAGAACTGTAAAAATATTCCTGTCATATTTCTTACGGCAGATTATGACAGCGAGACGGAAGCCCGCTGTCTTAAGGAGGGAGCCATTGATTTTATCGCAAAACCTTTTGTTCCGGAAGTGATGCGTTCACGAATCAGCCGCGCACTGGAACTGGAGAAGCTTCGCAGCAGTCTGGCGGAAAGGCTGGAGCAAAAGACCCGGGAGATTTCTGATATGAGGAATAAATCCTGCCAGGATTCACTGACCGGTCTCTGGAACAGGTCCTATACGGAGGAGCAGGTCAACAAGATGATTTCCAGGGAAATTCAGGGGACACTTAAGATGTCCAGACGTTACTTTTTACTGTAACCGAAAAGAATCCCAAGGATGTGGATGTTACGGAAACGGAACTTGCGTTAGAACTTCTGGAAAAAGCAATCTACCAGTCTCTTCGCAGGTCGGATGTATCTACAAGATATTCCAGCAAGCAGCTGATTGTTATTCTGATGGATGCAAACAAAGAAAATGGAGATATGGTTGCAAACCGTATTCTGAAATGTTTTTATGAACTCTATACAGACGGGAAGGTACAGGTGGATTACGGGATTGCCTGTATGGATGGCAGTGAAGAGTAAATAGTATTTGATTTGACCTCCCTCTATACAAAGTTTGTGGTTGATTATAGAAGAAGAACAGTCTATAATAAAAAATAGTGTCTGCAGAAGATAAAAATCTGCGGAAAAGGGAACTGAACAGATACCGGAAAAGATAGATGGGAAATGACCTTTTGGCATGACAGTAAGAGAAATAAATGGAGGACAATACATGGCACTGAGTAAAAAGCCGGTCAACGGCATGAAAGATATTTTACCGGCGGAGATGGAAATCCGTGATTATGTAACATCTGTGATCAAGGATACCTATCGAAGTTTTGGGTTTACCCCGATTGAGACACCTTGCATGGAGAATATTGCAAATTTGTCCAACAAGCAGGGCGGTGAGAATGAAAAGCTTATTTTTAAGGTGTTAAAGCGTGGAGAAAAGTTAAATCTTGAGACGGCAAAGGAAGAGGCTGACGTGGTGGATTTTGGTATGCGGTATGATCTGACGGTACCTCTTTCCCGCTTTTATGCAAATAATGCCAATGATCTGCCAACCCCTTTTAAGGCACTGCAGATTGGAAGCGTATGGCGTGCGGACCGTCCCCAGAGAGGACGTTACCGCCAGTTTACCCAGTGTGATATTGATATCCTGGGTGAGCCCAGCAATCTGGCAGAAATCGAGCTGATTTCCGCCACTACCACTACAATCGGACGTCTGGGCTTTAAGAATTTTGAGATTCGTATCAATGAGCGCAGAATCTTAAAGGCAATGGCTGCATACAGTGGTTTTGCAGAGGAGGATTATGACAGCGTATTCATTACCCTGGATAAGATGGATAAGATAGGCATCGATGGAGTGGCAGAGGAACTGGCAAAAGAGGGATATGCAAAGGAATCCATTGATAAATACCTGAATCTGTTTGAACTTTTAAAAGACAAAAAGGATGTGGAATCAGGAGTTGCATTCCTTTCCGATGTCCTGGGGGAATATCTCGATGCAGAGGTGGTAAAAAATATGACTGAGATTGCAACAGCAGTCAATGCCACCAAGGCAGCCGACTTTACACTTGTTTTTGATCCGACACTGGTGCGGGGCATGAGCTATTACACAGGAACTATTTTTGAGATTGCCATGCCGGAGCTTGGTGCAGCCTGTGGCGGCGGCGGCCGTTATGACCGGATGATCGGAAAATTTACCGGAAAGGATGTTCCGGCCTGCGGTTTTTCCATTGGATTTGAACGCATTATTTTACTGCTGATGGAGAGTGGATTTAAGATTCCGGAGAGGCCGAAGCGGGTTGCCTATCTGGTGGAGAAAAATTATCCGGCAGACAAGCTTGTGGATGTTATGGAGCAGGCGAAGGCTGCAAGGGCAGAGGGACAGCAGGTGCTGGTGGTTCGTATGAATAAAAATAAAAAGTTCCAGAAAGAGCAGCTTTCCAAGGAAGGGTACGAGGAATTTTTGGAATTTTTTAAACCGTGATATATTGAAGATGTATTGTAACTATTCAGAACCCCTTAGAATTAGATAATCAGAATCGTCATGCTTGCATGTAAGAGGCTGATTATCTAATTCGTAAGGTGGCTCGAATAGAGTCACCGCCCCATATATGAGCAAAAAAGGTAGGTAATAAGGAATCT
>JALEZW010000012.1 GCA_022772675.1 Agathobacter sp. | reverse complement strand
TATAAATTCAGAAGTCTTGTATTCTGTGTGTTTTATTCAGTTTTCAATGTACAAATTTTATTTATGTCAAACACCTTGTGTAGGTGGTTTAACCTTAAACTATAATTCTACAGTCTGCCCTAGTTTTCGGACAGTCTCCCCTGTCCTAATCTTTACATCTTTAATTAAAGTAAACCACATTTTATATAAAAGGTCAAACTCATAACGCAAGCAGTCCGCCAGTAAAATATTTTTCCCTTGGCAAAATGCTTACTTCGTGATAGAATAATTTCAAAGCATATTTCTTATTACCTATTCCAACATGCACCGCATGTTTACAGACAGATCAGAAACATGTCATTACTATACGAAATTCATGCTTTTAACATTCACACACATACAAGTAAATTTTAAGAGCAGGGATTGACGTAGTCAGAATGACGGTTCTGGACATTACGCCATGGTTTCTGAATCCCTGCACCACAATCGGGAGGAGATACACTATGGCAAAAGAGTATAAGGAACTATGTTTTACGGACAATTTTATGTTCTGCAAGGTAATCGCAAACAATGGAGAACTTTGCAGGCACATGCTGGAGCTGATTCTTGGGAAGCCCGTTCGCAAGGTGGAAATTAAAACATCTGAAAAGGTGATTGACATCACACCGGAGGCCAAGAGCATCCGCATGGACGTATATCTGGATGATGATGAGAATACGGTGTACGACCTGGAAATGCAGACTTCGTCAAAAAAGAACCTGCCCAAGCGTCTTCGCTATTATCAGGGAGTAATTGATCTGAACCTGATTGAAAAGGGTGATGATTACGATCAACTGCCGGAATCGGTGATTGTATTTATCTGTACGTTTGATTACTTTGATAAGAATTTACCGTTTTATGTTTTTGAAAACCGTTGTGAGGCAATGCCGGAGCTGCTGCTTGGTGACGAGACAAAGAAGATTTTCGTAAATCCCTATGGGAAACGGGATGATCTGCCGGAGGATGTAGTATATTTTCTGGATTATATCCGAGACCAGAAAGCAGAGGATGATTTTACCAGGCAGCTAGATCAGGCTGTGGTCAAAGCACGGATTCACAGGGAATGGGAGGTTGAATATATGAACTGGCGTGCATATGAGATGGATTTGAATATTGACAAGCGGATTGCGAGAGAGGAAGGGCACGAAGAAGGTCGCAAAGAAGGTCGCGAAGAAGGTCGCAAAGAAGGTCGCAAAGAAGGTCGCAAAGAAGGTCGCAAAGAAGGTCGCAAAGAAGGTCGCGAAGAAGGGTATGAAGAAGGCGATTGGAAACGTTTAATCAGACAGGTCTGTAAAAAGAGAGAGAAGGGCATGGATCCAGAGGATGCTGCTGATCAATTGGAAAGCGATTTGGAGCAGGTTCAGAAGCTGTATCATATTATGGATTCTTCCGGGACTACTGACGTGGATACTATTTACAACAAACTGGTGGATAAGAACGTGCCTGTATAACGATTGCACCAAGTAATAGTTAACCAGTACTCCAACAACACACAGGAGGAGCCTCATGCCAACCATCAGTCTTTGCATGATTGTAAAAAATGAAGAAGCCGTTCTCGCCCGCTGTCTGGACTCTGTGGCAGACCTGATGGACGAGATGATTATTGTAGATACCGGTTCTACGGACCGGACGAAGGAGATTGCCAGCCTCTACACCGGCCGGGTGTATGATTTCCCATGGGGAAATGATTTCTCGGCGGCCCGGAATTTTTCTTTTTCGCTGGCATCCATGGACTATATCTATGCGCCGGATGCGGACGAGGTGCTGGATGCCGAGAACCACTACCGGTTTGCGCAGCTGAAGGAGGTACTGCTGCCGGAAATTGAAATTGTACAGATGAAGTACCGGACGGTGGACCATGACACGGTTTTGAATGTGAAGAACGAATACCGTCCGAAGCTTTTTAAGCGGATGCGGAGTTTCACATGGGAAGACCCGATTCATGAAACGGTGCGGACGATGCCGGTGGTGTACGACAGCGATATTGAAATTCTGCATATGCCCCAGTCATTGCACAGCAAGCGGGATTTTTCTATTTTTATAGAGGCGTTTCGCCGGGATGGAGCGTTTTCAGATAAGGTAAGAAGCATGTATGCCAGAGAACTCTTAAAAAATGGGGATGAGAAGGACTTTGCCGATGCCCTTCCGATTTTTAAAATCCTCTATGCCCAGGCAGCGTCTGATGATATGCTAAAGGAGTGTGCCTGTGTGCTTGCCAGAATTTACCGGACGCAGGGAGTAAGGGATGAATTTTTCAAGCTGACACTGAAAGATATGGTTTCGAATCCCTGCTCGGAGATCTGCTATGAGCTGGGGCAGTATTTTGCGGCGGCGCAGGATTATGAGGAGGCTTCGGTGTGGTATTACAATGCGGCTTATGAGACGGAAAGTATTCTGGACGTGCATACCGGCGGGGATCTGGCACTGCAGGGGCTGATAGAGTGCTATGAAAGACTGCTGGAGACTGCAGAGATGGCAGAGTCCACTGAAATTTCAGAGTCCGCTGAAATGACAGAAATGGGGCTCATGGAACAGTACAGGGAGGCTCTGGAAGAATATCGGAAGGCTCTGTCAGAGTGGGAAATGCCGGAGGAAGGGAACTAATGCTATTGTTCTAACCATTTTTAATTGGTCGTGTGGAATGAGCAATATGGAAGCAATTATTTGATATCGATTTCAGGAATTTTTTCTTGAATGCCCCAGTTCGAAATGCTATAATCTATCTGAAAGCAAATTTTCATAGCAGGCATGGCCAATAGGGCTGCATGTTCTAACATATATCTTAGTTTATTGATTACATATCCCGAAAATTCTTGCTTTTAATTACCACATTACAACCGAGAGCAGGAATTTTTGAAACAGATATGTTTGAAAGTCTATCCTTTCATGAACTTTCTGACGGTGTACTAGAAACTTATTATTCGATCTAGGATTCCTGCCGGTTTTACTTCAAAGGAGGAGTACTATGTCAGGGAACAGAGAGTACAAAAGTGATGTCTTCAGTATGTTAATGGAAGACAAGAAAAATGCGTTAGAGGTGTACAATGCGGTCAATCATTCAAATTATGATGATCCGGAGCTGGTAGAAGTCCATACACTGGACAAAGGTGTATCGCTTTCGATACGGAATGACTGTGCTTTTGTTTTGGACGCAAGTTTGAGCATCTATGAACACCAGTCAAGTGTCTGTCCGAATATGCCGGTTCGGTGTTTGATTTATTTTACCAACATTTTAGAACGGCTGTTGAAAAAACGAAACATTTATGGGCATTCGCTGATTCGTATCCCGATTCCAAAGTTTGCTGTCTTTTACAACGGCGAAGAGGAACAACCGGATCAATATGATATGAAGCTTTCCGATGCATTTGAGAAACCGGTGGAAAATCCTGATCTGGAACTCACATGCAGAATATATAACATCAATCACGGGCACAATAAGGATTTACTTGATAAATGTCCGGTTCTGAAAGAATATATGATTTTTATTGACTATGTGCGGGAATATTTCCGGCAGGAGGACGATGAAAATCTTGAAACTGCAATCAACTGTGCGATTAACCGGTGTATTGAAGAAAATATTTTACGTGAATTTCTTCTGGAGCACCGTTCGGAGGTGGTGAAAGTGACACAGCTGGATTATACCTTTGACCGACAGATTATGCTGGAGCGGGAAGAAGCAAGACGGGAAGGTCGTGAAGAAGGCCGTGAAGAAGGTCATGAAGAAGGAATCGGAGAGGGCGAATGTAGACAGCTAATCAGGCAGGTATATAAAAAAAGAGCCAAAAGATTGTCTCCGGAAGAGGCCGCCGACCAGTTGGAATGTGACATTGAACAAATTCGCAATATTTATCATGTTATGGATTCCCTCAAAACCACAGATATTGATACGGTATACAAAAAACTGACAGAAGTAAAGATATCAGAGGAAAGAGCCACAAAACAAGGATAGACCAATCCAGATCCGGCTATACTTTGCAATAGATGTTTAATGACGGAGGTATCACATGAAAAAAGCAGCTGTTATCAACGATCTGTCCGGGTTCGGCAAGTGCTCTCTTACAGCGGCAATTCCGGTTCTGTCCGCCCTGGGTGTACAGTGTTGTCCTCTTGCCACCGCCGTGCTGACCGGTCAGACAGGCTATCCTTACTATCACTGCACAGATTTGACGGAGATGATGCCGCAGTATATGGATGCCTGGAAGAAAAACGGAGCCGCCTTCGATGCCATCTACAGTGGTTTTCTGACTGGGAAAGAACAGATTACCCAGGTTCTAACATTTATAGAGGAATTTCGGACCCGGGGCACTCTGCTGCTGGTGGATCCTGTAATGGGGGATGATGGCAGTGCCTATCCATTTTTTTCGGATGAACTGCTGGATGGGATGCGGGCTCTCACAAAAAAAGCTGATGTGATTACCCCAAATCTGACGGAGGCCTGCCTCCTGGCCGGTGTCTCCCCGGACACGTCAGGAAATGGGGAGAACGCTCTGCTGGCTTTTGCAGAAGAAATCGCCTGTCAGCTCCGTGAGCAGGCAGAAGTTCCGCAGGATGTGGTGATTACCGGCATAAAATGCCGCACAGAGACAGAACCTTCCATCTATAATATTGCCGCCACAGAAAACGGCATATTCCGACACCGTTCTCCGTTTTTTGACCGCAGTTTTTCAGGAACCGGAGATTTATTTGCCTCCGTTTTGTGTGGCTGCAGGGTGAATGGGATGCGGACAGAAGATGCTATTGTACTGGCAGGGAAATTTCTTTCCCACAGCATTGCAGATACGATGAAGGCAGACACTCTGGGACGAGATGGAGTGAATTTTGAAAAATTTCTAATTGATTTGATAAAGTAACTCCCTCTTTCTGAATATATTTGCATATTTTCTTACAGACTTAGGGACAGAACACAACACGACTAAAATAACAAAATACTACGCAAGGAGGACTTACCTATCATGGCGAAAATTTTATATGTATATTACGATCAGGTCTATGGAAATATCACCAACAAGTGCGACTGTAACTGCACTTTCTGCATCCGCCAGCAGTTTGACGGAGTCGGTGATGCTGATACCTTATGGCACGAAAAAGAACCTGCTCTGGATGAAATCATTGCGGCAATTGATGCTTTTGATTTCAGTGGCTACAAGGAATTTGTATTTTGTGGATATGGGGAACCCACCTGCGCACTGGATCATTTACTGGCAAGTGCCAAGTATATAAAAGAAAAGACCGGACTGCCTATCCGTGTCAATTCCAATGGTTTAGGCAATCTCTATCACAAGCGGGATATTGTTCCGGATCTGGCAAAGGTGATTGACAGTATTTCCATCAGCCTGAATGCTTCCAATGAAGAGGAATACAACCGGGTGACACGGCCATCCTTTGAACATGCCTATCCGGCCATGCTGGATTTCGCGGAAGAATGCGGAAAGCTGATCCCCCACACACAGCTCTCTATCGTGGATATTCTCCCGGAGGAAGAAATTGCGGCATGCCAGAAGATTGCCGACAGCCGCGGAGTACATTTGAAAGTCCGTAAGTGGGAGCATTCCAAATAAGTTCTTTAGATTCCGAAAACATCCATTAGCACCTGGCGTTCCGACTTCGGTTTCGTCGGATGCTCTGCTTCTGCCACTGCAAGGCGGGTACGGATATCCTGCATCCGCTGGTCCAGTTCGGCACTGATTTCTGCACACTCGGTTAGTTCCTGTGCCAGACGCTCTGTTTCATCCGCAGGAATATTTTTCTTATAACGGACCTTATGCTCCAGACTTGCCCAAAAATCCATGGCAATGGTTCGGAGCTGAACCTCTACTTTCATCTCGCGTTTCTCATTCTGTAGGAAAATCGGCACTGCCACAATCAGGTGAAGGCTGCGATAACCGTTTTCCTTTGGATGTTTAATATAGTCCTTCTTCTCAATCAAACGGATATCGTCCTGCTGAAGCAGACACTTCGCCAGCAGATATATATCCTCCGGGAAAGAGCAGACTACGCGGATTCCCGCGATATCGTTGATGTTTTCTTCAATTGCTTCCATCGTAAGAGGAATATTTTTACGGCGAACCTTTTTTACGATGCCGTCTAATGATTTCAGGCGGGATTTAACGGATTCAATGGGATTACGGTCATATTCCAGGGAAAACTGCTCGTTGAGCACCTTGAATTTCGTCTCTACCTCCATGATTGCACAGCGGTAATATGCCATCAGGGTATCTAACGGTTTTGTATTTTCCTCCATAAAATCCAAAAATTCATCTGACATCAGGCGGTTTCGAACAAGATCCTCCATTGCCTTCTGAAATTGTACATTTACCATTTTACTCAGTTCGTTCATAATACTTCTCCTGTATTTTATATTTAACAGTGGCTTACTGTTTCATAATACAATAAATGGTACAAAAATCTTTTGATTCTTGTACCATTATATAAGATTCCTATTTAAACTGAAATTAAAAAAAAGTTAATTTTTGCTAAATTTATCATAATTTCACTTGGAGCAAATCAATATTACTCAATTCCAACAAGTTTTCTAATAGCATCTTCACTCCAATTTTCATTTTCCCATATAAAAAATTCTGTCTTTCTCTTCTTAAAAATTCTATATGGAACAGAAGAATTATCATAAATATGCATTACATCTGCAACTTCAACCAACTTGGGAATGAGTTGTAATGCCTTTATATATCGAGAACATATCTTATCTTCAGGCACCCCATGCCCGCCAGTTGCTTTCCGGGATTCTACTCGAAATATATTAATGTTCACATCGGCAGTTAAGACATAGATGCACCGAATGAAATAGCCATTTTCTTTTGCTCTCTTAAGTAATTTCAAGTTTCTGTCTGTAGACAATACCGTTTCAAAAGTAAAACTCTCATGATTAGCAATTGCCTGCTCGCGCATCTTCTCAGCCAATTGCGCGGCTTCAAGATCTGAACAATAATTTGTCCTTTTGATATCATCTGCATTTATATATGGCTCAATTACTTTTGCCATTTTAGTGATAGTAGATTTTCCGCTGCCGTCAGGTCCTGCGAACACGATAATTTCCGGAAGCTTTTTACTGTGCTGAAGCATATTTTCTCCTTCCATCCGGATATTCTAAAAATGCCAACTTTTTTTCTGTATCATACCCAGCGATAGGAGCACCTTTAATTTTCTTTATTTCATTTTCAATTCGGATAGCCTCTTTAAAACGTTCTGTTAATTCATCATCTGTAATTCCACAAGTAGAATCCAATTCATTCATCTCCGACATCACGACCACCTCCCACCCCAAGTCCTCCGAAAAAAATCTCTGGTGCATTGAATGAAGAAACGGTTTCAAGAGTCAAGTTGAAAAAGAGAGGGCGCACCCCATTCATATGCACCAGTTATTAATTATTAGGCATACTGATGATAATATATTAACATATCTATTATTATTTCACAAATAAAAAAGAATCAATCCTTAAAAAGATCTGTAGAATAATATCTGTCTCCACTGTCCGGAAGCAGTGCCACTACTGTTTTGCCCTTGAATTCCGGTCTCTTTGCCACATCAATAGCTGCTTTTAATGCTGCGCCGGAAGAAATACCCACAAGAATACCTTCCTCCTTTGCAATCAGCTTGCCATACTCAAAAGAGTCCTCGTTGGAAATCGGAAGTACCTCATCATAAACTTGGGTATTTAAGGTAGTCGGAACGAAGCCGGCACCGATTCCCTGAATCTTATGTGGTCCTGCCTGACCGGTGGAAAGTACCGCTGAGGAGGCCGGCTCAACAGCAAATACCTTCACGTCTGGATTCTTCTCTTTTAAGTATTCACCAACACCGGTAATGGTTCCGCCGGTACCAACACCTGCGATAAAAGCATCCACCTGTCCGTCGGTATCCTCCCAGATTTCCGGTCCGGTGGTTTTCTTATGGGCTGCCGGGTTTGCCGGGTTCTCGAACTGCTCCGGAATGAAGCTGTCTGTAATCTCTTTATGTAACTCTTCTGCCTTTGCGATGGCTCCCTTCATTCCCTTGCTTCCATCGGAAAGTACCAGCTCTGCGCCATAGGCTTTGATGATGTTCCGACGCTCAATACTCATGGTCTCCGGAAGTACGATAATAAGACGGTAGCCCTTTGCTGCTGCGATTGCGGCGAGTCCGATTCCGGTATTTCCGGAGGTTGGCTCAATAATGGTATAGCCCGGCTTTAATTTGCCGTCACGCTCTGCCTGCTCAATCATCTCTTTTGCAATACGGTCCTTTACAGAACCTGCCGGGTTAAAGTACTCCAGCTTTGCCAGAAGTCTTGCCTCCAGTCCGAATTTCTCCTCGATGTGCTTGAACTCTACAAGCGGTGTATGTCCGATCAGTCCTAAAGTTCCCTCGTAAATATGTGCCATGTTTTTGTCCTCCCATTTCAATTATTTTTTAATTCCATGTAACCATACTTGTTTAGTAGGATTTATCCTGTTGTTTTGACTATACACCTATTTTCCATATGTGTCAACCATTTTTTACTCTTCGTCGTCATCTTCCTCGCCCAGTGCCTCCCGCAATGTGCGCCACCCCAGCACCGCACATTTGACTCTGGCAGGCATATGGGAGATATCCTGCAGGGCAGAAGCCTCCTCGAGAGATTCAATCTCTTCCTGGGTTGCCTCCCCTTTGATCATTTTCATAAAAGTGCTGCCTAATGCAAGGGCCTCCTCCTTTTTCTTTCCTACGATCATGCCCAGCATGATATCTGCGGAGGCCTGGGAAATGGCACAGCCGTCCCCCACAAAGGCTCCGTCCACAATCTCATCTCCCTCTGTTTTCAGCTTCAGGAAAATGTCGTCCCCACAGCTGGGATTTACACCCTCTAATACGATGTCCGCATCCGGAAGGTCATGCTTGAACTCCGGACGGATGTTGTGTTCTGTCAGAATTTCGTTGTAAAAGCTTCTATTTTCCATATCCCATTCGCTCCCTTATGCTGGCGATGCTTTTCACAAAAGCATCCGCTTCTTCCTCTGTATTGTAAAACATGAAGCTGGCACGGGTTGCCGCGCTGACGCCGAGATAATTGAGGAGCGGCTGTGCGCAGTGATGCCCCGCCCGCACGGAAATTCCGTCAGAAATCAGAATCTCACTCACATCATGGGGATGCACGTCATCAATGGTAAAAGTAAGGATTCCCGTGTGTTCCTCCGCTTTTTCAGAGCCCAGCACATGTACGTGAGGAATCTGCTTCAGCCCCTCCAGTGCCCGTCTGGTCACTGCCAGCTCTCTTTTTTGCATTTCCTCATAGCCGACACTGCGCACATAATCCAGAGCTGCTTTTAGCCCCACGGCTCCTGCCGCATTTACCGTGCCTGCCTCAAATTTGTGGGGAAGCTCTGCATATTTTGCGCCCTCCCGGGTAACGGAGTCGATCATCTCCCCACCGCTTAAAAACGGGGGCATTTGCTTGAGCAGTTTCTTTTTGCCATATAGCACACCAATGCCCATGGGACCGAAAATTTTATGACCGGAAAAAGCGAAGAAATCCGCATCCAGTTCCTGTACATGAACCGGCATGTGTGGTGTGCTCTGGGCACCATCCACCACAATGACTGCACCCTTTTCATGGGCAAGGGCTGCAATCTCACGAATCGGATTGACAATGCCCAGCACATTGGAAACCTGGGTAATCGCAACCAGTTTCGTCTTATCGGTAATCAGGGATTTCACCTCATCCAAATCCAGGGAACCATCCGGACGACATTCCAGAAACCGCAGTGTGGTACCGGTCTGCCGGGCAACCATCTGCCAGGGAAGCAGATTGCTGTGGTGCTCCATGATGGAAACCAGAATCTCATCCCCGCTCTTGATATTGTTCAGTCCATAGCTGTATGCCACAAGATTGATGCTCTCGGTGGTATTTCTGGTAAAAATAATTTCCCTGCTGGAAGCCGCACCGATAAAATCCCGGACGCTTTTCCGGGCCTCTTCATAAAGGTCCGTGGCCTCTACGCTTAAGGGGTAAGTACCCCGAAGGGGGTTGGCATTGTGCTTCAGGTAGAAATCATTTACCGCATCAAGGACACACTGGGGACGCTGCGAGGTTGCGGCATTGTCCATGTAAATGGTCGTATTTTCCGCAATAAGAGGAAAATCTGTTCTGAATGTATTCTTCTCGTCCATCTTACACCTCCCCGAGCCCGGTGCTTTTCTCTGTGCCGGCTCCCAGCTCTGCATCCAACATTTTCTCGAAGTCTTCATCCCCAATCAAAGGCTTCAACCGGTCAATCCCGGCCCGTGCCATGATGCCCTCTGCCTGCTCTTTCCCGATTCCACGGCTCTCAAAATAAAACAGGGTTTCCTCGTCCAGTTCCCCGATAGTGGCACCATGGTTTCCAACGACATTTTCTTCGGAGCACAGAATGACCGGAACGGTCTTGTTCTCCACTTCTTCTCCAAGCATCAGCACCGTCTCCTGTTCATTTCCCACAGAGCCTGCGGCACCGGTCTTAAAATCAATGGTTCCCCGGAAAATTTTCTTTGATGCATCACGCAGTGCGCCGTTTACGGTGATTTCACTCTCGGTATTTTTCCCAATCTGGTTTACCACAGCGTTCATATCAATGATATGCGACTGCTGCCCGATATATCCGATATCACTCTTGTAACTGCTGCCTTTTCCACTCAGGTTGATGGTGGTGTCAGAATAAATATCCCCTTTTCCCAGATAAATCTGCACCAGATGGATTCTGGCATGATCCGCGCACTCGCCCCATACCCTATTGTAAATAACGGATGCATCTTTGCTGTGCTGCAGCTGGATCAGGCGAACCGCTGCCCCCTCTTCCACGGTAAGTTCCGTATTGACTGCCAGGTGGCCTGCACCGTCATAATCCATGAGTACGGTGGTTTCTGTGCCCCTTTCTGCGTGAATATGAATTTGTTTTCTGCTGTACCCTTTTGTCCCTGTAATGGAAAAACGGACAAGGGGCTGTCTGCCAGCCTCCACATTTTCATCCGGAAGTACAGTCTCATGCTCCTCGTCCCACGGGAGACTGGTTTCATTGACTCTGAGCCAGTACCAGGTTTTGGAGGGGAGCTTATTGATAATTATCTTATTCTCATCTTCCATTTTTTCCCCTTTCTCTATTAAAACTCAGCCCATTTCACCAAATCCTTCCAACAGGCTGAACCTATCTTTCATCGTATCTATTCAGAACCTTTCATCATATTTTATGATATGAGAGTCAAAAGGTATTTTGCCCCTCATTTGATACACGAATTGCTCCGTTGCTACGCAACTCCCGCAATTCTACACACATTCGGAATCCGTTGATTTTCCAAGGAAAATCACTACTTCCTCATGTGTGAGCGGGTCAACAAGTCA
>JALEZW010000064.1 GCA_022772675.1 Agathobacter sp. | reverse complement strand
TCAGATTCGTAGTATCTTCTATTGCATAGAGAGCATGACTTTTCGTGCAGTTCTGCAATATATGATGATGTAGAATTGCGGGGCGCAAGACATCCAGTGGATGTCTGCTCTGCGCCGACCGGAGCGAAGCGTAGACTTGCGAAGCAACGGAGCAATTCGTATATCAGTGAGTGGAAAAAGTACTTTTGACACTCACATCATATAATTCTTATTATATCAAATTTTCGGCATTATTACCACCTTTGTCGCACTATAATTTTAAAATCTTATTCCCACAAAATGCAAATAATTGTGAACTCCTGCCTTCTGATTAACATCTTCATAACCGTTGTCATCTGGAATAATGTCAAATATCTGCCCGAATCGGGAACTTTTGCTGTTCAATTGTACCAATGGTGTGATATAATCATCACAAATAGAAGAGACTGTGTCAGGTTTTCTATAAAAATCTGACATGCGACGTCGGTCCATTTGCCGGAGGTAAATTGTACATGGACTGATGTACAAGAGGGGAAGTAAAGAAAATGAGGAAATCGCTCATTGCTTATTTTGGCATATTGATGCTTATGTTGTATTGTCTTTGTGGATGCTCGGAAAAAGTGGTGCCCGGGGGACTCGTGGGAAACTGGGACTGTGAAGAGATGGCGTCTGATGGCACGACAACTACTGGATTTTATGCATTGTATATTAATGATGATGGTTCATTCAGTATGTATGACACCTGTGGAAACCCGGGGATTTCAGGCACTCTGGGGACTTCGGAGGACGGCTCAAAGGGTGTTCTTAGTATCAGCTGCGAAGGCGATGATTTTGATCCGCCTTCATGCTGGGATATTAGGAAAAAGGATGAACTGGAGTATGAGCTTCTGGAAAAGGGCCGGATGCGGCTTGGTCATAATGGTGTGTGGCTGAGCTTTTATGACGAGTATACATACGAAGAATATCAGATTCAGCTGGCAAACAGATCCGCTCCCCAATACAAATGGGAAATGGAGTGTAAAGGAGACGGCAAGGTCAAGACCGAGCAGGACAAGGTTTACGATGAGGACGTGGGCTACTGGTCAATATACAAGCTTACAGCCGATAACCCCGGGGATCTGACAGTGACTATGAGGTACCGAAACGGCGAAAAAACCATGTACACTATAACCTTTGACCTTACCGTGAATGAAGACGGAACCATAAGGGAAAACAGCCGCGACGGAGATGTCGATGAGGCAATGGCATCGTAGTGAAGTCTTGTAAGTGTAAAATAATAATGTACCCATAACCGTGAACTTCCTAAGAAAAATCTGGCATATATGGAGCAGAACGAATGCAGTTACCTGATCATGGTCAAAGGAAAAAAGAATATCCATATTTATTGGGATATTTACATATATGTACTATGAATCTAAGAATTATACGGGAACAAAAATGGAATATGAAGGAGACATAAAATATGACTGAAAAAGAAAAAATGATAGCGGGCAAAATATATGACCCTTCCGATAAGGAACTTGTGGAACTAAGAACAAAAGCCCATAGACTTAGTAAAGAATACAATGAGCTTCTTGAAACAGATGAAAAGCGTTCAGAGATTATTAAGGAGCTTGGGATAGTTGGTGATTCCTTTTATCTTCAAGGCCCTGTTCAATTCGATTATGGCTGCTTTACATCCATCGGAGCAAATTCCTATGCAAATTTTAATTTTACATGTGTTGATTGCTGCCCGGTTGTAATTGGCGAGAATGTATTCATTGGCCCTAACGTTTCGCTTCTCACTCCGATACATCCGCTTCGCTGGCAGGACAGAAATCAGTATTTGAAACAGGACGGCACTCCTACCGATAAAGAATATGCTAAACCAATTATTATTGGCAACAATTGTTGGATTGCGGGAAATGTCACCATATGCGGAGGAGTTACGATTGGTGATGGATGTGTTATTGGTGCGGGAAGTGTAGTTACAAGAGATATTCCATCAAATTCGCTTGCAGTGGGAGTTCCGTGCCGCGTAGTTCGTGAAATAACAGAAGCAGATGCATTGGAGAAACATCCTGAACTATTCTGAGATATTACACTACGGCACAGAAATCTTTCGGATTTCGACTTGTCCAGTTGTTCACATCATGATATAACCAGAGTATTATATTTCTTTACTATGAGGGAAAATAATACTTACAATTACTCATTCACTGCGGACTTTTTAACCTGACCGAGAGCCTTGGCAACTGGTGGAAGAGTGATCAGAATCAGGGTAACAATTGCTTCCGGTACGAGGTAAGTAGCATTATAGCCCAGGGAGTAGATAATCGCCGGAGTTCCTTCCGGAGCGTAAGAGCCGAAAAATATAACACCGGAAATAACGGAAAATACGTAACGTCCCAACACACCGGCAACGTATCCAATCTGGAGACCATGTTTTTTACCTGCAAAAAATCCTGCGAGACCCAGAGCACCAAAAGCAAGTGGATAATCTAAGAGCATCTGCGGAAGGGTATAAAAAATCGGTTCCATAACAAACTGAATAAGACCGTAAGCTACAGCTGTCATAATTCCTACATAAGGACCATACCAGTATCCAATCAATGTAATAAACAACATACTGAATAAAGTAACAGAGCCTCCCATAGGCAGGTTGGCAAACTTAATCATGGAGCAGACAACTGCAAGTGCGATAGCAACAGCAGAATAAACAAGCTGTTTTGTGGTAAGAACCATCTTTTTTGCCGATTTTCTCTGACGGACAATGGCTGCAATAATAATTAGTAAAGCGATGACTGCAATCACAATGGCAATGCCGGGGGCAGTCATTCTTACGGAACCGTCATCCCAGGCTCCAACGGTGGTAGTGAAAAAATCCTTCATAAAAACCTCATTTCCAATCATGTGCGTTTTGATTTTATAATTATGATATCATTTGAAGCTCATTTTCTGACGAATAACAATATAGCAAGCTGCAGGAGAAAAGTCAACTGCTGAGAATCAAAAAGCTTTGTTTATTTTTAGATAATAATGTAGTATAATAAATGGCAGATATACAACGAATGAGAAGAGATGAAGTGAATAAGCGACAGAGGCAGAAAGGAATAAAATGAATAGGACAAACTCAGGTGCCAACACGGATACAGAACAGCTTCTGGTTGATATTTTTATCCTTATAGGTGCATTCTGTCTGCAGCTGTAACGCTGCTGATTATGAATTTGATTGCAGAGGCTGATGCTTCAACATTCCGGTTTTATTATATTTATCTGATTATTGCGTATGTACTGGTTTGCATAAAAATGTTTGCGTATCGGACCATTTCCCGCATAATCCATAAGAATGATGTGCCGAGAACTGCTTTTGTTGGAAAGATCGGATATTTTAACAAGTTTCGTTATTTTCTGAATAAGACGAATATACAGCTGGAGACAGTTGGTTTTATTGCCATGACAAAGGAAGAGGCAGAGTCAGATTCACGTTTTATTGGATATCTCGATGAACTGGAAGATCTGATTCGTACATATCAATTGGATCAGATTTACATTATTCAGAAGAATGGTGAAGAAATTTCCTTTACGCAAAAATATGTGGATCTCTGTATTGATATGGGGGTGACAGTTCGTCTTATAGTGGATTTCTATAAACGGCGGAGAGCCAATTATTACGTCTCCACGGTTGGTACATATCCGGTCATTGCTTTTCATACGGTTACACTGAATACATACGAGCAGTTTATCAAGAGGGCTATGGATATTGTTGCCGGTCTGATTGGTGTGATTGTGTTTTCTCCGATTATGCTGGTGACGGCAATTGCAATCAAGCTGGATTCACCGGGGCCTGTTCTGTTTAAGCAGACCAGAGTGGGGCAGAATGGCAGACATTTTAAAATCTATAAGTTTCGAAGTATGTATATTGATGCGGAGGAACGGAAAAAAGACCTCCTGTCACAGAATGAACTGGAGGGAGGGGTCATGTTTAAAATCAAGGATGATCCCCGCATCACCCGGGTGGGAAAGTTTATCCGCAAGACCAGCATTGATGAACTGCCGCAGTTTTTCAATATTCTGTAGGGAACCATGAGTCTGGTGGGAACAAGACCACCTACATTGGACGAGGTTGAGAAGTATGGGAGAAAGCAATGGCGCCGGATCAGTATAAAGCCGGGATTAACCGGTATGTGGCAGGTAAGCGGCAGAAGCAATATAAAGAGTTTTGATGAAATTGTGCAATTGGATACCGAATATATAGATAATTGGACATTAGGGCTGGATCTTAAGATTATCTTCAAGACATTTCTGGTATTGCTGAAGCATGATGATGCTTACTAGACAGTACACCAGAAACTTTTTATCCGGTGTCTAGACCCGATATACCAGAGATATGATATTCGGTGCAACAGGATGAAACAGGAAGCATAATGAGGGATATGTATGAAAAGAGATTTTATTGGACGGATGATTTTGAGTCTATTGTTTGCCATAGCTGCGGTAATTCTGTGGAATTATGCGGATCCGCTGCTGGGGGTATTAGGATTTTTGATGTCGATTTCCACTGCGGGGATTGAGTTATTTGTGTATTTCCAGTCAAAAGGGGATTGAATATCTGTATGAAGTTAAGCAGCAGATCGTTCGTGTGGTTTGCTGCTTTTTAAAAAAGAGATTAAGAGAGAGAAAATAAGATGTCATTAGAAAAAGCAAAGATTTATTTGAAAGAAAAAGGATATGAAGACCATATCATAGAACTTGAGCAGTCCAGCGCGACTGTGTCGCTGGCGGCAGAAGCACTTGGAGTAGAGGAGGGAATGATCGCAAAGACCATGTCCTTTTTGCAAAATGACCTTCCTGTGCTGATTGTCATAGAGGGAACGGCCCGAATTGACAATAGGAAATATAAGGATACGTTTCACACAAAAGCGAAGATGATACCCTTTGATGAGGTGGAACAGTATATCGGACATGCACCGGGAGGGGTGTGTCCATTTGGAATCAAAGAGGGTGTCCGGGTATATCTGGATGAGAGCCTGAAAAAGTTTGACGAGGTTTATCCCGCAGCAGGAAACGATCACAGTGCTGTAAAATTAACGATTGCAGAATTGGAAAATGCCTGCGGAAATGCCGAATGGGTAGACGTATGTAAGGAATAGTGAGGCCATATTAGGAAAGTGAAGCTTTTCGCAAAGGATGGATGTATCAGTATACGAAATGGAGAAGGTATGGGAAACAGGGAATATGTTACCAGAATGGTAACGTCATATCTGGAAACATTAAGTAAGAAGGCTGTTTTTTTTAAACAGCAGGAAATAAGTACGGCAGACATTGAGAAAATTTATAACAATCTTCCGAACAAAGATACCGTAAAGCTGTTTTTTTACGAGTATGCCCTGTCTGATATGAAGCAGGCATACGAACCTTTTATGCTGTGGATCAGGCAGGCATATGACTCTGATTTTGCAGACACATATTCAGTGGAAGAATTTGTGGAAAATTGTGGGGTATATTCATTACAGAGAGAAGTCTTCTGCAGTTATATTAAGGATGGTGTTTGTACAAGAAAACTGGAAGTGATGATGAATGAATATGAGTACGAAGAGGACCGGATCATGGAATCTCTGTATTCATCATTGCGATACATCGCGGGAGACAAAGAAATTGTCTTTGTAATCGGAAGACTCCATATGGCACCTGTCTGTGTTCTTCGGTTTTTAAACAGAATATTTGGAAAAGAAGATAAAATTCGATTTATCTTTACCTATGGCGAGACCTTTCTGGTGAAGGAGTATTGCCAGGATGAGTGGCATAAACTTATGAAAAAGGCTGAAGAGGGGAAAATGTTTCTGGTGGCGGAAAACAGTGATGTGGTTCAGAATCCGGATGTCCCGGATACCTTTGGTTACAACGAAGGCATGATGGATTCCTACATCATTTCCCTCAGCAATATGGTGCATTTACAGGCATTTCAGGATGCGAAATATTATTTCGATATTATTGTCAGCCTTATGTACAGAATCGATTCTAAAGTCTGTGACGATCATAAGTTTAAAATCCTAGAGCTTCTGGGAATGGTATATTTGGGCATGGGAGATTACAAGGATGCCCTGTTAGTCTGCGAGAAAATGGTTCCTCTTTTTTACAACGATATTAACCTTTACAGGGAGTATGTTTATCACTATTTTTCAGCGAAAGCACATTTACTCATGGAGGAGTCCGAACTGACCCATAAGTTTGCCAATAGCTGTATCGAGCTGGCTGAGAAAATGGATGATGAACGCCTGTTAATGAATGCTCAGATTGTTGACACACTGGCTTCTTATGGCAGTTTGAAAGAATTATTCCGGTGTAATTTCACTTTTCAGATTGATGAGGGTGTGTTAGCGCGGGCAAAGAAACTCGGAAATGAGAACTTTCTGGCCTATATGTATGTGTTTGGATATGACAATGATGCGGAATCAGTGAAGCTGATCGGAAGTGGAGAAAAGGAACCAATCCATTTCAATATGGGGATTGAGATTGGAAAGCGATTAGGGAATAATAACCTGTTATTAAATGCATATATGAAAAATATTATTCTCTATTCGTCCCTGGGCTGCTATCAATATGTCAGAGAAATGTATGAAAAAAGACTGCAGATTATTGATAAGGATAAACCCGTCCGAATTGCACATACCTGTGTTGGACTGGGGTATAATGCCATTATTTTAGAGGATTATGAGAAAGCGGATGAGTATTTTAAGAAAGGCCTGGAAATCCTGATTGAGAATAAGAGAGCAGAGGATGTTGCAGAGACACTTTATAATATGTTCACGAATTACTATGTGGCAGGATTAAATGAGAAAGTTATAGAGTGCATCGAACTGCTTTTAAAGGTAATGAAATTCATTCATATTCAGGGCCTGAGAATCTGTAATACCTCCAAGATGTATGGAATCCTTGCATTGGCTTATTACAAGCAGGGACAGTATCTGGACTGTTACTACTGCGTAGACAAAATGGAGATGATTTTGTCTTATGTACTGAATAAGGATGAAGAGAGTGAGGAAGAATTATGGATTGAGGATTTATTCCTGTACCACCTTTGTAAAGCGAACTTATTCAGCTATGAAAATCAAATGGATAAAGCAAAAAATCATTTTGCTTTGGCCTGTCAGTATATGAAAAAGAATGATGGAATTCAGTTCTATGCTTATACAGATTTTGCATGTTTTTACGGAGCATATTTAAAGAAGGCGGGTCAGGAGAGCGAGCGGGAAAGTATATTAAGGGAAGCCTATGAGTATTGTGTCAGCCATGGGTATAATTTGAAGGCGACGAAGTTAAAATCCGAACTTGATCAGGAGCCCTATGACAGCGGAATCGTATATAAGGTAAACGAGCTGCCGGTTAGGGCTATTATGAATGTCTGCCAGTATGTGGGGGCCGAGATTGAACTGGGGAAGAGAAAAAAAGATATTGATTTTATGATGTTATGTCATAATTTAATGGGGAGAAAGGGAAATACGGTCTCTGATGTTATAAAACAGACTATGAATCTGATACGGAATACATTCAGCTTTGACAAAGTCCTTTTTATAGAAAATAAGCCGGAAGGCCCTGATTTCACATATATGAGTGAAAATATTGCATTAAGTTATGAAGAGACAACAGAATTGATGGAATTTTTCAGAACCTATAAAGTGGAATTCATGGCAAGCAGACTGGATAAAAGTTTTCAAAGATATACTGCAGTGACTGAAAAAATAGGAGGAGATGATGTCGCTACAATTCTGGGTATTCCAGTATACAGCGGATGCACATTAACAAGAGTTTTTGCTGCCACCATCGATGTCCACAGGAGTTTTACAGAAAACCGGAAACTGCCGGATGACAATGATCTTGAAGTGATTAAGTTTGCCATCAGTCAGCTGGATGAGGAAATTGACAGGATTAATAATAACAATATGATTCGTATTATGAATGAGAAGCTGGAAAAGGCAGCTTTTACGGATCAGCTGACTGGAATCTACAACAGAATGGGATTTAATAAGATTCTAAAGGATGGGATTGCGGACAACGGGGTACTGCTCTATATGGATCTGGATAATTTTAAACAGTATAATGATACATATGGACACAATGTAGGGGATTCTATTTTGAGAGTGTTTGCGGATATTATCCAGATTAATGTAGGGGATCTTGGTTATGCAATCAGATATGGTGGAGATGAATTTGTTGTTGTGATTCCGGAGGAGGATGAAAATCTGGCTGAAAAAATTGCAGGAAATATTCAGCGTCAGCTAAAAGAAGACTCACCACAAAGAATTGCAGTGGAGGGATTAAAGCTCACAAGTTCAGTGGGAATCGCACCGTACGAAAATGCGGGGGCCAGTGGACTGGAGAGTGCACTGATGATGGCGGACAGGTCATTATACTATGTGAAGAGCAGAGAAAAGGGCAAGGTTGCAAGATGGTCTCAAATTAGGAATCAGATATAAGAACCGGCTGCATGACTGGCAGCCGGTTTTTTTCTGTGATTTTTAATCATTCAGAGAGAATACCTGAATACTTTTCTCCAGTTCGCTGATAACATTTTTAATGTCATCCATGGCTGTTTCAATGCCGGACACCTTTTCCGTTACCTCATCAGTAAAGGAAGAAGTCTCCTGGGTACTGGCAGCATTCTGCTGTGCAGAGGAGGCAACATTCTGTACCACCTGAACAGTCTTTTCACGCGCTTGATCCAGCGTATGTGTCTTGGTCTTAATCTCCTGGATTCCGGAAATAGAGTTTTCGATATTATCCTCTACAGTCTGGAAAATAGCGTTGGTATCTGCAATTTTCTTATCCTGTTCCTCAATAATTTGTTCAACCTCATTCATGGTAGCCACTGAGGAATCTGAGTCATCCCACAGCTTGTGGAGAGTTTCCTGTATTTCCTTTGCAGCTTTATTACTCTGTTCAGCAAGCTGCTGAATTTCTGAGGCAACAACGGCAAAGCCTTTTCCCTGTTCGCCTGCCCTGGCGGCTTCGATGCTGGCATTGAGTGACAGGAGATTGGTCTGGTTGGCAATGTCGGTGATAACATTGGTCATTTTGCTGACATCCTGTACAGATACATGGGTCTGGGAAGTCTGTCTGGAGACTGTCTGCACTGCTTCGCGAACCTGACGCATATTTTCGTTTAGTTCCCTTAAGATTTCTTTTGCCTGATTGGAGGCAGTGGACATGGATCTGGTGGTTTCTGTCAGGGCATCCACCTGTTCATCCGTTCGTTCAATCATATTTCCCATTTCAGATACACTGTCACCAGCAGATGAGGCATCTTCTGCCTGGGCGGTGGAGTTACTTGCAATATTTTGAATATTCTGGTCAATCTGTTTCACAGAGGAAATGGCATCTGCTGTCTGTTTCGAGGAATAGTTTGTAGTTTCATTCAAAACTTCACACTGTTTCTGTACATCATCGATGATGCTGCGGAGCCGTTTCTCCAGCCCTTTGATACTGCGGCACAGGTCGCCGATTACATCTTTTCTGGTAAGGAGCTTTTTATCCATTTTAAATCCTAAGTGTCCCTCTTCAATCAGGGATACATAGGAAATTCCCTGGGATATATTTTTTACCAGAGTATAGGCAATTGCATATACGATTATTGCAATGATGATAGTCAGAAACAGGGTTGCAATTCCGGTATAGACCTTGGTTTTATGTACAATTGCATGTACATCCTTATAGCTTTTACCTACAAAAAGCATTCCAATCACATCACTTGTTCCGGTCTGGTATATTGGTATATAGTAGCCGGCATATCTGGTACCCAGGATATCAATGTTGTCACTTTCATATTCTTTCCCCTGATCCAGTACTGCCGAAATTACCGGACCGGATGCCTTTGTATTGAGCTGGCGGTTCCCGTTTTCGTCTACAATAGTGGTCAGATATCTGGTATCTCCGTAAAATAAGGTGACATCGTAACCGGATTTATCCTTTAGTGTGTCCAGAATACCTGTATCCTCTGACAGGTTGGCTTCCCCGACATACAGGCTTTGGTCTCTTAACTGGTATTCCCCTTCGTTTCCCAGAGTATTCAGCAGAGTGTTCACCATCACTGCGGTGGCCTGCATACCTTCATAGGCTTCGTCCATTGTTCCGCGTTCTAATTGGAACGTGGAGGATGCAAACTGGATCATGCTGACACAGATTGCGGGAAGTAAAGCAAGTAAAACAATTCTTGTTCTTAGTTTCATAGAGACGCCTCCTTTGTAAAACATCGAATATGTAAATTTTACGCAAAACTTTTTGTTATTATAGCACTTTATTGCACAAAATACAATGCATGAGTGACATTTTCAATCAGTTATTCTTGCAATCATGAATAAAATATACTATTCTAAAATCAGACAGGTTGATTCGGTCATGTATGAGGTTATACTTATGAGAGAAAAGAACAGAAAACAAACCAGACTTTTAGTAGCAACACTGATTGTGATACCGATTGGAATACTCGTGTTATTTACAGTACTTTTCTTCACAAACAAAATGGAAGAAGAGATGCATACACAATTGGTACAGAATCTTAAGGATGTTGCGCATCAAAATGAGATTGCCCTGAAGAATCAGATTCACAGCAATGAACTTCTGCTGAAAGGACTGGCTTCAGAGCTGGTGTCTGACACGGATCAGGCAGAGACGGTTATGCAGTATCAGAGGTTTGTGGAGGAATATGGATTAAAGAGACTGGGGTTTTGTCAGACGGATGGAATGACGGTTTCCACGGATGGAGCCACGACGAATCTGTCACGGCGGGATTTCTTTAAGCGCGGAATGCAGGGAAAAAGTTCTGTTTCCGGTGTACTGCAGGATGCCATGAGTGATGAGCACGGTAATGTAACTGTGATGAGTATACCCATGAAGGATGAAGCCGGTCAGGTTCAGGGAGTTGCGTGTATGACCTATGACTCGGATGCTTTTAATGATTCCCTTCAAATGAGAAGTTTTGATGGTGAGGGATGCAGCTTTGCTGTTAATGAAAATGGAAGCATCATGGTCAGCCCCTGCAATGATAAATTGGAGCTGGCAGCCAATTTTTCCAATATGCTGGCAGCAAACCCTAAAAACAGTGACAGTGTTAAGGAGATGTGGCAGAAGCTTCGTGCAGGAAATAAGGCCAGCGGAATCTTATATTTGAATGAGGCGGATTATTATTATGCAATACCGGTTCCGTTAATGGATGGGGATGTTACCTGGTATATGTTTACCGTGGTACCGAAGAATTATTTTGATCAGCGGCTGGACACCGTCAGAGAGACCCTTTACCGTATGGATGCGATTGTGATTGTCTGTATTCTGGCAGGAGTTTTTCTTACGGTGGGGATATTCAGAAAGCAGCGCAGGGAGGCCATGCGCCTTGCGTATACGGATTCTCTTACGGGGGGAGCGAATTTTGCAAAATTCTGTTTTGTGATGGGAGCTTTGCGTAACAGGCAGGGATATCTGATTTCTCTGGATATTCAGAATTTCAGCAATATCAATATTGCCGCGGGTCGGGCAGCTGGTGATGCCATGATTATGGATACCTGGAAAGTCCTGCAGGATGCTGCCAAATCAAATGAGACTGCGGCAAGAGTCCAGGAAGATCATTTTATTTTGTTTCTGGCAGAAAAGAATAAGGAAAAACTTCTGGACAGGGTTGACCGGATAACAAAACAGATTCATGCGCTTGCAAAGAATATGCAGGTTCCGGGTGTATATCCCAAATATGGAATCTATGAGCTTAAGGAGAATGAATCGGTTGAAGATGGATATATGAAAGCTCAGACTGCCTGTAATTATCTGAAAAGTGACCGTACCAAGTGTTATATGTTCTATGATGAAATCAACCATGATGAAATGCTGGAAGAACAGAGCATGGAGGAACGCTTTGATGAGGCTTTGGCTGCGAGAGAATTTGAGGTGTGGTATCAGCCGAAATACAGCGCAGATGGGGCTGAAATTGTAGGAAGTGAAGCTTTGGTCCGCTGGAGAAATAAGGATGGAAGCATGGTCTCACCGGGACGCTTTATTCCCCTGTTTGAGAAAAATGGAATGATAGCCAGGCTGGACGAGTATATGTTCAGAAGTGTCTGCCGGCAGCAGAGCCTGTGGAAGAGACAGGGATATCATATCCTGCCGGTTTCTGTGAATTTAAGCAGGGCATCCTTATATTATTCAGATCTTGTGGAGAAATATGGAAATATTTTAAAAGAGTATCAGCTGGAGCCTGAGTATGTTCAAATCGAAGTGACCGAGACGGCCATGGAGGGGAAAAATGACATTTTAGATGTGCTGGGAAAATTCCGAAACATGGGAGTCCGTATTCTTATGGACGATTTCGGAACCGGTTATTCCTCCCTTGCAGTTTTAAGTATGAAGTGTTTTGATACACTGAAACTGGACAAGAGCCTGATTGACCACATCGGTGAGGAGAATGGGGAGACCCTTTTGTATCATGTGATCTGCATGGGACAGCAGATGGGACTTCATATTACCGCTGAAGGAGTGGAAAATGACAAGCAGTTAGTCTATCTGCAGAAATTGCATTGTGATGATATTCAGGGATTTTTGTTTGCCAGACCAATGCCGGCTGGTGAGTATGAGTCCTTGCTGGTACACGGAATAGATACAAATAACTGATTATTTTGTGTACCGGATAAAATTGACCAAGAGAAAAAGGAGGATTTAATAAAATGAATCAACAAAAAGATATTATTAGGGATGCCAGTGTCCTTGGTGTCCCTAAAATGCTGCTTCTGGGACTGCAGCATATGTTTGCCATGTTTGGTGCAACCATTCTTGTCCCTATTCTGGTAAATGCATCTTTTCATAGTGTAAGTCAGGTGCTTTCCATTCAGGTAACACTGTTTTGTGCCGGTTTTGGCACTCTGTTTTTCCACTTATGTTCCAAGCTTAAGGTCCCTGCATTTTTAGGATCTTCCTTTGCTTTTCTGGGAGGATTTTCCAGCATCGCAAGTCTGGATACCGGAATTTTTGCGAATATGCCGGATGTAGAAAAGCTTCAGTATGCCTGCGGTGGTATTCTTGTAGCCGGTCTGTTGTATCTGATCCTTGCGCTGGCCATCAAACTGATTGGTGTAAAGGTTGTCATGCGGTTTCTCCCACCGGTAGTTACGGGACCTATCATAATCTGTATCGGTTTAAGCCTTGCACCGTCGGCGGTAAGCAATGCTTCCGAAAACTGGCTGCTTGCCATCGCAGCACTGGCGGTTATTGTTATTTTTAATATCTGGGGAAAGGGAATGTTTAAGATTATCCCGATTCTTATGGGGGTTGTAATTTCCTATGCGTTCGCGTTAATTCTGCATTTTCTGGGAGTTACCAATCCGGGGGGAACACCGATTTTTGATTTCACCAGTGTTGCAGCAGCTCCTTTCCTGGGAATTCCCCCTTTTCGTCTGCCCAAGTTTAACCTGACGGCAATTCTTGTCATGGCACCCATTGCGATTGCTACCATGATGGAACACATCGGAGATATGTCTGCAATTTCCGCAACAGTTGGTGAAAATTTCCTGGAGGATCCGGGCCTGCACCGTACATTGATTGGGGATGGTATTGCAACTTCATTATCGGCTCTGATTGGTGGACCGGCTAATACCACATATGGTGAGAATACCGGGGTGCTGGAATTATCCAGAGTCCATGATCCTAAGGTTGTGCGCCTTGCAGCTGTCTATGCCATTATCCTGAGCTTTATTCCGAAATTTTCTGAGATTATCGGAACCATGCCACACGCTATTATCGGCGGAGTCAGTTTTGTGCTTTATGGTATGATTTCTGCCATTGGCGTCCGCAATGTTGTGGAAAACCATGTGGATTTTACGAAATCAAGAAATCTGATCATTGCAGGTGTCATTCTTGTCAGCGGTCTTGGTTTCTCCCAGGGAATTACATTTACCATTGGTGGAACCTCAATTACATTGACGGCTCTTGCAATTGCTGCGATTGTAGGAATTTTATTAAACGCAATTCTCCCGGGAAATGATTACAATTTCGGGGAGGATTCCAAAGCTGATTCTGCGTTATAGAAAAACTGAGACATTGTAATTTCTTTCAAAATCCGCTATACTGTAAGATATGCGGTTAAATAGAGAATCAACTTTAAGATAGAAAGAGAGACAAGATGATTAGCACAGATAATATCTCAGTAAACATGAACAGCAGTATCAGAATTGCAGGATCCCAGATTTTGTATTTTGATCCTTATGAGATTAAGGAGCAGAAGAATGATGCGGATGTGATTTTTATTACCCATGAACACTATGATCATTTTCAGCCGGAATCCATTTTAAATATAAAAAAAGAAGGAACGATTCTGGTGGCACCGGAATCCATGAAGGAAAAAGCTCTGAAGGAGTCCGGAATTCCGGATGAAAAATGTGAGTTTTACCGGCCTGGGACAGTTCATGAACTGGGAAAGCTGCTCATTGAAACGATTCCGGCTTATAATAAGATAAAGCCATATCATCCGAAGACAAAACGCTGGCTCGGCTATCTGGTTAAGATGGACGGTGTCAGTTATTATGTCTCCGGGGATACTGACTCCAACGAGGAAATCCGGAAGGTAAACTGCGATGTCGCGCTGGTCCCAATTGGCGGTCAGTTTACCATGGGCGTTAAGCATGCAGCTGAGTTAATACAGAAAATGAAGCCGAAGGCAGTGGTTCCAACCCATTACGGAAGTGTTGCGGGAAAACCAACAGATGGAACCGATTTTAAAGAACTGCTGGAGGGCAGCGGAAAAGATATTCAGGTGGACCTTAAACTGTAAGAAGTTAGCAGTCTGATTGGCCTTCGGATTTTGACAGGAAATCTATCATACCATATGGGGCTGCAGCTGAGCATCATGAAGTGTGGCATCAATCTTTATAGATTCCCCAGGGTCATCCTTTTCTCTTATCAGATGATATTCGTTAATCAGACTATCCATTCGTGCAGTCTCTGCTGTAAGATCGGTCAGAACCTGATTGATGGTCTTGAAGCGGTCTGCATTGTCAGCACACATGGCATTCGTTTCCTCGGCGGAGGCACTGACTTCTTCGCTGGTGGAGGAGAGATTGTTGGTGCTGTCCACCAGAGAATCGTTGGACTCCTTTAAGGTACGGATCTGCTCACTCATGTGGATAGAGTTCTCCTTTAAATCAGACATTCCGGAGCGGATTCCGTTAAACCCTTCTTCAATTTCGTGAATCATGGATACCTGACCATTGATCTTATCCATTACCAGATCCATGGATTCAATGGTATCTGCTGCATTCTGGTCTAGTTTGGAGATAATCTCCTCGATACTCTCCGTGGACTTTTTGGTCTGTTCCGCGAGAATACGGATTTCCTCTGCTACCACTGCAAAACCTTTTCCGGCATCTCCGGCATGGGCAGCTTCGATAGAAGCATTTAAAGCCAGAAGATTGGTCTGGGCGGAAATCTGCTGGATGATGCCGATAATTTTCTGCATATCTTTGGTATGGGTATGAAGCTGGGACATGTTGTCCTTTACCATAGTGTTTTCCTGCTCGATCTGTTCCGTCTGCACAACGATATTTCCCACAAGTGCCTGACCGGCCTTGACGCTGGCACGGGTTTCTCTTGAGATTTTTTCAAGCTCATCCGTCATTTCCACAGTTTCGTTGATAATATCCTGAATCCGTCCGGCTACCTCTGCCTGTTCCTGGATGCTCGCCGAAGTACTTTCCATACTGACTGCTACATCAGACATTGCGGTGTTCACAGAATCGGTAGACTCGGTCAGTTCTTCTACCAGAGAGTGAATGGACTGGGTGGAGGAATTGACAGAGTGACCGATTGTGATGATGGAATTCATCATATCCTCCTGCATCTTCCTGTTCGCTGCAAATTCAGCCATCTCTTCCTGACTGTGGAGCCATGCGACCTTTGCGGCCAGGCTGACACAGATGCCCAGAATAAAAGCAAGGGTACATGCCATCATAATCTCGTTTTTCTGCTGCCGGCTCCGGCAGCCCAGAACGAAATAGGAATAGATGCCGTTTAGGATGCAGAGAACCAGTGCGAGGATGCCCATACGGATTTCCATATGCATATCAAAATACATGATCATGGTGATGATGACCGGATATATAAAAAGATTATAAATAAAAATCTGTGATGATAAGCATGCTACCTCAAAGGAAATCAGAAAGATTCCAAAGGCAACGTAGCGAAAACGTCTGGACAATGGATTTTTTACATATAAAATAACGGATGTAATGGTTGGTGCAGCAATCATAGCAGCGATAATCAGGCAGCGTGAAACTTTAAATCCCTGTATAATCAGACCAAGATACATGAGAATCATCAGGCCGCCCACAAAGGCAATGGATGATGTCAGTGCATAGTTGGCACGTTTTAAAGCTTTTTCTTCAAAGGTAAGATCTGTGTTATTCATAGTACAACCCCCATTCTATTTATTCCTGCATTTCGGGAAATCTATGTAGTTAGTGGTTAAATTACATATCGGCTATCTGAGTCAGCTGACGGATAATGGACTTCTTTACAAGAATTAGAATAAGGGTTGGAGTGGGTCTAAGGTCAAGTAGTGTTTATAAAATTGGCAGAAAAATTTCGTAGTAGTCTCCGATTATATCTTCCTGCATCAGACTATATACATAAAAGGCATAGGCTGTATTGTCACATTGGATATGGTTTTCCCTTGCATAGTCAAGCATTTCCTGCATATCCCATGTGGAAAAATCAGAGGTGCACTTGACGGTGTAGAGACACTGACAGCTTTCCCGCGATGGCAGCGAGGAGGCAGCCTTTTCCCATGGGGTCAGTTCAAACATGGGTTCGCGAATAATAAATTCCAGCTCTTTGCTGGTAAATTGCCCAGCCTCATCCTGCTGCAACCGGTAGCAGAAATTTCCAAAGGAAAAAATTGGTGAGGTGATTAGTTTTTGAATCTCCTTATAAAGATGCAGGGCGTGATCCTGATGATAGACGATATAACATTTTGGCAGGATGTGGATCTGATATTTGTCAAGACCCTCGTTCAGACTTTCCAGATGTGCCTTCATGAAGCGCAGCTTTTCCATACGCGTATTAAGACGGGTGATTTCCTGTTCACTCTCCTCGATATAATGCGCAAAATGGTCGCAGACGTCCGGAAAGGAATCGTCTTCAAGAAGCTCCCGGATTTCCGCGATACCTACATCAAGCTGGCGGTAGAGGGAAATCCCCATAATACGGTGAATCTGGTCAAATTGGTAATACCGGTAGCCATTAACGGGATCGCGTAAAGGTGTGACTAATCCCTCTTTTTCATATAGTCGAATAGCATCTGTTGATATGTCAAGTAAGGCTGCGACATCGTGAATAGTGTACTGTGTTTTCATAGGCATGATTCCCTTTTCTCGTGTGTGATAAACATGTGAAATTACTTTTTGTGTTGTATCTTAAGGCATGTATTTTTCTGAAACTACTTATTATTATACGGGTACTGCCGGTTTTTTTCAAGGAATTATCCCTGTATACAGCAACCCATAGGTCACAAAGTTCAAGGTTTACGGCAGCTGCATCTTGATTTTGCTCCTTATTTGTATTATTCTTGACTCATTACTTATTATGATGATACAAGGGCCAAAATACCTTTTGACCCTCATATCATTATGATATGAAGTGAAGGAATAAGTTTGAAAATTATGGGGATTGATTATAAATAAAAACAGGAGGAAAATTTATGAGTACAATTTTCGAAGAAGCCAAAAAGTTACAGGAGGAACTGGTGGGCATTCGCCGTTCCATTCATCAGTGTCCTGAGGTGGGGCCTGCCCTTCCAAAGACAAAAGCTTTTGTGATGGACAAATTAAAAGAATTTGGATATGAGCCCCGGGAAATCTGTGAGAGCGGTATCGTAGCTGTGATAGAAGGGGACAAGCCGGGCAAAACCTTTCTGCTTAGGGCGGATATGGATGCCCTTGCTATAAAAGAGGAGGCTCCGGTTCCTTTTGCATCCGAAAACAACTGCATGCATGCCTGCGGACATGATATGCATACCACCATGCTTCTTGGTGCAGCAAAGCTGTTAAAGGAGCATCAGAAGGAAATATGTGGAAAGATAAAGCTTGTGTTCCAGCCGGACGAGGAAGGTTTTACCGGTGCAAAAACCATGTTAAAGGCCGGCGTACTTGAAAATCCGAAGGTGGATGCCGGTATGGCACTGCATGTGAATTCCGGTACTCCGTCAGGACTGGTGCTCTGTGGACTGGGTACCTGCATGGCAGGCTGTACCCTGTTTCGGATCAAGGTAAAAGGAAAGGGCTGTCATGGAGCTATGCCGGAAAACGGTGTTGACCCAATCAACATTGCAGCCCATGTGTTTATCGCTCTGCAGGAAATTATAGCCCGGGAAGTCACACCGACTATGCCGGCGGTTGTTACCATCGGAAAATTTGAAGGTGGAAAAGCACCGAATATTATTCCGGAGGAAGTGGTTATGGAGGGTACCATTCGTACTCTGGATCGTGACCTGTCTGCACAGATTTATAAGAGAATCGAGGAGATTTCCACCCAGACGGCAGCTTTATTCCGAGGCGAGGCAGCGGTAACTGAGATTTCCTCGGCACCACCTCTTCACAACGATGAGGAAATGACCCGGACCATTGCTGATTATATTAAGGATGCCTATGATCCGAACCGGGTTGTAGTCTTTAATCAGGGTGGCATGGGTTCCGAGGATTTTGCCTCCTATACCTATGAGATTCCCTGCAGCTATATTCTTCTGGGGGCCGGTACAGCCCAGGAAAACGAGCTTTACGGAAAGCCGATGCACAATGATCATGTAGTATTTAACGAGGATATCCTGCCAATCGGAAGTGCACTGCTTGTGTCAAGTGCGCTGAGATGGCTGAAAGAGCATCAATAAAAAGAAGGGGACTGCTGATACAAAGGCAGTCCCTTCTATCATTCAACACAGGAAAGGAGAAGTCTGAATGCGGTTTTTACATTTAGGGGATCTTCATATCGGCAAATCATTAAGCGATTTTGACCTTATCTCAGATCAGAAATATATTCTGGATCAAATCACAGACATTGCTGTTAAAAACAAAATAAATGCGGTGCTAATTGCTGGGGATATTTATGATAAATCCATTCCCTCTGAGGCGGCGGTGAGTCTGTTTGACTATTTTATCCGCAGTCTTGTGGCGAAAAAGATCAAAATTTATGCGGTAACGGGAAATCATGATTCGGACGAGAGACTGAATTTTGGATCCAGTCTTTTTGCGTCCAATGGGGTTTTTCTCTCGGCAAAATATGACGGAAGACTCCACAAGCATGTTCTGGAGGATGAAACCGGCAGGGTAAATATTTACCTGATGCCGTTTATAAAAGCATCCCAGGTGAAGCATTTTTATCCGGAGGAGTCCATTGAAAACTATGACCAGGCGGTCAGGGTGGCGATTGAAAAAAGTGAGGTGAATCCGGAAGAAGTAAATCTTCTGGTCGCCCACCAGTTTGTAGGGGGAAAAGGCGAAACACCGGAGCTTTCCGGTTCCGAGGGACTGGGTGTGCAGAATGTGGGACTTGTGGAAATGGTGGGATATGACTGCTTTGATGCGTTTAACTATGTGGCATTAGGGCATATTCACTCCGGACAGAAAATCGGGCGGGAAGAAGTCCGCTATTCCGGTTCGCCTCTTAAGTACTCGCTGAGCGAAGCGGAGCATGACAAATCGGTGCCGATGGTGACGGTAAGTTCCGATGGAACCGTGGAGACCACGCTGATTTCCTTAAAACCTAAACGGGATTTACGGCACATCCGGGGAACCATGAAACAGCTTCTGGCAAAGGAAAATATAACGGATCCGGAGGATTTTATCTATGTGACATTAACGGATGAGGACATTGTCCGTGATGCCATGGGTATTTTCCAGCAGACCTATCCGAATACCGTCAGAATTGAATATGACAATTCCCACACAAAGGAAATCAGTCAGGTGGATATAGAAAAGATTACAGAGAATAGAAGCTTTTCCGATATGATCTCGGAGTTTTACCGGATGATGTATGGATGTGAGATTTCGGAAGAGGAGCTTAAGGTGATGCATGAAATAGCAGGAGAGGCAGGTGTGGCAGATGAAACCCATTAAACTGATTATAAGTGCCTTTGGTCCCTATGCAGATACCATGCCGGAAATTGATTTTACACAGTTTGAGCAGAAGGGATTATTTCTGATTTCCGGGGATACAGGTGCGGGAAAAACCACGATCTTTGATGCCATCTGTTTTGCGTTATACGGATGCGCAAGCGGATCTCACCGGGACAGTAAAAATTTCCGGAGCGAGTATGCAAAGCCGGAGGTGGAAAGTTATGTGGATTTTTACTTTTCCCATCAGGGAAAAAACTATCATATCAGGAGAACTCCGGCTTATGACAGGCCGAAGAAACGGGGAACCGGTGTGATTTCTGTAAAGGAAAATGTAGTACTTTACTGTGAGGATGAGCCCCCTGTTGAGGGCCTTGCCAATGTGAATACTGCGGTGCTTGAGCTTTTGCATATTGATGAGAAGCAGTTCAAACAGATTGCCATGATTGCCCAGGGGGAATTCTGGGATCTTTTAAATGCCAATACGAAAGACCGGACGGAGATACTGAGAACGATTTTTATGACCAATGGTTATAAAAATATGGAGTACAGGCTTCAGGACAGAATGAAAGCCAACAGGAACAAAATGGATCAGACACAGTCAAGTGTTGTCCAGTATTTTGGCGAAGTGAAGGCAGATCCGGAGAGTGGGATTTTAAAGGAACTTGAGGAATTGAAAGAGAAGACAGGGCAGAGTAAAAGTGTATGGAATCTGGAAGAGCTCCTGAATCTCCTGGAGCAGATTCTTGCTGAAGATGAAGAAATGCTTAAAACTGCAGATCTGAAGTTAAAAGAAGAGGAAAAAATACTGGAAGAAAAGACGAAAGCTCTTGCCACTGCAAAATCCAATAATGCTATTTTAAAAAAGCTTAAGGAACTGGAAACCCAAAGGCAGGAACTGGAAGCAAAAAAGGATGAAATGTCCGGTCTAAAAAGGACATTGCAAAAAAGAAAAGCCGCAACCTATACAATAAAGCCGGTTTATGATACGCTGCAGGCTAAGCGGGAAGACCTTGTAGAAACAGAAAAGATGCTGGCGGGTGCAAAGAAAAATCTGCAGTCGGCAGAAGAGAAAGAGATTCAGGCGGCGGAACATCTAAAAGCAGCTTTGGAGCATGAAAGTGAGGCAAAAACTTTTACAGAAAAAGCAGCGGCCCTGAAGAGCGAAGAAGAAAAGTATGCGCTTCGGGAAAGGTATCTTTTGCAGATTGCGGATCTGGAAACAGAAAGCAGGAAATTAAAGGATGATAGTCAGAAGCTGTCGGAAAAAGAACAGAAATTAAAAAATAAAATAACAGAGTTGAATCAGACTGTAAAGGAGTTAAGCAGCGCGCCGGAGAGAAGAGCACAGTTGCACAGTCTATCGGAAAAACTGGAAAATCTAAAGGCTGATCTGGATCAGGTAATCGACACAACAGTTCCGGATTACCGGAAGAAGCAGAAAACAAATATAACCAGACAGTCCAAATTTGAGAATGCACAGGCACAGTATGTGGAGGCGAGAAATAAAAGAACTGCAGCGGAGGATCTGATGGACCGTTGCCGGGCTGGCCTTTTGGCGAAAGATTTAAAAGAAGGACAGGAGTGTCCCGTATGCGGAGCGACCCATCATCTGAAACTGGCAGTTCTTCCGGAGGAAGCCGTGTCGGAGGAAACATGCGAAGAGCTTCGAAGAGAGGAAGAAGCAGCACAGGAAGCAAAGAATAAGGCCATGGGAGCGGCACAGAAGGCTTCGGCAGAGCTGGAAGCAGCTTCTGAACATTTGCGGACGGATTTACTGGATTGTCTGGAGGATGATTTATTTCAGGAACAGGGTGTGTTTAACCGGTTGTGTGAAGAGCAGGGAGTCATACAGGAAAATCGGAGGTTAGAGAGGGAGAATGAGTGGAAAACAACAGGAACAGACATAGAGAAACTCATTTCCATGTGTGAAGCTGAGCGGAAAGAGATTTTAAGCCGGATTCTGGAAAATGAAAAGGCTTTGCTTGAGGCAGAGAAAGAGGGAAAACTTTTAAATCAGGCGAAGGAAGCGTTAGAACAAGCTGGCGGTAAGGAACAGGAAACCATTGCCGGTGAAAAGGAAAAACTTGCAGAACGTATCAAAGAAAATGCAGCAAAAACAGCAGAAAGTAAAGGCCTTCTGGAACCTCTTCAGAAATTGCCTTATGAAAATCAAAAAGCAGCAGTTTCGGCAAGAAAAGAACTGGAGGGAAAGGCTTCAGAGATTACCGGAAAAATTGAAAAGGCAAGACAGGAAAAGGAGCGTGCTGCAACGGATTTGTCAGCGGCAGAAGCGGAGCAGAAAAGCCGTGAAACTTCTCTTAAAAAACTGCGGACAGAGGAAGAACAGCTTTTGGGACAGTTTCAGGCTGTTTTAACGGAAAACCAGTTTACTTCGGAAGAAATGTACCATGAATTTGTTTCTGTGGGAAAGGAAATCGAGGAAGCAGAGAAGTGGATTTCTGATTATGAAAAGGCTGTGGATGTCAATGTCGCACAGCTTCAGTCTACACGGAAAGATGCTGAGGGAAAAACCTATATGGATGAGGGAACGCTCCAGGAGGAAACAGATGCCCGGAAACAAAAGGTGACTTTCCTTCAGGAGCAGAAACAGGCCATTGCATTTCGGTGGAAAACAAATACGGATAAGTATAAAAATATTCGTCTGCAGAAGGAACCCCTGGAAAAATACCGGAAAGAGGATACAATCTGCCTGAGGCTGTATAATCTTATTACCGGTCAGACCGGTAAGGGAAAAATTACGCTGGAGCAGTATATTCAGGCTGCCGGGTTTGATGGTATTATAAAAGCTGCAAACCGCAGATTGCTGCCCATGAGCGAGGGACAGTTTGAATTATACCGGCAGGAGGACTCTCTTGGGAAAAAGAGTAACACATTTCTTGATCTGGAGGTTTTGGATAATTTTACCGGCCACCGCAGACCCGTGGGAAATTTATCCGGTGGAGAGAGCTTTAAGGCATCTTTAAGCCTGGCCCTTGGGTTATCCGATACCGTATCTGCTAACTTAGGCGGGGTGCAGATGGATGCCCTGTTTATTGATGAGGGCTTTGGAACGCTGGATAAGAAATCTATCGAAAACGCCATGGATATTCTGATGAATCTGTCAGGAGCGAACAAGCTAGTGGGAATCATCAGCCACCGGGAGGAATTAAAGGAGAATATTCCTCAGCAGATACGGATTGAGAAGGATAAAAACGGAAGCCACATTACGGTAGATAAAGGAATGTAAAAAGTGGTTACTTTGAAATACAGTCAGCGGTAATTTCCTTCAGGCTGGATACCCCGCACATTTTCATGGTGTCTTCCAGTTCGGAACCAATCTTTTCAATGTAAGAGCGTACACCTTCTTCTCCACCGCCGTAAACCGCTGTTACGAAGGGTCTTGCGATGATTGCAGCATCGGCACCCAGGGCAAGGGCTTTAAAGACATCTGCACCGCTGCGGATACCGCCATCCACCAGGATTTTCATAGAGCCGTCCACAGCTGCGGCAATATCAGAAAGGACTTCCGCAGTGGCGGGGCACTGGTCTAATACTCTGCCGCCGTGATTCGATACAACGATTGCTGAGGCTCCGGCTTTTTTTGCTTTCAGGGCACCTTTTACCGTCATAACTCCTTTGACGATGAAAGGTGCTTTTGTCATACCGATAATTTCCCTAAGCTCCTCCACTGTTTTGGAGCCTGCCGGAGGATTGAAATTCCTGAGAAACGGAAGCCCGGCAGCATCGATATCCATAGCCACTGCAAAGGCACCGGATTGATTTATCAGATCCATTTTCTCACGAATCGTATCCATATTCCAGGGTTTCACCGTCGGGACACCGCAGCCGTCCGCATGCCGGATGGCCTTTGTGGCAGCAACCATGATTTCTGAATCCATGCCGTCGCCGGTAAATGCCGCGATTCCATATTTGGCACAGGCATTTACCAGCAGATCGTTGTAAGTCATATCATTATAGCAGTCTCCGTAATGCATCTGAACCGCACCTACAGGACCGGCAAAGAACGGGTACTTAAATTCTCTTCCAAACAGTTCCAGTGATGTGTCCACCGGCCTGTTTTCCGAAATCGTGTCCATGTTTACGCGGATTTCTTTCCATTTATCATAATTTCGGATAGCCGTATCACCAATTCCTTTGGCTCCAGGCCCGGGAATCTGGTTCCTGCAGGCTCTTCCGTTACATTCCGGGCAGGCTTTGCAGTATTTTCCGATACGGTTTCTGGCATTTATGGTACATTCTGAATAGTTCATGATCGTTCCTCTTTTCCAATATTGTTTTTCTCTTGTATAGTTTAATCGGTTTATCGGAAAATGTCAAAAACAGATTGCATTTCTGAGGGCGGCTTGGCATAATAAAACAAACGGAGTATTAAACTCGCTGAATTTACATATGTTGAAAGGAAAGAAAAATGAAGAAAATTGCAGTTACCTATGAGAATGGACAGGTGTTCCAGCATTTTGGAAGAACGGAGACCTTTAAGATCTATGAGGTTCTGGATGGAAAAGTAACCGGAAGTAAACTCCTGGAATCGAATGGCGTGGGACATGGTTCGCTGGCAGGGCTTCTGGCAGAAAATCAGGTAGATGTGCTGATTTGTGGCGGACTGGGAGGTGGCGCGATGTCAGCTCTTGAGTCGCAGGGCATTGAAATCTGTGCCGGAGCTCAGGGGGATACGGATACAGCAGTGGAGGCATTTTTGAAGGGAGAGCTGACCAATGCCGGAGCCAACTGCGATCATCATGGAGAGGGACACTCCTGCGGAGACCATGAGGAGGGACATTCCTGTGGCGAACATGGCTGCGGCGGGGGCTGCCACGGCGGATGTGGTGCACACAGCACTTTAGAGGGGAGAAACGTGGGAAAAACGGTAAAAACACACTACAGAGGCACCTTCAATGACGGAACCCAGTTTGATTCTTCTTATGATAGAGGGGAGCCTCTGGAATTTGTCTGTGGTGCAGGCATGATGATCCCGGGCTTTGATGCTGCGGTTGCAGATATGGAGGTTGGTCAGGAGATCGATGTGCATCTGATGCCGGAGGAAGCCTATGGTATGCCGGATCCCCAGGTGATTTTTACCATGGAAATTGCAGAACTTGCGGGGGCTGAAGATCTGGAGGTAGGGCAGCAGGTGTATTTGACCAATCCATACGGCCAGCCGTTCCCGGTAAAGGTCACCGCCAAGGACGATACCAATATTACTTTGGACGCCAATCACGAGATGGCCGGTAAGGAACTCAATTTTCATATTGAACTGGTCGAAGTGCAGTAGAAGCGGAGCGGAAGCAATCAAGCTTTATGGGGGTAAGATTGAATACAATTGAAGTTTTAAAGCAATATTTTGGCTATGATTCCTTTCGGAACGGTCAGGAATCTATCATCAATGCAATTCTGGAGGGGAGAGATACGCTGGCTGTGATGCCTACCGGCGCTGGAAAATCCATCTGCTATCAGGTACCCGCCTTGATGCTGCCAGGGGTTACTCTTGTCATTTCACCGTTGATTTCGCTCATGCAGGATCAGGTGAAGTCACTGAATGAGAACGGAATACACGCGGCGTATATTAATTCATCCCTTTCGGATTCCCAGATCAGCAGAGCATTGGAAGCAGCTGCAAAGGGGACCTATAAGATTATCTATGTGGCGCCGGAGCGGCTGGAAAGCAGTGAATTTATCCGTTTTGCCAGTCAGGTACAAATATCCATGGTGACGGTGGATGAAGCCCACTGTATTTCCCAGTGGGGGCAGGATTTCCGCCCCAGTTATCTGAAAATCATTGATTTCGTGGGCAGCTTGAGCAAGAGGCCGATTTTAAGTGCGTTTACCGCTACTGCCACGGAAGAAGTAAAAAATGATATTGCCTGTATCCTGAATCTTAGAAATCCCCATGTGGTTGTAACGGGGTTTGACCGGGAGAACCTGTATTATCAGGTAGAGAATATCAGGCGCAAGGCCGATTTTATTGTTTCCTACATAGAAAAGCATCCAAAGGACAGCGGAATTATCTACTGCTCCACAAGGAAAAATGTGGATTCGCTTCACGAACTGCTTTTTACCCGTGGAGTACCGGTAACGAAATACCACGCGGGCTTGGACAGCGAAACCAGAAAGAAAAATCAGGAGGATTTTATTTATGACCGGGCACCTGTGATCGTGGCTACCAATGCCTTTGGCATGGGAATTGACAAGTCCAATGTCCGATATGTGATCCATTACAATATGCCTCAGAGTATGGAAAATTATTATCAGGAGGCCGGCCGTGCCGGTCGTGACGGGGAACCCTCCACCTGCATTCTGCTTTTCTCAGCGCAGGATATCATGATCAACAAATTTCTGCTGGAGCGTAAGGATTTTTCCGGGGTGGAACCGGAGGATATAGAACTGATCCGGCAACGGGATGGCAAGCGGCTTCAGGTCATGGAGGGCTACTGCAGGACTACCGGATGCCTGAGGAATTATATTCTCTCCTATTTCGGGGAGAAGACCGGTGCGCCCTGCGATCACTGTGGAAACTGTCACCGGGAGTACCGGGAAGTGGATATGACGTCGGAAGCAAAGTCTGTGATCAACTGCGTGTTTGAGACGAAGGGCCGCTATGGACTTAATATCGTTCTGGGAATTTTGCTGGGAGCAAAAAGAGCGCGTTTAAGAGAAATCAAAGCAGAGACCTACAAAACCTACGGCGTATTGAAGGAGAAAAACGAGGCAGAGCTTCGACTTCTCATCAGTCAGATGATTTTAGACGGGTATCTCTACCAGACCGAAGACCGCTACAGTGTGCTTAAGATGGGCAATATTGCGCCACTCAAGGATGAGAGTACCCGTGTGATTCTGCGGATGTACGAGGAGAAGGAACCTTCCAGAAAACCAAAATCTGCGAAACGCAAAAGTACCGATTCACTTACCAGCGCCGGGTATGAACTGTTTGAAAAGCTGCGGGCACTGCGCCTTGCGATTGCAAGGGAAGAGTCCCTGCCGCCTTATATTGTATTCAGCGATAAGACACTGATTGACATGTGCGTAAAAAGGCCGCAGGATCATGCGGGGATGCTGAAGGTCAACGGTGTTGGTGCTGCAAAATATGAGAAATATGGACAAAGATTTCTGGATGAGATTGGAGCTTTCGTATTGCAGCACCCGGAGGCGGTGACCAGTATCCCGGAAGATGGAAATAGTGAAAAATAGTGTAAAAATAGTGAAAGAAAGATGAAATACAAAGATATTTGCAGTGCAAAATTTATAGACAGACCCAACCGATTTATTGCTCACGTGGAATTGAACGGAAAAGCAGAAGTCGTCCATGTCAAGAATACCGGCCGCTGCCGGGAACTTTTGCTCTCTGGCGTGGATGTAATCCTGAGTCATTCCGGGAATCCATCACGAAAGACCACCTATGACCTGATTGCCGTCTACAAAGAAGGGCTTGGCCTTGTCAACATTGACAGTCAGGCACCGAATCAGGTGGTGAAGGAGTGGCTTAAGGGGCAGGAGTTCACCATTGTTCGCCCAGAGTACCGCTACGGAGATTCCAGAATTGACTTCTATATGGAGAAAGAAGACCGGAAGTATCTGATGGAGGTAAAAGGCTGTACACTGGAGCGTGACGGAATCGGATATTTTCCGGATGCTCCCACCGAGCGGGGCGTGAAGCATCTCCACGAGCTTACAAAGGCTGTATGTGAGGGATATCAGGCATATCTCACCTTTGTAATTCAGATGGAGGGGGTCACAAAGGTACTTCCCAATATCGAAACACATCCGGAGTTTGGGGAAGCACTGCAGGCTGCCCAAGAGGCTGGTGTGAAGGTGGTGTACCTTCCCTGCCGGGTGGAGGAAGACGGAATTTGCGTCAAGAGTGATTTTGCTGAAATAATTGTGTAAAGAGTCGGTTCATTTGCCGGAGGCAAATTCTGCATGGACCGATGTTTAAGAGGAGGAAATAAAAATGGCTGAGACATTGAAGGTACTGGAAACGAGAAGGAGCTGCCGGGCATACAAGCCACAGCTTATTGAGGAGGAAAAACTTGAAAAGATTATTAAGGCGGGAACCTATGCGGCTACAGGCATGGGAAGACAGTCACCCATTATCATCGCCGTTACTAATAAGGAACTGCGGGATAAGCTTTCTGCTATGAACGCAAAGATTATGGGAAAATCTGCGGATTTTGATCCCTTCTACGGGGCACAGGAGCTCCTCATCGTGCTGGCAGACAAGTCGGCACCAACCTACATTTATGATGGCACCCTTGTCATGGGGAATCTTATGAACGCAGCGGCAGATCTGGGTGTGGACAGCTGCTGGATTCATAGAGCGAAGGAGGAGTTTGAGTCCCCAGAGGGAAAAGAACTCTTAAAGAGTCTTGGGATTGTTGGAGATTACGAAGGAATCGGACACTTGGTGCTGGGGTATGCGGCAGAGCCGGTGAAACCTGCAGCACCGCGGAAAGAGGATTATGTGTATTACGTTAGATAGGCGGAGAAGCGGTAAATGACAGAAGAAAAATTACAGGAAATAAGAGCTGGGTTGGAAACAGCATACATCAATGGAAACGTGGCTTCAAATCTCGCGTATCAGCCGGATTTCGTATCAAATAATCCAAATGAAGGAAAGAAAGTGCTTTCTTCTATCGAGGATGAGCTGCTGCGGTGTGACAAGTTCCAGATCAGTGTTGCTTTTATTACCATGGGTGGGATTACACCACTGTTACAGACATTAAAAGAACTGGAACAAAAAGGTATTCCGGGAGAAATTCTTACGACGAATTATCTGGATTTCAGTGAGCCGAGGGCATTGGAAAAGCTGCATGAACTTAAAAATATTACTCTTAAAATGTATGATGTGAATGCGTCAGACAACGATTTTCACACAAAGGGATACATTTTCAAAAAAGAGGAAGTTTACCGGATTATTCTTGGGAGCTCCAATATGACAGGAAGGGCTCTCACAAGCAATGTGGAATGGAATACCCGAATCATTTCGACAGAAGAGGGAGAAGTTGCCAAGGAGATTGTTGAGGAGTTTACAGAACTTTGGAATTCGGAGTATGCGTTGCCATTTGACCGCTTTTTTGAGGTTTATAAAGAACGATATAACATTATCAAGCATCAGAGGGAGATTGCGAAAAGAGAGGAAATTCCGTCCTTCGAGCAGTATACATTAAAGCCGAATTCGATGCAGGAGGTGTTTATTGCAAACCTGCGAAAAATTATGGAAGCCGGAGAAAATCGCGCCCTGTTAATTAGTGCGACCGGCACCGGAAAGACATACGCCTCTGCCTTTGCCATGCGCGAGCTGGGATTTAAGAGAGTGCTTTTTCTGGTGCACAGAGCCCAGCTGGCGAGACAGACGAAAAAGTCCTATGAGAAGGTATTTGGCAGTCAGGTTTCTTTC
>JALEZW010000007.1 GCA_022772675.1 Agathobacter sp. | reverse complement strand
GTTATTGAGTCCAGTGAAAATGCTCTCCTTAGCAATGCGCAGGCATCCGGTCAGTACGGCAAATTTCAGGCTGTCATTCGTCTTTAAGGCATTTCCAAACAGATTTCGGATAAGAAGTACCATCTCGTCATAGTATCCGTTCTCATTTGCCTTGGCGAGAGGGACATCGTATTCATCAATCAGGATGATGACCTTTTCGTCATAATGTATTTCCAGCAGTTCAGATAATTCCTGAAGGCTGTTGACCAGGGTGTCCTCATCCATACGTTTATCAAGCAGATCCATAAATATGGATTTGTCGGATTCATGCAGTTTTTCGCTGTTTAAAAGGAATTGCAGTCTTCTAGCCTCACGGTTTATAATTTTAATCAATAATTTGCGGGCATCCTCAAAATTATCTGCATCGACCCCTTTCAGGCTGATGGATATAACAGGATACCTCCCCATGAACTCCTGGCACAGTTTCTGATTTTTTGAAATAGACAGTCCGTCAAATAATGACGGAGCCGTTCCGATTTCAAAAAAATGACGGAGCATGCTCATATTTAAGGATTTTCCGAATCGGCGGGGTCTGGTAAACAGATTGACTTCTCCCCAGTTTTCCAGAAGCATTTCGATTAAGCCTGTTTTATCCACATAGTAGAAATCATCTTCCCGGATTTTTGAAAAATTTTCTATTCCCACCGGCAGTTTTTTTCTTCTTCCCATTTTACGCAATCCGCCCTCCTTTGCTGGTATAGGATGATTTTTCATTTGCAGATAATTTTCTTTATCGGCAGTTTCGCGTGCCTGCCTCCACTGTGGTGTTCTATACAATTTCAAACTTTTCAATTTCACAGCAGTGTTTTTTTGTTTTCCTGTCGTAGTTAATTCCCACTAACAACAGATTTCCATGGTATTCCTTAAGTGCAGAAACATATTTTTTGTCTTTAATCTGTTGAATCGCACCTTTGGCAGATTTATCATACTTCAATTCGATAATCATTGCCGGACATTCAGAGCCTTTTCGTGGAAGGAAAACGATATCTGCAAAGCCCTTCCCGGTGGGAAATTCACGTATGTGCGTGTATTCATTTACTGCATTATAATAGGCCAAAGAAATAACACAGCTTAAGGCATTTTCATCATTATAATTCAGAATAGAAGTATTTTGACTATGCACCTCATCAATCATCTGTGCAACGACATCGGATTGCATATTCCAGGTCGCTTTTAACAGCATATCTGATTGCTGAATTGACCGGATGACATAAGTCCAGTTTGTAGCCAGTACCGCCGACTCCAATGTCTGTCGAATCTCCTCATTGGGAACACGGACTGTCTTAGTGGTATCATCGTAAGCCAGATATCCCAGATGAATCAGAACTGTAAGCACATCATCTTTATTTTGGAAACTGGACAGATCATTCTGGAAGGTATTAATCTTCACAGGACATGGCTCGCCAGCCAGCATCTGAACAATGGAATCTTTGAGACCGTCAAAATTCATACTGATATAATCCCGAAGAGATTCATAAGTCACTGTGCCGGACCAGTAATTTGCAATTCTTTTTCTTCTGATGGCATCGGTAACGGATTTGGGATTATAGATATGTGTATCATCTCCCAGGATGTATCCATCATACCATCTCTTGATCTGATTAAAATCCATTTGATATTTGGAACATAATTGGCGGACTTCCTCCTCTGTAAAACCGGAGTATTCTTCCAACGGAGAAGCATTTACCATTGTAAATTCATCGAAATTATTTAAGGACGATTCACTGTTATATTTTTTGATTGGCAGAATACCGGTAAGATATGCTAATACAATAAACGACTTTGATTCATCACTTTTAAACAGATCCCTCAAAAAATCAATATACGCATTCTGCGCTTTTACATCAGCCGGGTATTCACGAAACAGACAGTCCCATTCATCAATGATGACAATAAACTGGGCTCCGGTACGATTGTATATTTTTGCAAAGTTTACCGATAATGGAGCCTTTGTATCGTACTCAATCTGTGGGTAGATTTCCTGAAGTTCCTTAAGGACATTTTCCTCCAGATATTGGACTACATATTCTGAACCGCCAGCCTTGCCTGTCATAGAGGCCATATCTAAACTGATTACATCGAATTTATTCATTTTATCCATAAAATCATCCGATGCGGAAATGATAAAATTATGGAACAATTCTCTTGTGTCTTCGCCTTTGGAATAATATGCTGACAGCATGGCAGCTGTGATTGACTTACCAAACCTACGGGGTCTGCTGACACAAATATATCTCTGCTCAGTATTTAGAACAGAGTTCGTGTAATTGAGAAAGCCGGTCTTGTCTACATAGATTTGCGAATCGATTGCACTTTTAAAACTCCGGCTGTCTTTATTGACATAACTACGCATATTTAGCCCCCTTACATATTACCTATAACTTTCTGTTTCCAATCGGAATTTTTTTAGCTTTCTATTATAGTGTTTTATAGTGTTTGCTTCTAAACGGATGTTCAGATGTAAAAATCTGTCAACATCGATTATAACAGATATCGTCTGCAATGGCAAAGCCCAAACTGTCATTAGTTGCCAGGTAGTGCCAAGCATTGCCCGCATTACTTCCATCATTTCAGCGTAATAGCCATTTTCTTCTGCCTTTGCAACAGGTACATCATATTCATCCAGAAGAAAGATAGCCGGTTTACCATAATATTCCTGCATAATTCGTAGAATCAGGATAAAAGCATTTTTGATTTCAGCAGGCGAAGCATGATTGTTCTTAATTCAGGTAAAAGCAGCTTTGTCTCCATCATCCACAGCGTTCGATTCCAGTAAATACTGGTGCTGCCGAAACAAGTCTGCCAGTTTCATTGTTAACATATCATATGCCGAAGAAAAAGTCAGACCATCAACATCCTTAAAGGAAAAAAATAAGGTTGGAAACTGATTCATCCACTTTTGGCACAATTTCTTGTTATCGGAGATATTCAAGCCTTCAAAAAGTTCCATATGATGATTATAGCAGATATCATTTACAATGACAAAGCCCTTAAATGTTCATTCCGGAATAAGCAGAAATGCCCGTGGTACTTCCCTGAAAACTGAATTTATTTCAAACCGGCCTGTTCTGTGAAAGTCTGCCACAAGCAAAAGGGCACGCCGTATCGTATAGAGTTATTATTGTACTTCCAATAAAACCCTGCAGTCTTTCTTCCTGCAGGCAATTCCGTATTTCAGAATCCTTTTCACATCCTCCTGGTGCAATGCTTCTGCATATCCGGTATCGTCAATCTGCCGGATTGCCTTTTTACATTCCTCCTCCATATTTCCCTTTTCGTCATATTTGACTTCGATGATGATTCCGGTATCCGAGTCATCAATCCTTATCATAATATCACTGAAGCCGTTCCCGGATTCCCGGTTGGAACGTACCATCCATCCTCCCTTGAAACTTAAGATTCCAAGGAGAAGCCCGTGGTAGAAGTTTTCCTTATAGGTTTTCTGTACGAAAGTATCTCGGACGCTGATGGTTTCC
>JALEZW010000029.1 GCA_022772675.1 Agathobacter sp. | reverse complement strand
TGCTCTTGGGATAAACACAAGGTCTGCAAATCCTTTTCCTGAAGGGAACTCTCTCACAATATTGTAGTAAGCAGGTGCCGTAAAGTATGCCATTGTAAGCACACAGCTTAATGAGTTCTCATCGTTATACTTGAGAATGGAAGTATAGGTTTCATGGGCCAGTTCTATCAGTTCCGCAACCCTGTCAGCATCCCCGTCAATGGTTGCATCCAGTAACTCATCACACTTTGAAATGGATCTGGCAACTTCACTCCAGGAACCTGTCTGAAGGGCGAGTTCAAAAGCCGAAGCCACTTCATAGTTTGGGATATATGCGCTCTTTCTCTCGGCATCATACCCCAGATATCCCAGATGGATCAACGCTGTCAGTGCATCATCCTTTGATGCAATCATAGACAGATCATTCTGAAAAGTGTTGACATTCAATCGAACTTTTCCACCGGAAAGCATGGTCAATACATCATCCTTTAATCCGTCATAATTCATGGTGATGAATGTATTGATGGATTCAAAGGATGACGTATTTTTCCAATAAGAATCAAAATCCTGTTTTTTCATTGCCAAAGACACAGAATTGGGATTATACATGTGGATACCATCTATTAAATAACCATTGTACCATGTTTTTACGGTATCAAAATCCATGTCATACTTTTGGCAGAGTGTCTGAACTTCTTCTTCTGTAAAGCCAAAATACCTGCTAATTGGTTTGCATTTTAACATGGTATATTCATCAAAATTATTCAGGGCGGACTCATCCTTGATCTTCTTAATCGGAAGAATTCCTGTAATATAGGCAAGTCCCAGAAATGCCTTTGATTCCTCGCTTTTAAACAGTGAATGAAGAAATTGCAAATACTTATGGACCAATGCCTCGTTCCTGCTGTTTCTGATTACGCAGTCCCACTCATCAATGATGATAACAAAGGGAATATTTGTTATTTTATAAACGGACATAAGAACAGCACTGATCATCTTTGTACAATCAATCCGGTCATCATATTCTTCCTTCAATTCATCGAAAATATATTTCTGAATCTGTTCGACAATATCATTTTTATATGAATCCCAAAAGGTAGAAACATCAAGGTGAATCACATTATACTGATTCATGTGTTTCCGAAAACTGTCCTTTGTTGCAATTTCTGTGTCTTTAAAAAGTTCATAGGAATCACAGCCACGGCTGTAATATGCGTCAATCATTCCGGCCGCATGGGATTTACCAAAGCGCCGGGCATGGCTGACGGCAATGCATTTTCCGTTCGTACAAATCACATGATTTAAATACTCCAACAGCCCGGTTTTGTCTATATAAATCTCACTATTTTTATCGCAGGTAAAGCTTTCATTACTCGGATTAAAATAAATACCCATGTAAGCCCTCTTTTCAATCAAAATATTCTGGATAAAAGTTCATATCTTTACAGCTACACATTTTCGTATAGTTCTATTATATTTTTGGGTATTATTTTTGTCAATTATGTTTCCTTATTCGTTTTGCAGGAATACAGAGGGAATTCTTGAATACTGCTAATGAATTGAGCATCGAATACTTCTACAGTCAGCATCTATCGGTATAATATCAACAGTGGTGAAAAAAAGGCGAAAAAAGTACTCACTCTGAAGAAAAATAAAAACTATACATATAGTATCAGTGATATTGTTCAGGTGGGCGATTATCTCTATATCGATCTGGATGTTCGATTATTTAATGAAAATACGAACTGGCACGGCGAATATCAGGGTATTGAGACATATAAGATGACGACTTCCTTTAAAGATGTAAAAAAAATAAACTGATACTTATTATGGAGGATGTGAATATGAAAAAACATTTGTAAAAAGAATTTTGGCAGTATAAGGTGTCAGGTGAACGAAAATTTTCAGACAGTAAGTTTTCATAGGAAATAGACCCCCCTGAAGACTTGTGAGTGGGTCTTAAAAGACCGACGCACAAATCTCCGGGGGTTTTCTTTCACCCAGAGAAATCGTTCGTGAAACGCTTGATCACTCGAAATGAATCTTGGAAAAATCGATGGATAGTTCCGGATAAATACCGGAGGGTACAGAGTCCGCAAAGGTGTATTCCTGCATGTCTTCTTTCTCCATGGCGTAGACAACGATGCGGTCCTTTTCGGGATCCACGATCCAGTACTCACGGACACCGGATTTCTGGTATTTGATCAGCTTGGTGTAGTAGTCCATGCGCCTGCTTCCGGGAGAGACCACCTCGATGATCCAGTCCGGCGCTCCGCTGCAGCCCTTATCCGTAAGCTTGGATCGATCACAGATCACACTGATATCAGGCTCCACATAGTTGGAATCGTCTGCAGTTAAAAAAACGGCGAAGGGAGCGATGTTAACTTCACAGGCCCCCTGTTTTGATTTTATGAAGTTGTTGATAAATGTAGACAATTCAATTACGACACGTTGGTGCTTTCGGCTGGGAGGGGCCATATCATAGATCTGACCGTCGATCAGCTCCGCCCGTTCGCCCTCCGGAAGATGGTAAATATCGTCTATGGTATAAAATCGTTCCTGTGGTAATGGCATAGGCACACTTCCTTTCTGCTGGTTTTGTTTATATACAATTATAATATGAGGTGAGCATTCCCGCAAGTATGCGGATGGTGCAGAAAAAAACACACATGTGTGATAGAAGAGTGGTGTAGCGGTGCAACTGAGACCACATTGGTGCCTGACACCCAATGTTTGACTAAGCTTCTTTTCAAAGGCTGATGGAAGGTAATCACCACAGCGAAAATCAAGATCCTTAAGAATGCGGTTACCAGGATTAAGGTAAAGAATGCGCCGCTCGCAGATGATGTCGAAGTTATTTTTTTAGGGGATATCCAAATATGGAAAACAGAAGACCTAATATAGCCATAAATTCCGAAACCGGAATATAATTTGATTTTTTGCGTACAATATGCTATATTCGGAGAAAGGAGGAATGCAGAAATGGTGGAAAGAAAAGAATACCTCGATCAACTTTGGGCGTGGAAGGACGAACAGGTTATTAAAGTTGTGACGGGAATCAGACGCTGTGGTAAATCGGTGCTGCTGAAACAGTATCAAGATAAGCTTTTGGCAGCAGGTGTTGCTCAAGAGCAGATTATTTCAATTAATTTCGAAGATCTGGATAATGAGTCTTTGCTGGATTATAAAGAGCTTTACCGATATATAAAGGAACGCTTGTGTGACGGTAAAACAACCTACATCTTTTTGGATGAGATTCAAAATGTTCCCGACTTCCAAAAGGTAGTAGACAGCCTTTATGTAAAAGACAATACAGATGTGTATATTACGGGTTCAAACTCGTTTTTGCTTTCCAGCGAGTTGTCGACACTTTTATCTGGTAGATATGTGGAGATTTCAATGCTTCCACTTTCGTTCCGCGAGTATGTTACAGTGACAGGAATGCCCAAAGAGGATGCTTTTACTGAGTTTATGAAAACAGGCGGCATTCCGTATGTTGCAGTGATGAACCGCACAGATGAAAAGGTGGATCAATATCTTGAAGGTATCTATAACACTGTGATTGTTAAGGATATTGAAGAAAGACAGGCAAGAAAGGAAAAGAATACGGGAAAACGAAAAATCACAGATATTGCATTGCTGAAGACCATTGCACGGTATTTGGCGAGTGCAATAGGCAGTCCTGTTTCCATGAAAAGTGTAACGGATTATCTGACATCCTCTGGTAGAAAAGTTTCACCCAACACGGTCAGTGATTATGTGGAGGCTCTGACGGAGTCGTTTATCTTTTACCCGGCAGATAGGTTTGATATCGTCGGAAAACAGCTTTTAAAGGTGAACAAAAAGATGTATATGGTGGATCTGGGGCTTCGGAACCATATTCTTCCGAGAAAGCGTTACGACCTCGGATTTTCCATTGAAAACATTGTGTTTTTCGAGCTGCTACGGAGGGGAAACAAAGTTAACATTGGCAAATACGGTTCGACCGAAGTGGATTTTGTTGCCCAGAATCAGGGGATTCTTACTTACTATCAAGTCACAGCAGATATGACTGCCGAGGAAACATTTGAAAGAGAAATGCGGCCGCTGCGGGGTATTCAGGACAACTATGAAAAGATAGTTTTGACACTGGATCGCTTCTCGCCGGGAAATTATGAGGGAATAAAAGTTGTGAATGTGGTAGATTGGCTTTTGGAGTAAAGGTGGAGTAGTTTATGGGGTCAGATCCGTGCGCCCAGCCAAGGTTCAAGCCTGTTGCCAACGGGAATATAGATTTGCAAACAGCATCAGAGCAAAGCGGGATGACCCTTTTTCAGGCATTACATAACTCTTCTATCTTGCAAGTATGCTTCTTTATATCTGCGCCGTCAGCATCATAATTGACACCTACCAGTAAAATCCTGTCACCGTATCCTGATAATGCACCCTGATATCTTCGACTCTTAATCTGCTGAATAGCGGAATCTGCCGTCTGATTATATTTTAGTTCCACCACCATTGCAGGTCGTGTTCCTGCATTTGCTCTTGGGATAAACACAAGGTCCGCAAAGCCCTTTCCAGTTGATTTCAGGAACCTGTCTGAAGAGCGAGTTCAAAAGCCGAAGCCACTTCATATCGACTCCTCGCTCTTAAACAGTGAATGAAGAAATTGCAGATACTTATGAACCAATGCCTCGTTCCTGCTGTTTCTGATTACGCAGTCCCACTCATCAATGATGATAACAAAGGGAATATTTGTTATTTTATAAACGGACATAAGAACAGCACTGATCATTTTTGTACAATCAATCCGGTCCCCATATTCTTCCTTCAATTCATCGAAAATATATTTCTGAATCTGTTCGACAATATCATCTTTATTGCTTTTCCGGATGATTTTGTGTTAATATAAAAATATCCGCTCTTTAGGAACAGGTAATACAAAAGAAAAGGAGAGTATCATGTCAAAGAAATTTAAGAAAAGTAAATTTTTTGAAGAGTTTAAGAAGTTTATCCTTCGCGGAAATGTGATGGATATGGCCGTGGGTGTTATTGTCGGCGGTGCATTCACAGCAATCGTGACATCATTGAATACTTTGTAATGTTAAAAGTAATCATAGATAAGGAGTATCTCGTACATGAAAGAGGAAGAAAAAAAAAATTAGACCAGTTGTTTTCCTTTTTCCGTGAAATTGATAAGGAAAAATTTATCGGAAGGCAGACTTATCTGACAGATGCAAAACGTAAGGAAAACGATGCCGAGCATGCCTGGCATATGGCAGTTATGACGCTTTTACTCAGTGAGTATTCCAATGAAGAGATTGATGTGCTTCATACCATCAGCATGCTTCTGATTCATGATCTTGTGGAGATTGATGCAGGTGATACCTACGCATATGACGAGGAAGGAAAAAAGACACAAACACAGCGGGAACGAAAGGCTGCAGACCGCATTTACGGACTGCTCCCGGAGAAACAGGGCAGGAAACTCTATGATTTGTGGCAGGAGTTTGAGGAACGAAAAACTCCGGAGGCGAAATTTGCCCGGGTAATGGATAATCTTCAGCCTATGATGTTGAATGCAGCCACAGATGGAAAGGCATGGGAGGAACATCAGGTAGAACTAAACCAGATTTTGAAGCGTAATGAACATACCCCGGAGGGGTCGAAACTTTTGTAGGAATATGCCCGTGAGAATTTTATTAAGCCCAGTCTGGATTCTGGAAAAATCATTCAAAGTAAAGAGTAACAGGAAATGTAGAATTGTCCAAGCAGAAACCGGCACTGCATCATGCAGTGCCGGTTTTTCAGCCCATATCATTATTTATTTTTCTTCTGCTCCTCATTATACTTCTTCACATAACGCTTAATTCTGTCATATGGATTTAACAGATCGCTGATAGAAGAATCATGGTTTAAAGTATCAATAATATAGGCAATATATTTACTCATGTCGCAGCTGATATAGTACTCCCGGGAGAGAAGCTCCGGAGTCTGGTAAATCAGGTTTGTGGTTACGACACGGTAAATCAGACCGTCTGCATATGCCTGGTCAAATGAAGCAAGGCCATTGGTGAATAAACCGAATGTAGAAACAACAAAGATACGGTTGGCTTTGCGCTTCTTTAATTCTCTTGCAGTATCAATCATACTTTCACCGGAGGAAATCATGTCATCAATGATGAACACATCCTTGCCTTCCACATTGGAACCTAAGAATTCATGGGCTACAATGGGATTGCGGCCATTGACAACCTTACTGTAGTCACGTCTCTTGTAGAACATACCCATATCCACACCCAGGACATTGGCAAGATAGATGGCACGCTGGGTAGCACCCTCATCAGGGCTGATGATCATCAGATGGTCTGCATCGATGGTAATATCCTTTACGTTCTTCAAAATGCCTTTGATGAACTGGTAGGATGGCATGACATTTTCAAATCCGTTCAGTGGGATGGCATTGACTACGCGGGGGTCATGGGCATCAAAAGTAATGATGTTATCAATTCCCATGTTGTAGAGTTCCTGCAGTGCAAGAGGACAGTCCAAAGATTCACGGGCAGTTCTTCTGTGCTGACGGCTTTCGTACAGGAATGGAAGGATGACAGTGATACGTCTTGCTTTTCCGCCAACGGCAGCAATAACACGTTTTAAGTCGGCAAAATGGTCATCCGGTGACATGTGGTTGGTCTGACCGCAAAGGGAATAAGTTAGGCTGTAGTTCGTGACATCCACCATGATATAGAGGTCGTAACCACGAACAGACTGGTTGATAACGCATTTGGCTTCACCGGAACCAAAACGCGGAATTGACGGCTCAATGATATAGCTGTCTTTGTGGTAGTCTTTGAAAGCAATATCATTGCGATGCTGGTGCTCTCTGTGTTCTCTCCAGGTGGAAAGATAGTTGTCTACTTTCTTTCCTAATTCCATGCAGCTGGCAGTTGGAATAAGTCCAAGAGTACCGGTTGGCATAGTCTCCAAAATTCTTTCATCGTTTGGCATTGGTTTTCCTCCAGGTTAAATAAAATAGTGAATAAACAATTTATCAATAATAAACCCATGGACGGGATTATTAACGTGTGGTTTGTTTCCGTTTCTGAATCCGGATGTCTACGTTTGAAAACAGATTGATCAGGGTGTAAGCATCGCAGATGCGGGAAAATGTTCGCTCCGAGTAGATATCAACAATCTGGTTTAAATTCAGATTGGTAGAGATAATGGTGGATTTCTGCCGGAGCAGCCGTTCGTTGACACACAAAAATAACTGCGATGTAGTGAAGGAATTGCTAAGCTCTGTGCCCAGATCATCAATGACCAGCAGATCGCAGTCAAATATATTCTGGTGGGCAGCAATGGCATCTGCATCCTTTTCAAATACACCTTTGCTTAATATATCAAATAATTGAAAAGCTGTAAAGTAGATAACGGAGTGACCGCTGTCTAACAGTTCTTTGGCAACACAGTTGGAGAGAAAAGTTTTTCCGACTCCGGTTTTGCCATAGATAAACAGGTTTTTCGGTTTATTGTCAAAATCAGTGATAAAATGCCGGCATACTTCTACTGCATGTTTTGCCGTATCCCGTGCAGAGAGGCCGGTGGTCTGGCTGATGTCAGATTCTGAATAATAGTCATAACAGAAGGAATTGAAATTCTCCCTCTGTAAAATGTTTTTGATATTGGACTGGGCATAGACCGTATTGATAATGGCCTGTTTAAAGCAGTGGCATTTCTCTCCATTGATATAGCCACTGTCCTTACAGTCCGGACAAGTGTAGACAGGATCCAGATAATCCAGGGGATATCCATTGGAAATTAAAAGCTGTCTGCGCTCTTCGGCAAGTTCTGCCAGCTGCGTCTTAAGTGACGTAATGGCGGAAGTATCTCCGCTTAAATAGAGACGCGCCTTTTGTACAGAGGAAGAGGCAGTCAGTGCATCTATTTCCCGGATGCGGGGAATCTTTTCTGCTATCTCAGTTCGTCTGGCATCCCGGATGCGGCGGTTATTCAGTTGGCGCTCATCATATTCCCGCATGATTTCATCATACTGTGCGTTTGAAAGCGGCATTTGATTCTCCTTTTATTATAAATCGTGTAAAATCCGGTTAATGCACGGAAGAACTGAGAAGCATCTCTTCCAGATTTTTATAGTCATAGTCACGGGAATTAAAGTTATTAAAGCTGTTCTTTTTCCGGGGAGCGGAAGAAGGAGCTGTCTTTACCGTGACTTTTTTGTTTTTGCTGTGTTCCTCATCCAGACGCTTTATGTCATCTAAAGTGTGAACGTTACTGTTGTGCCAGCTGGTTAAAATGGAATCTGTATATTCAAAACTTGGCTGGTGTGTGCTGGAAATAGTCCGCCCGCAGGCCTCCTGAATGATGGGAAGGTCAAAGGCATATTCTTTTGTCCATTTCCGGATATAAGCAGTTTCTGACTCTACCAGACTTCGTCCGGTAATGCCTAACGCTTTCATTACTCCATAGTATGCCTGGCTGTGGATAGCGGCATCCTCTTTGGCCTGTTCCACCGTGGTGATTTTTTTCTCGTACCAGCCCAGGGCAACCTTGTTTAAATAGCGCATGCTGGAGTGGCCCTTGCTGATGCAGTATTCCAACAGGTAGACAATCAGCTCCACGGAAAAATGAAGTTCCTCATGCCAGAATAGAACAGTATTTACGTCATTCTCACTGAGGGGATGCTTAATATAGGTTTCTACCACAAACAGCAGTTCCAGGATATCCGGATTCTGTTGGAATTCTGCAACCTCATCCATGGTATATTTTCGCATCTGTGGCGCAGACTGACCGGAAATGACAGACTCCGGAACGGTTTCTGCCGGATTGCCAGTGGAAGAAGACGACCCGGCTGCAGTATTGACCGTTGTAACGGTGGTTCCGGCACTGTCCGTGGCACCGGCAAGGGCTGTTACCGCGGGTGCGGCAGAAGCGGCGTCCGTATCCTCCGGAAACGGAAGCAGACTGATTCCACAGAGCTTGCCATCAGCGGTCTCCTCCAGCGACAGAAGTCCTGCCTTCTGCCAGTAGCGCAGGGCACGCAGAATGTCCATCTCGGTGTTATTAAATTTATCTGCAATCTCAGAAATTGTACAATTATATGCATGAGAATGGATGCAGCGTAATAAATATAAATATACCTTAACAAATTCCCCGTTCGCTTCCGGCATAAACCGGTCAATGAACTGGTTTGGAACCATTGTATCTGTACTTGGACAGTCATTGTGCAGCTGAATGTTTACCATAAATCATGTACCTCTCTTAATGTGCATTGTGATTATAGCACAATCGTTTTCCAAATGGAAGAAGAAAAATGTCCGCAAACCCTTGGAAAATAAGGGAATGTAAACAGAAAATACAATGTGGATAATGTGGATAAATATCGGAAACGAGGATAATTACAGGGGGGAAGGAGGTGGAAAAATGGCAACAAAAAATCCACATAGAATCGGGAAATCATCAACGTTTCTATGTGGATAATGTGGATAAGCTATTTTCCAAGGAGGGATTCGCCGATTTCAACAACGTTTCCGGCACCCATGGTTATCAACAGATCACCGTTTATACAATTTTTTAAAAGAAATTTTTCAATCTCCTCGAAGGATGGGAAATAATAGGCTTCCTTTCCTTTTGCCTTAAGGCGTGAGAGAATATCCTTCGAGCTGACTCCGTAGGTGTTCTGTTCTCTTGCTGCAAAGATGTCTGCAAGGACAATGACATCAGCCAGGGAGAGTACTTCAGCAAAATCATCGAGAAATGCTTTTGTTCTGGAGTAGGTATGGGGCTGGAATACCAGTACAAGCCGCTGGTGAGGGTACTTCCGGGCTGCGGTCAGAGTTGCCCGGATTTCGGTGGGATGGTGGGCATAGTCGTCAATGACGGTGACACCATCTACCGTTCCCTTATACTGGAAGCGGCGGTCGGCACCGTGGAAGGAGTCAAGCCCCTTAACAATGGCATCGGTTTCAATTCCAACCGTACATGCCAGTGCGATGGCAGCCATAGCGTTGCCGGCATTATGGCGTCCAGGAACCGAGAGCTTTACATCGCAGACTGCCCTGCCGTCATGCATGGCGGTAAAACCGGGGCACGCTTTGTCATCGTAGGTGAGGTTTACTGCGTAGTAATCGCAGGACTCATCGAAACCATAAGTTATGATCTGCTGGGGCATGCCGTCGATTAACTCTTTGTAATTGGAAATTTCTCCATTTATGATGGTGGCTCCGTCTGCGCGGGTGTTGGAGATAAATTTGCGGAAAGAATGCCGGATATCATCTATATCTTTGAAGAAATCCAGATGCTCTGCTTCCACATTTAATACGATGCTGTATTTTGGACGGAAATTTAAGAAGCTGTTGGTATATTCGCAGGCTTCTGAGACAAATAGATCAGAATGTCCAACCCGCAGATTGCCACCGATGGAGGGCAGGATACCGCCCACGGTGATAGTCGGATCTGCCTCGGCAGCAAGAAGAATTTCACTGATCATGGAAGTAGTGGTAGTTTTTCCGTGAGTGCCTGCAATAGCAGCGGACTTGCTGTAGTTGTCCATAATCTGACCTAAGAGCTCTGCTCGGGAAAGCATTGGAAGTCCTTTTTCCTTTGCGGCAGCAAATTCCGGGTTATCCGGGTGGATAGCAGCCGTATAGACAACAAGATCAATTCCCGGAATTATATTTTCTGCACGCTGACCGTAAAAAATTCTGGCACCTTTCGATGCCAGCATCTTTGTCAGATTGGATTCCTTCGCGTCGGAACCGGAAATCGTAAAGCCTTTTTCCAGGAGGATTTCTGCGAGACCACTCATGCTGATGCCGCCGATTCCGATGAAATGAATGTGGATTGGTTTATCAAATTGTAATGTATACATAAAGATTACCTGCCTATTCTTGATTATTTATTAAAAAACAGTTACACTTAATTATAGCACTATAGTGTAAATGACGCATTACAAAATGCATTGTGCAAAATGACAAAAAACGGAAAAAATTATGAAAATAATTGTGAAATCTGTTGAATGAGTAATTAAAATATGTTATACTTTGTATAACTAATTAAGGGGAAGCATTTTTATCCCGGACAGCAAATTTTAGAACAGACGAGGAGTGATAACGTGATTAAGAAAGAAATGATAGCCATGCTTTTAGCAGGTGGTCAGGGCAGCAGACTTGGAGTTCTGACAGCAGATGTTGCCAAACCGGCGGTAGCTTTTGGCGGCAAATACAGAATTATCGATTTCCCACTCAGCAACTGTATCAATTCGGGAATTGACACGGTGGGAGTGCTGACACAGTATCAGCCTCTGCGCCTGAACACACATATCGGGATTGGTATTCCGTGGGATCTGGACCGTAATAACGGAGGGGTAACGGTTCTTCCTCCGTATGAGCGGAGCAATAACAGTGAATGGTACAGCGGCACGGCAAATGCGATTTACCAGAATCTCCGTTATATGGAGAGCTACAATCCGGAATATGTGCTGATTTTATCAGGTGACCATATTTACAAGATGGATTATGAGGTGGTGCTGGATTTCCATAAGGCAAATAATGCCGATGTAACGATTGCAACGATGCCGGTTCCCATGGAGGAGGCAAGCCGGTTTGGAATCGTGATTGCAGATGAGAATAAGAAAATCATGGATTTCCAGGAGAAGCCCAAGGAGCCGAAGAGTAATCTTGCATCTATGGGAATTTATATTTTCTCATGGAAGGTACTAAAGGATGCATTGATCGAACTTAAGGATCAGCAGAGCTGTGATTTCGGTAAGCACATTATTCCATATTGCTTTGAAAATAATAAGAGGCTTTTTGCTTATGAGTTTAACGGCTACTGGAAGGATGTCGGAACACTGGGATCCTACTGGGAAGCAAATATGGAACTGATTGATCTGATTCCGGAGTTCAATCTCTATGAGGAATTCTGGAAGATCTACACGAAGTGCGATACCATTGAGCCGCAGTATATAGCTCCGGGGGCAAAGGTTGAGCGTTGTATTATCGGGGAGTCATCGGAGATTCACGGAGCCGTCATTAATTCCGTGATCGGTCCGAATGTTTACATCGGTCCTGACACTGTGGTACGGGATTCCATTATCATGAAGGATACAAGCATTGGCAGGAATGTGACAGTCAATAAGTCGATTATTGCAGAGAACTGCCGGATTGAAGACGGGGTTACATTAGGAATAGGAGAAGAGGTGCCGAATAAGCTGAATGCAAGTATTTATACTTTCGGTCTTGTGACAATTGGAGACGACTCGGTTGTGCCGGAGGGTGTAAGAGTGGGGAAGAATACAGCCATTTCCGGTGTGACGGAAAAGGAGGATTATCCAAACGGGGTATTGGCAAGCGGCGAAGTAATCATTAAGGCAGGTGACAGAAAATGAAAGCAGTAGGAATTATTTTGGCGGGTGGCAATAATAACCGGATGGGGGAACTGTCCAGAAAACGTGCGATTCCGGCGATGCCGGTGGGCGGAAGTTTCCGCTGCATTGATTTTGTCTTAAGCAATATGAGTAACTCACATGTGCAGACAGTAGCTGTTTTGACCCAGTACAATTCCCGCTCTTTAAATGAACATTTAAGCTCATCCAAATGGTGGGATTTCGGGCGGAAACAGGGCGGTCTTTATCTGTTTACTCCAACGGTTACCGCAGAAAACAGTGACTGGTACCGGGGAACCGCAGATGCCATGTACCAGAACATTGATTTCCTTAAAAACAGGCACGAACCCTATGTGATTATCTCCAGTGGGGACTGCGCATATAAGATGGATTACAATGAGATGCTGGATTTCCATATTGCGAAGAAGGCCGATATTACCGTTGCCTGCAAGGACATGCCGGCGGATGCGGATGTGAGCCGCTTTGGTGTAGTCCGCATGAATGAGGATTCAAGGATTACGGATTTTGAGGAGAAACCGTTAGTGGCACAGTCCAACACGATTTCCACCGGAGTGTACATTATCCGCAGGAGACAGCTCATTGAACTTTTGGAGAAATCCGCTGAGGAAAACCGGTTTGATTTTGTGACGGATATTCTGATCCGTTACCGTAATGTAAAAAGGGTTTACGGCTATAAATTAAAGACATACTGGAGCAACATTGCCAGTATTGATGATTATTACCGAACCAATATGGATTTCCTGAAACCGGATGTAAGAAAATTCTTTTTCCGTGAGGAACCTAAAATTTATTCCAAAGTGGACGATCTTCCACCAGCTAAGTATAATGTGGGTTCCGATATCAGCAACAGCCTGATTGCCAGTGGCTGTATCCTGAATGGACGGGTGGAAAATTCGGTTTTGTTTAAGAAAGCATTTATAGGAAAGAATTGTGTCATAAAGAATTCTATCATTTTAAATGATGCATATATCGGGGACAATACGCACGTAGAGAACTGCATAGTTGAAAGCAATACAACGCTCCGTGCCAACACCTACTATTCCGGTGAGGGGAAAATCCGGATTGTATCGGAAGACAATGAGCGGTATATGCTTTAGAATGGATGCATAAAGGGGGATTACAGATGCAGATTACAGATGTGAGGGTTCGTAAGATTGAAAAAGAGGGTAAAATGAAAGCTGTAGTGTCAATCACGATTGATGATGTATTTGTGGTTCATGACATCAAGGTGATTGAGGGGGAAAAAGGGTTGTTTATCGCAATGCCGAGCCGTAAGGCGGGAGTTGGGGAGTATCGCGATATTGCCCATCCAATCAATTCCGCAACGAGAGATCAGATTCAGGAATTGATTTTAAAAAAGTACGAAGAGGTCTTGTAGGAGAAGAAAAAAACAGTTAGAATAGGAAGCACGTGGGGGCTGTGGAGTAATCCACAGCCCTTATCCTGTTCATGGAAGACATCAAATGAGGGACAAAAGGTATTTTGCCCCTCATATCATAGTTAAAGAGAGGGACGGAAATGTTTTTAATTGCAGGTCTGGGAAACCCGGACAAACGGTACGAAAAGACAAGACATAATATCGGTTTTGATACAATCGATGCGCTGGCAGAAAAATATCATATCAATGTGACGGAGAAAAAGCATAAGGCTCTCTGCGGAACAGGTGTGATAGATGGGGTGAAGGTGATTCTTGCCAAGCCCCAGACCTATATGAATTTAAGCGGGGAGAGCCTGTCAGAAATTGTGAATTTCTACAAGCTGGATCCGGAAGAGGAGCTGCTTGTGATCTTCGATGATATCTCTTTGGAACCGGGAAATATCAGAGTGCGTAAAAAGGGAAGTGCCGGCGGGCATAATGGAGTAAAAAGCATCATTGCAGAACTGGGAACCCAGGATTTTATGCGCATCAAGGTGGGCGTGGGAGAAAAACCAAAAGACTGGAATCTGGCAGATTACGTTCTGGGGCATTTTTCCCGGGAGGACAGAGTCCATGTGGAGGAGGCCATTCAGGATGCTTTGGATGCGGCAGTTCTTATGATGCACGGCGAGGTGGACAAAGCCATGAATGATTTTAATGCAAAAAACAGGAGAACACAAAATCAGTGAGAGCATTTATTGAACCGCTGCTGGAATTAAGCGGATATGAGGATATGACAAAAGCAGCGCGAAAGCCGGGACTGGTGACAGTAAGCGGCTGTATTGATGCGCAGAAACCACATATGATTTACGCTCTGGGCAGGGCGAAAAAGAAGCGTTTGATCGTGACTTTTCATGAGCAGAAAGCGAAGGAATTATATGAGGACTATCTCTTCTTTGACCCGGATGCGGTGTATTATCCGGCGAAGGACGTCCTGTTTTATCAGTCGGATATTCGTGGAAATCTGCTGACCGCAGAGCGTATCAGTGCGCTTCGGGCGATTCATGAGAGGGAAAATGTTACCGTCATTACCACTTTTGATGCGATGATGAATACCATGCCGCCAGCAAATCAGATCTGGGACAGCGTTGTGCACATTGCACCGGGGGATACCCTGAATCTGGAGGAACTGGTTGCACAGCTTGTGCGCATGGGATACGAACGAGAGTACCAGGTAGAGCAGATCGGACAGTTTGCCCTGCGGGGTGGAATTTTGGATATTTTTCCACTGACGGAGGAGAATCCCTCCCGTATTGAGATGTGGGATGATGAGGTCGATACCATTAGAACCTTTGATGTGGAAAGCCAGAAATCCATTGAAAATTCCAAAGAGCTTGTTATCTATCCGGCCTGTGAGCTGGTGCTTACCGAAAATCAGAAGAGAGCCGGTATGGAGAAGCTTTTAAAAGAGGCGGAGACCTTTTCCGGAAAGCTCAGAAAAGAGATGAAAACCGAAGAAGCTCACCGGGCACTTTCCCAGGCAAAGGAGCTTGCACAGGAGTGGGAGGAACTGTCGGAGACCGCCGGAATGGATGCCTATCTGTCTTATTTCTGTAAGGAACGGATGGGACTTTTGGATTATTTTGATCCTGGGGAAACGCTGCTCTTTTTTGATGAGATGAGCCGAAGTGCGGAGCGGGGAAGACAGACGGAACTGGAATTTTCCGAGAGCATGACGCAGCGGCTTCAGATGGGCTATATCCTGCCGGGGCAGATGCGGGAGCTGTTTTCCTATAAAGAAATAATGGGAAAACTGGAAAAATACTCCTGTTATGCCCTTTCGGCCTTAGATATCAAAACCTGTGGACTCCCGTCAAATGGGCAGTTTGGCATCCATGTAAAAAGTGTAAGCTCCTATAATAACAGTTTCGAGCTTTTGATAGAGGATTTAAAAAGATATAAAAAGAATGGATACCGGGTCATTGTTCTCTCCGGCTCCCAAACCCGTGCCAGGCGTCTGGCGGAGGATATTCTAAATGAAGGACTGAACTGTTTTTATACGGATAATTATGACCATGAACTGGCGGCCGGGCAGATTATGGTCTGCTACGGCAAGGTTCACAGAGGCTACGAGTACCCGATTTTACAGTTTGCAGTCATTACGGAAACGGATATTTTTGGTGCAGATAAGAAGAAAAAGAAGCGGCACCGCACCTTCGAAGGGGAAAAAATCCAGAACTTTACGGATCTGAGCGTAGGGGATTATGTGGTACACGAGAATCATGGTCTTGGGATCTACCGGGGAATTGAAAAAATTGAAGTAGACCATAAGATGAAGGACTACATCAAGATTGAGTATGCAGGAGGTTCCAATTTATATATTCTTGCAACACAGCTGGAAATGATCCAGAAATATGCCGGGAAAGATGCCAGAAAACCGAAGCTTAACAAGCTTGGAGGCCAGGAGTGGTCCAAAACCAAGGGAAAAGTCCGGGGCGCAGTAAAGGAAATTGCGAAAGATCTGGTGAAGCTGTATGCGGCACGTGAAGAACAGAATGGCTATGTGTACGGTCCGGATACGGTATGGCAGAAGGAGTTTGAGGAGCTGTTTCCCTTTGAGGAGACGGAGGATCAGGTGCTTGCCATCAATGCCACCAAGCAGGATATGGAGAGCCCGAAAATTATGGACCGGCTCATCTGCGGGGATGTGGGATACGGTAAAACGGAGATTGCAATCCGGGCGGCATTTAAGGCAGTGCAGGAAAATAAACAGGTTGCTTATCTGGCTCCCACGACGATTCTGGCGCAGCAGATTTATAATACCTTTTCCCAGAGAATGAAGGATTTTCCGGTGCGGGTGGATTTACTCTGCCGTTTCCGGAGCGCAGCGGAACAAAAGCAGACAATTCGGGATCTGAAAAAAGGGCAGGTGGATATTCTTGTGGGAACCCACAGGCTGCTTTCGAAAGATGTGGAATTTAAGAATCTTGGGCTTCTGGTAATCGACGAGGAGCAGAGGTTTGGTGTTGCCCATAAGGAAAAGATTAAGCAATTAAAAACAAACGTGGATGTTCTGACCCTGACCGCAACGCCGATTCCGCGAACTCTTCACATGAGTCTTATCGGAATCCGGGATATGAGTGTGCTGGAGGAACCCCCTATGGACCGGGTGCCAATCCAGACCTACGTGATGGAATACAATGAAGAACTGGTGCGGGAGGCCATCTGCCGGGAACTTTCCCGAAATGGACAGGTTTATTATGTTTACAACCGGGTAAAGGATATTGATGAGGTAACAAGCCGGATTCAGGAGCTGGTGCCGGAGGCAAATGTGGCATTTGCCCATGGTCAGATGAGGGAGACCCAGCTGGAAGATATTATGTACCGTTTTATCAACGGGGAAATTGATGTGCTTGTTTCCACAACCATCATTGAAACCGGACTGGATATTTCAAATGTCAATACCATGATCATCCATGATGCGGATAATATGGGACTCTCCCAGCTTTACCAGCTTCGTGGACGGGTGGGACGCTCCAACCGGACTGCCTATGCATTCCTTATGTACCGGAGGAATAAAATGTTAAAAGAGGTAGCGGAGAAGCGCCTGGCGGCTATTCGGGAGTATTCGGATTTAGGCAGCGGTTTTAAGATTGCCATGCGGGATCTGGAAATCCGCGGTGCCGGAAATCTTTTAGGGGCTGAGCAGAGCGGGCACATGGAAGCAGTGGGGTATGACCTGTATTGCAAGATGTTAAATGAGGCGGTAAAAGAGGCTAAGGGCGAGACACCGGCGGAACAGTTTGAGACCACGGTGGATATCCGTACAAATGCTTTTATTCCCCAGACGTATATTTCCAATGAATCCCAGAAGCTGGATATCTATAAGAGAATTGCGGGAATTGAAACAGATGAGGAGGCGGAAGAAATGTTGGAAGAACTGATTGACCGTTTCGGAGAGCCGCCAAAGTCTGTGCAGAACCTTCTTTCTATCGCAAGACTTAAGGCAGTGGCACACAGTGTATATATTAAGGAAATTGTGCAGCGGGATGATTCTTTAAAGATTCTGATGTATGAGAAGGCAAAGATTGATACTGCAAGGATTCCGGAACTTGTGCAGGCACTGGCACCGGCACTGAAGTTTACCGCGGATGCCAGGGAACCGTATTTTTCTTATCTGCTTGGAGCAAATTCCAGGGAAAAAAACCGCGATATTTTGGAAGTTTTGCATGAGCTTTTAGAAGAGATGAAAAAACTGCTTGCCTGTTGACGGGAAAAGCACTATAATACTGTGAGTAAAAAACTCACAGAAGAGTAAATTTTGGAGGAATCATGAGAGCAAAAAAGGTATTAGCAATGATTTTAGCCGGTGCTATCTGTGCATCAGTACTGACCGGATGTGGAATAAATAAAGGTGCAACAGCTGCAACAATGAAAGATCAGACCATCACAATGGGAATGGCCAATTTTTGCTGCCGTTTCCAGCAGGCAAATATTGAGGATTACTATAAGAGCATGATGGGCGCAGGCCAGGATACGGATATCTGGAGTCAGGATCTGTATGGAAATGGAACCACCATGGAGGACAGTGTCAAGGATTCCGTCATGGAGCAGCTGCATGAGATGTACACCCTGAAGGCACATATGGACGATTACAAAATTACAGTGACTGCAGATGAGAAGAAGTCAATTACGGAAGCTGCCAAGAAATTTATTGAGAGTAATTCCAGCGAGACCCTTTCCGAAATGACAGCAGATCAGGATACGGTGGAGGAACTTTTGACACTTTATACGATTCAGCACAAGATGAAAGCCGCCATTGAGGCAGAGGCAGATACCAATGTGACCGATAAGGAAGCCAACGAGAGAGGCTACAGCATGGTTACCATTTCCACTGTCAGCCACCAGGATGCGGATGGCAATACCGTTGATTATACCGATGACGAAAAGGCACAGCTGAAAGAGACTGCCGGGAAAATGGTGGATGAAATCGCTGGAGATGCTGAATCTTTAGATACCGTTGCGGAGAAATACGGTTATGAAGTAAAGAAAGATGCCTATGCAGCGGATGATTCTGCCCTGGATGAGGATGTAAAGAAGACCCTGGATGGTCTGAAAGCCGGAGAGGTGTCAGGGCTGATTGAAACCGATAATGCATTATATATTGTACGTCTGGACAGTGAGACCGATAAAGAGGCTACCGAGAAAAATAAAGAAACCATCATTGAACAGAGAAAGACTGACCATTATAATGAAGTTTTAGAGAAATGGCAGAAAAAAGATAATTGGAAAGTAAAAGAAAAGAACATAGAGAAAATATCATTTAAGAATTCTCTGACACAGAAAGATCCGAATGCGTCTACAGAGACAGAAGCATCCACCGGGGCAGAGACTTCTACTGAGGTGAGCACACAGTAATGAAGGATAATATTGTGCTCATTGGAATGCCGGGAGTAGGGAAAAGCACAGTAGGAGTAATCCTTGCAAAAGTAATGGGGTATCAGTTTATTGATGCAGATCTTGTAATTCAGCAGCAGGAAGGCAGGCTGCTTCATGAAATCATTGAAGAAGAGGGGACAGAAGGCTTTATACAGGTGGAAAACCGGGTAAATGCTTCCCTTTCCGCAAGTCATGCAATTATTGCAACCGGTGGCAGTGTCGTCTACGGAAAAGAGGCAATGGAGCATTTGAGGGAAATTGGAACAGTTGTTTATCTGGAAGTGAGTTTTCCAGTTCTGGAAAAAAGACTGGCGGATATTAAAGGCAGAGGTGTTGTCCTAAAGGAAGGGCAGAACCTGTATGACCTGTATTTAGAACGTACACCGCTATATGAGTCCTATGCAGACATCCGGATTGCGGAGACAGGACTTGATATAGAACAGACGGTGGAGCAGATAGTATCACAATTACAGCAGGATGGAATAAAATAGATAGTGTAGCGTGCTATACGAAATAGGACGTTTCGGTTGAGGTGGAATATGGATCAGTATGTAATCAAAGGCGGGAATCCGCTAAATGGTGAGGTAGAGATTGGCGGGGCTAAGAATGCGGCACTTGCAATCCTTGCAGCTGCAATTATGACAGATGAGACAGTTACCATTGATAATCTGCCAGATGTCAGGGATATCAATGTACTGCTGGAAGCTATTTCAGAGATTGGTGCCATGGTGGAACGGGTGGATGCCCATACCGTTAAAATCAATGGCTCGTTTATCAGGGATGTGACGGTTGACAATGAATTTATCCGCAGAATCCGTGCATCTTATTATCTCATAGGTGCTCTTCTTGGAAAATACAAGAAAGCCGAGGTGGCGCTTCCAGGCGGATGCGATATTGGAAGCCGGCCCATTGATCTGCATATAAAGGGGTTCCGGGCCATGGGGGCGAATGTGGATATTGCCCACGGTCTTGTGATGGCAGAGGCAGAGCAGTTAAAGGGAACCCATATTTATCTGGATAAGGTATCGGTTGGTGCCACAATCAATATTATGATGGCGGCTTCTATGGCAGAGGGAAAGACTGTAATTGAGAATGCAGCGAAAGAGCCCCATGTGGTGGATGTGGCAAACTTTTTGAACAGCATGGGAGCAAATATCCGCGGAGCAGGAACGGATGTGATCCGCATTGTGGGTGTGGAGAAGCTCCATAAGACAGAGTATTCCGTGATTCCGGATCAGATTGAGGCAGGAACCTTTATGTTTGCGGCAGCTGCTGCAGGCGGAAATGTACTGGTGAAGGATGTAATTCCAAAGCATCTGGAGGCAACCACCGCAAAGCTGGTAGAGGCAGGCTGCAAGGTGGAGGAGTTTGATGACGCAGTACGGATTATTTCCGACCGCAAGCTCCAGCACACGCAGGTGACAACACTTCCGTACCCGGGATTTCCCACGGATATGCAGCCCCAGATGGCGGTTCTCTTAGGACTGGCGGAGGGAACCAGTACGGTGACAGAGAGCATTTTTGAGAACCGTTTTAAGTATGTGGATGAGCTGACCCGTATGGGTGCCAATATCAAGGTGGAAAGTAATATTGCAATCATCAATGGGGTTTCCCGTTACACAGGAGCAAGAGTCAATGCCCCGGATCTGCGTGCCGGTGCGGCCCTTGTGATTGCGGGGCTGGTGGCAGAAGGTGTCACGGTGGTTGATGATATTTATTATATTGAGCGTGGATATGAGGAGTTTGACCGTAAGCTCAGACAGCTGGGTGCTCAGATTGAAAAGGTCTCGGATGAGAAAGAAATACAGAAGTTTATTTTAAAAGTTTCGTAACTATAAGATATGGGAATACCTAAGTGATAAAGGAGAAAAGAAAAATGGAAATTGTTTGTTTGGACTTGGAAGGCGTACTGGTACCGGAAATCTGGATTGCCTTTGCGGAGGAAACGGGAATCCCGGAGCTTAAGAGAACTACAAGGGATGAGCCGGATTACGATAAACTGATGAAATACCGTATCGGTATCTTAAAGGAGCATGGTCTTGGTCTTAAGGAAATCCAGGAAACTATCGCAAAGATTGACCCGCTTCCGGGGGCAAAGGAGTTTTTAGATGAGCTCCGTTCCATGACGCAGGTCATTATTATCAGTGATACTTTCTCTCAGTTTGCGGGACCGTTGATGAAGAAACTGGGCTATCCTACCATCTTCTGTAACTCTCTGGAAGTGTCTGATAACGGAGAAATCACCGGATTTAAGATGCGTTGTGAGAAATCCAAGTACACTACCGTCAAGGCATTGCAGTCCATCGGATATGATACTATTGCCAGTGGTGACAGCCACAATGATCTTGGCATGATTCAGGCCAGCAAGGCAGGATTCTTATTTAAGAGTACCGATGCCATCAAGGCAGAGTACCCGGAGATTCCGGCATATGAGACCTATGATGAGCTGCTGGCAGCGATTCGTGAGGTAATCGGTTAATATAAAACAGTCATGGCTGAACTGTTTTCGATGTATCGTTTTTTACAATACAATCAAATGCTCTCGTGGTATGCTTTAACTAAACAAAGCGAGAGACAAAGACGTCTGTGGTATGCACAGGCGTCTTTTTTGTAGAAAGGAAGGGGTTAGAATGAGCAGCAGAATTAAGGAACATCCAATTCTTGGAGAACCACAGAAAGGAAAGCTTGTCACATTTACCTATGATGGAAAAGAGTTACAGGGATATGAGGGAGAACCAATTGCAGCAGCCTTAAAGGCAGCAGGAGTGATGGTACACCGCTACACCAAGAAGGAGCACAAGCCAAGAGGAATCTTCTGTGCAATCGGAAGATGTACGGACTGTGTCATGGTGGTAGATGGCAAGCCTAACGTGCGAACCTGTATGACACCGCTGGCGGAGGGCATGAAGGTACAGACACAGTACGGCGTGTCCGATCAGCCGTTCGACAAGCAGTAAGGAATATACAGGCAGGAAAGGGGAAATGAGCATATGAAACGATATGATTTGATTATCGTAGGAGCCGGACCGGCTGGTCTGTCTGCTGCGATTGAGGCAGCCAAAAGAGGTTTGAAGGTTGTTGTATTTGATGAAAATGAAAAACCGGGCGGACAGCTGTTTAAGCAGATTCATAAATTCTTCGGATCCAAGGAGCACAAGGCAAAGGTGAGAGGCTTTGTGATTGGAGAGCAGCTTTTACAGGAGGCCGCAGATGCCGGGGTCAAGGTCGTGTTAAATGCAACGGTTGTAGGCATGTATCTGGATAAGGAAATCGTGGTACGTATCGGTGAAGAGGTACATCACTACAAGGGAGATTCCATTATTATTGCCACGGGAGCATCGGAAAATATGGTTACTTTCGAAGGCTGGAACCTTCCGGGTGTCATCGGAGCCGGGGCAGCTCAGACCATGATGAACCTTCACGGGGTGAAGCCGGGAGAAAAAATTCTGATGTTAGGCTCTGGAAATGTAGGTCTGGTAGTCAGCTTCCAGCTGATGCAGTGCGGTTGTGACGTGGTAGCCCTTGTGGATGCGGCTCCCCGTGTAGGAGGCTACGGTGTCCATGCTGCAAAAGTGGCGAGAACCGGAGTACCGTTCTATCTTTCCCATACCATTGTAAAAGCAGAGGGTGAGGACCACGTGACGGGTGTTACCATTGCAGAGGTGGATGAACATTTCCAGTTTATTCCGGGAACGGAAAAGCATTTCGATGTGGATACCATCTGTCTGGCAGTAGGGCTTTCCCCGATGTCACAGCTTCTTAAGATGGCGGGCTGTGAGATGGAGGATAATCCAAAGCGCGGCGGTCAGGTCCCCATCTGTGACGAATACGGCGAGACTTCTATTAAAGGAATCTTCGTGGCCGGTGATGTTTCCGGTATTGAGGAGGCCAGCTCAGCCATGATCGAGGGACGAATCGCAGGAATCGCAGCAGCCCATCATCTGGGCTTCATCGATGATGAGGAGTTAAAGCTAAAGACCGCCCAGCAGGAGGCTGCGCTGGAAGGCCTGCGTCAGGGAATGTTTGCTCCGAAGAATCGTGGTAAGCTGGTGGAGAAAACGGAAGAGGGCATTGATGTGTCCATGAACCTTTTGAAGAAGGGATACATTGCAGACGATGAGATTGAGCGTTATCCGGGCGTGACCCACAAGGTGGGCATTCATCCGGTGATGGAGTGCTCCCAGAACATTCCATGTAATCCCTGTCAGGATGCATGTCCGAAGCATTGCATCAAGATTGGAGAAAATATTACTTCCCTTCCGGTGGTGAATCCGGAGTCCGACTGTATCGGGTGTGGCATGTGCGTGGCATCCTGCTCAGGACAGGCTATTTTCCTGGTAGATGAAACCTATGAACCGGGATTTGCAACCGTAACACTCCCATATGAGTTCCTTCCACTTCCGGAAGTGGGAGAAAAGGGAGATGGACTTGGAAGAAACGGACAGAAGGTCTGTGAGGCAGAGGTGGTATCGGTTAAGACATCCAAGGCCTTTGACCATACCAACCTTTTGACTATCAAGGTTCCGGCAGATATGGCCATGAAGGCAAGATTTTACCGCAGAGCATGATTGGGAATAAATCCCTTTCACATACAGAAAGGGAATGGAGCGTTTCCACAGAAGGCAAGCGCTGGGAAGAAATATCGAAGGGAGGAATATATTTATGCATGAGATAAATGACAGATCAAGAGATATCGGACCTTTTGTACCGGGACCGGATGATGATATGATCATCTGCCGCTGCGAGGAGGTCACCAAAGGTGAAATTCGTAAGGCCGTGCATGACGGCATGTATACACTGACAGAAATCCGCAGATACCTGCGGACCGGCATGGGACTCTGCCAGGGGCAGACCTGTGCCAAGCTGGTGAAGGGCATTGTAGCAAGAGAGCTGGGTGTATCACCGGCAGAACTGGAACCGGCAACATCCCGGGCACCCATGCGCCCCATTGAGATGCGGGTGTTCGCAGCAGAGGCAAAGGAGGACGGGGAAGATGAAGAATAATGCAGAGGTCGTAATCATCGGCGGCGGAATCATTGGATGCGCCGCAGCATATTATCTGGCAAAAGAGGGTGTTTCCGTCATTGTCCTGGAGAAAAGTGATCACATCGGAAACGGCGGTTCCAGCCGAAACGGCGGTGGAGTAAGACAGTCCGGACGTGATCCGAGAGAGCTTCCCCTTGCCATGTATGGAGTGGAACATGTGTGGCCGACCCTTTCCGAAGAGCTGGGGGTCAACGTAGAATACCATAAAGAGGGAAATCTTCGTCTGGGCAAGACTGAAAAGCACCGTGAGATCTTACAGGGGCTGACAGACCGGGCGGTGGCCCTGGGGCTGGATGTCCGCATGATTGACGGAAAAGAGGTCAGAGAAATCAATCCTTATTTAAGCGATGAGATTACGGTGGCAAGCTGGTGCCCCACAGATGGACACGCGAATCCACTGGTGGCAACTCTTGGATATTATAAGAGAGCCAGAGAGCTTGGAGCCCTCTTTATTACCGGTGAGGATGTGGTAGAGATTCAGAAGATACGCGGCAAAGCCAGAAGAGTTGTGACAAGGAAAAATGTGTACGAGGGAGAAACCATTATCCTTGCATCCGGGTATGAGAGCCGGGATATTGCCGCAACAGTTGGTATTGATATTCCAATGCGAAAGGAACTGATTGAAGCACTGGTCACCGAGGCAGAGCCAAAGATGTTCAACCAGATGCTGGGAACAGCAGATGCGGATTTCTACGGACATCAGACAGAGCACGGCTCCTTCGTATTTGGAGGTGCTTCCGGTTTCGAGGCAGAGAACAGAGATAACGGACATATGATCACCTCAAGTATGACGGCACCATGTATCTGCCGGGGAATTATGAAATACATTCCAAAACTGGCAGATGCAAAGATTGTCCGTACCTGGGCAGGGTATGAGGACATCTGTGCAGACGGTGTCCCGGTCATCAGTCCGGTAAAAGAAGTTCCGGGTCTGATTCTTGCCTGTGCCTTTACCGGACACGGATTTGGAATCGCACCGGTTGTGGGAATGCTGCTTTCCCAGATGGCAACAGGGAAGGAAACCATGCTGGATCTGCATGAACTTCGCTATGACCGGTTTAAGGCAGTGATATAAAATAAAAATATTTTGCAAAGTTTGAAATAGTATGGTATATTATGCGTAGGACAAAGGCGTCAATAGTAAGTAGATACTATTGGCGTTTTTTCCACTTTCAGGTAATTTCTGTAAAAGCGTCCTGTGTATAATATAATGTGTCAGATTCCTTAGACAATCTGACACGTAGCATTGGTTCATTTGCTGAGAGAAGATTTTGCATGGACTGATGTTCCCGATAAGAGTACAGGAGGCAGATTATGGATACCAAAATAAAATTTTTATATTTAAGTGAACCCGATATGATTAAGGCCGGAGTCAAGAACATGGATCAGTGCGTGGAAACCATGGAGGACCTTCTGGTCACCCTGAATAAAGGGGACTACGTGATGGCAGGAGTGAACCACAATTCCCACGGCGCACAGGTGATGTTCCCGGATCATCCGGAGTTTGAAGGAATGCCGAAGAATGCCGATGACCGCCGTTTCATGGCAATGCCGGCATATCTGGGGGGCAGGTATCAGATGGCAGGAATGAAGTGGTACGGTTCCAACTGTGACAATAAGGAAAAGGGACTGCCCAGATCCATTCTTATGATGATGTTAAACGATAAGGATACCGGAGCACCTCTGGCACTGATGTCTGCCAACCTGGTCAGCTGCTACCGTACCGGAGCAATTCCGGGTGTGGGAGCCAAATATCTGGCGAAGAAGGATTCTACCACAGTTACCATTGTGGGACCGGGGGTTATGGGAAGAACTTCACTGCTGGCATTTTTAAGTGTATGTCCGAAGCTGGATACCGTGAAAATCAAAGGCAGAGGACAGCGTTCCCTGAATGCCTTCAAGGATTTTGTAGCAAAGGACTGCCCACAGATTAAAAATGTGATTGTCTGTGATACCATTGAGGAAGCGGTAAAGGACAGTGATATTATCTGTGTGACATCTACTGCTCCGGTAAAGGAAATCGATTTCCCGTACATTTCCGAGGACTGGCTGAAAAAGGGTGCCTTGATCTGTCTGCCATCAGCTGCGAGATTTGATGATGATTTTCTCATTAACCGCTGCAAGAAAGTGGTGGATAACTACAAACTCTATGAGGCATGGGCAGAGGAATTTCCATATCCCAGCTATGAGCTGGTACAGATCATTGGTGCCAAGTTTACGGATTATTTGCACGAAGGCAGAATCAATCGGGAGGATATTGTTGATATTGCTGATATTATTAACGGAAAGCACCCGGGACGTGAGAGCGATGATGAATTTATCGTATACTCTGTAGGCGGAATGCCGGTGGAGGATATCGCCTGGGGCGGTACGGTTTACCGCAATGCAATACGGGATGGTATCGGCGTAGAGCTGCCGCTTTGGGACAAGCCTGACATGGCTTAATCTATAAAATCGGCAGCAAATGATGCATGGTTTGTCCATGCTGGAGGAGCCGATTTTTTTGAAACACATAGACGAATATGAAATGACACCGGTGCAACCCTATCTGGTTCTGGAAACAGATAACTATAATATGGTACCCGGAAAAGAGGAAGGGATTTCACAGTTTTATGAGTTTTCCTTCGAGACGGGAGCCCCGGACGGGATGACCGCCGTTCCCGACGGGAGTGTGGATCTTTTGTTCAGAATTGGAAACGGGCAGGTCAAAACCTATATCGGGGGAACCGTTTTAGCTGCCAAGAATTGGGAGTTTGAAACCGGACGGCAGTACTTTGGAGTTCGGTTTCTGCCCGGCAGGTGCGTTCTGCCAAAGGAGCTTGCCATTGCAGATCTGGTAAATAACGATCTGGAGATTGATGGGAATCTTTTTGGAAAAAACTTAACGGATCAGCTGGCAGAGGCGGGTGATATCAGGCAGCGGGCAGCTGTATTCCTTTCCGCCTGCCGGAAAATGCAGCCGGATCAGAGGACTGAAGGAATAAGGCGGCTGGAGCAGTATATCAGGGAACGAATCTATGCCTGCAAAGGGAATATTTCCATTCGCCAGTTAGCAGAGGAGACCGGATATTCCGAGTGCTACATCCGACGGACTTTCCAACAGATTCATGGGATTTCTCCCAAAAATTTTGAACGGTTTGTGCGTTTTCAGAATGTCCTTACCAGAATGAACCGGAAAGGACAGCAGCCGGCACTTAATCAGCTGGCACTGGAATGCGGTTACTATGATGAATCACATATGATGAAGGATTTTAAGAGCTTTGCAGGAATCACACCCCAGGGATATGACCGGATGATTGCCGGTACAAAGTTAAAAGTAGATGCTTAAGGAGGAATTTAAGATGGGCTTATCAAGAATTGAAGTTATTACAGGAATGTCAAAGTTTTCAAGCTTAAAGTCTGCACTCAGCAAGGCGGGTGTCCGGGGAATGACCATGACACAGGTGCTGGGCTGTGGTGTGGAAAAGGGTACCCCGGAATATGAGGTGGAGGAGGCAGAAGAGATGGAGCTTCTTCCAAAGCAGCAGATCAGTGTGGTTGTGGAGACAGAGCGTGTGGATGAAATTGTGAAGATTATCAAGGAGCAGCTTTACACCGGACATATCGGAGATGGCAAGATTTTTATCTACCAGCTCGACAACGTGATTCGTGTCAGAACCGGTGATGAGGGTGTAGATGCACTGTAATCCGGGATGTGATATATCGAAGATGTACCACAATCGTCAGTCCATTTGCCGAAGGCGAATTTTGCATGGGCTGATGTTCTACGAAAGGAGCCGTATATGGAAGAAAAAAAGCTGGGACTGAAAAGTGTTATCTCGGTTTCTGTTGGTCTTGTCATTGCTACAAGCTGTCTGGTTTCTCTGGGACAGGGTGCTGGAACCATTGGAATCGCTTTTATTCCGGCGATGATCATCGCCTGCCTGCTTAACATGACAACGATCGCATCCCTGTCGGAATTAAATGCCCTGATGCCCAATACCACCGGAGGTCTTGCGCAATATACCCTGGCCTGTCTGGGACCCTTTCCTACCATGATCTCTATGGTGGGAGGATATTTGTTCTGTAACATTTTATCCTGTGGTGTGGAGGCATCCATTTTTGCCTATGCAATGGGTGAGATTTTTCATCTGCCCATTCCGAATTTTTCCTACACTTTGATTGTGACCATCGTGCTTCTGGTGGCAAACTTAAGAGGCGTGGATATGTTTGCGAAAATTCAGGATATCGTGGCATATCTGATGGTAGCTTCCATGGTTATCATGGGCATCATCGGTATGCTGGGACTTGGAACCGGAAAAAAGGTGGTGCAGCCACTGTACATGACAACAGACTGGAAACAAATCGTGTCCATGACCGCCGTGGCTTTCTGGCTGTTCATCGGTGCGGAGTATGTAATCCCTATTTCAAAGGATGTCAAAAACGCAAAGAGAAACGTGCCCCTTGGTATGTTTATTGGTCTGGCACTGATTTGTGTGGTGCAGTCGATACTGGTTCTTGGCTTTCACAATTATACAGACTGGAACGAACTGGCAAACTCTGCCGCTCCCCATCTTCTGTACGGGCAGAATCTTCTCGGTACGGTAGGAAAATTCTGGATGGCACTGGTAGCGGCACTGGCCCTGATCAGCTCACAGAATTCCGCCATCAATGGTCTGTCCAGTATCTGTCAGGGCATGGCCAAGATGAATATGATGCCACAGAGCTTTGCAAAAACCAATAAGCACGGCGTTCCCTATGTGGGCGTATGGTTTGTCAGTATCCTGATTCTGGTGTTTGCCTATATCAGCAACGATTCCTCCGATGCCATTTCCTTCTTTATTCTGGTAGGGTCGGTATTCTGGATGGTTTCCTACATATTTGCACATATTGATGTGCTGATTTTAAGACACCGCCTGCCGAAAGCACCCAGAAGCTTCAAGGTGCCCTTGGGACCGTTGTTTCCGTTAATCGGTATCGCGGGAACGGTATTCATGATTTTAAATATTTCCACGGATCCTGCAGAGCGTCATGCCATCTGGCTTCTGACGGGCGGCGTGTTCCTTGCCCTTGGCATCTATTCCTTCTTCTGGATCAAGTTCAAGATGAGGATGCCGGTATTCAAGAGTGTGCCGGTGGAAAAGGTTATGGCCATGGAGCACAGCCTTTACTATACGATTCGGAAAAAGCGTGGAATCTGGCGATAAAAATTGCGAACAGCAACCCAATAACCCTTGAAAAGGGGTTATTTTTGGGTTGACTATTTTCCAAATAAAATCTATCATAGAAAAGAAAATGACTTGGAGGTAAAGTAATGAAACTGATTTCCTGGAATGTAAACGGTCTCAGAGCTGTCATGGGTAAGAATTTCATGGAAGAATTCGGAAAGCTGGATGCAGACGTTTTCTGTCTGCAGGAGACGAAGCTTCAGGCCGGACAGATTGAAATGGATCTGCCGGGGTATTTCCAGTACTGGAATTACGCAGAGCGCAAGGGCTATTCCGGGACTGCTGTTTTTACGAGGCGGGAGCCTCTTACGGTTACATACGGACTTGGCATTCCGGAGCATGACACGGAGGGCCGGGTGATCACCCTGGAGTTTGAGGACTTCTATCTGGTAAATGTCTATACCCCGAATTCCCAGAATGAGCTGAGGCGTCTGGATTACCGGATGACCTGGGAGGATGCGTTTCGTGCTTACTTGACGGGACTGGCAGAAAAGAAGGGGGTCATTGTCTGTGGTGACATGAACGTGGCCCATCAGGAGATCGACCTGAAGAATCCAAAGAATAACCGCCGCAATGCCGGATTTACCGATGAGGAGCGGGGAAAGATGACAGAGCTTTTGGATAGCGGCTTTATCGACAGCTACCGCTATTTTTATCCGGATACGGAAGGGGTATACAGCTGGTGGTCCTACCGCTTCCAGGCGCGGTCAAAGAATGCCGGCTGGCGTATTGATTATTTTCTGGTGTCAGAGAATATAAAGGAACGTATGCAGGGCGCAGCCATCCATACAGATATTATGGGATCGGATCACTGCCCGGTGGAACTTACAATAGTTGGTTCATGTGAATAAATCAAAATGTGGATGGACCGGTTATCAAATGAAAGAGAGGAAAAGAAAATGAAAAAGAAATTGTTAAGCAGCATTATGGCAGCAGTATGTACAGTCTGCCTGATGGCAGGCTGTGGCGCAGGCCCGGCAAAAAGTGGAGATGAAGCAGGAACCGAGGCGGGAGAAAGCTACAAGATTGGTATTTCCCAGTTTGCAGAGCACGGTTCCCTGGACAACTGTAGAGAAGGATTTCTGGAAGGCTTAAAGGAAGAAGGAATAGAAGAGGGAAAGAATCTGACTGTGGATTACCAGAACGCTCAGACCGATACCGGAACAGCCAGCACAATTGCGGACAGTTTTGTATCAGGAAAAGTAGATTTAATCTGTGCCATTGCAACCCCCTGTGCAGCCAGTGCATATAATTCCTGCATGGATACCGATATCCCGGTTGTATATACCGCTGTATCAGACCCGCTGGCAGCAGGACTGGCAAATGAAGATGGCACCAACGCAGGCAATGTAACCGGTTCCTCCGATGTGCTTCCCGTTGAGGAGCAGCTTAAGATGATCCGTGCCCTGATGCCGGATGCGAAGAAAATTGGTATTTTATACACCACCAGTGAGGCAAATTCCTGCAGTACCATTGAAGAATACAAGAAACTGGCGGGAGATTATGGTTTTGAAATTGTGGATACGGGAATTAACACTCCTGCAGATATTGAGCTTGCGGCAACGGATCTGGTCACAAAGGCAGACTGCTTATGTAACCTGACAGATAATACTGTCGTCAATGCGCTTCAGACTGTACTGGATAAGGCAGACAGTGCAAAGATTCCGGTATTTGGAAGTGAGATTGAACAGGTAAAATCCGGCTGTGTCGCTTCTATGGGAATTGACTACTATCAGCTGGGCATTGAGACCGGAAAGATGGCTGCGAAGATTTTAAAGGGCGAGGCAGCTGCAGAGGATACACCGTACATTTCCGCTTCTAAGTCAGAACTTTATGTCAATACTGCAGCAGCAGATAAGATTGGTATGAAACTGGATGAGGCTTATATTAAGGATGCAGCACAGACATTTAATGAGATTACAGTAAAATAGCAGTTGTACCGATATAGCTGTTTCTTAAAAACTTCGGTTAATAAAAACAGCTGTACCGGGGTATGAGAGGTTTGGCTATGACATTAATTCTGAGTGTACTGGAGCAGGGAATGATTTATGCAATCATGGCTCTGGGAATTTATATTACCTATACGATTCTGGATTTTCCGGATCTGACAGTAGATGGGAGCTTCCCTCTTGGGGCAGCTCTTTCTGCCGTTCTGATTACAAAAGGAGTGAATCCGGTTTTGACGCTGATTATTACTTTTGTGGCAGGAGCGGCTGCCGGGATGCTGACGGGAATCATTCATGTGAAACTAAAGGTGAGAGACCTGCTGTCAGGAATCATCATGATGACTGCTCTTTATACGGTAAATCTGCGAATCGCAGGAAGAGCGAATGTACCAATCTACAATATGACTACTTTATTTGATAATAGTCTGGTGAAAAGCATATTCCGTGGACCACTTGCAGCATTTTCCAATGTGATCATTATTCTGTTAGTCACACTTATTATGAAGTTCCTTCTGGACTGGTATATGAATACCAAGTCGGGATATCTGCTCCGGGCAGTGGGGGACAATGAGACAATTGTAACCTCTATGGGCGTGGACAAAGGAATTGTGAAAATAATTGGACTGTCTATTGCAAATGGTCTGGTGAGCTTAAGCGGCTGTATGTTTGCACAGCAGCAGAGGTATTTTGATATTTCCATGGGAACCGGAACCATGGTTATTGGCCTGGCCAGCGTGATCATCGGAATCAGTCTGCTGAAAAAGGCATCTTTTTTCCGTGTGACCACACGGGTGATGATTGGTTCAATCATTTATAAGGCCTGTGTTGCCCTTGCAATTAAGCTTGGCATGCCGTCCTCGGACTTAAAACTGATTACGGCAGTACTGTTTTTGGTAATTCTTGTAATCGGCATGGATAGAAGCAAGAGAAAGAAGGTGGCCTAGATGCTGGAACTGAAACATATTCATAAAATGTATAATCCGGGCACGGTCAACGAGATTTGTCTATTTGAGGATTTTAATTTAAGTATTAAAGATGGACAGTTTGTATCTGTGGTTGGAAGCAACGGTTCCGGTAAAACATCTATGCTCAATATCATCTGCGGGAGTATACCGGTGGATGGCGGAAGTATTGTGGTAAATGGCACGGATATTACGAAACAGAAGGATTTTATCAGGCACCGCCGCATTGGCAGGGTATTTCAGGATCCATCAAAGGGAACCTGCCCCTCTATGACGATTTTAGAGAATCTTTCCATTGCAGATAATAAGGGAAAAGGTTACGGACTGGGCCGGGGAACAAACAAGGCAAGAATCGAAGAATACCGTGAGATGCTTTCCCATGTAAATCTGGGGCTGGAGGATAAGCTTCATACTAAGGTAGGGGCATTATCTGGAGGACAGCGCCAGACCCTGGCACTTCTTATGGCTACCATGAATCCCATTGAGTTTTTAATTCTGGATGAGCACACAGCGGCACTGGATCCCAAAACTGCCGAGATTGTGATGGAGCTCACCGGGAAAATTGTTGAGGAGAAAAAAGTTACTACCATTATGGTAACCCATAATCTGCGCTATGCTGTGGAGTATGGTGACCGGTTACTTATGATGCACCAGGGAAATGCGATTATTGATAAAGAGGGAGAGGGTAAGAAGGCACTTAAGGTGGAGGATATTCTCGGCACCTTCAATGAAATCAGTATCGAATGTGGAAATTGACAGGTAAGGCGCGGTTCGTGTATCAAATGAGGGGCAAAATACCTTTTGCCCCTTGTATCATAATAATAGAAATCGAGGTAGTAACAGATGAGTAATAAAACCGGAAAAGAGGCAGATCTGGGCAGTGACCGTATCGGAGGCCTCTTATTTAAGCTGGCTCTCCCGGCAATTCTTGCCCAGGTCATCAATCTTTTATACAATCTGGTGGACCGCATGTATATCGGGCATATTCCGAGGGAAGGGTCCGCTGCTTTAACCGGCGTGGGCGTGACCATGCCGGTTATTATGTGCATTTCCGCTTTTGCGGCCCTTGTCAGCATGGGTGGAGCACCAAGAGCTTCTATCATGATGGGAAAAGGAAAACAGGATGAGGCAGAGAAAATTCTTGGAAATTGTACCACCATGCTGGTAGTTGTGGCCCTGTTTCTGACGGGAATTATCCAGCTGTGGGGGAAAGATATTCTGATGGTTTTTGGTGCCAGTAATATTACCATCTCCTATGCCTGGAACTATATGCAGATTTATTCCGTGGGAACAATCTTCGTGCAGCTGGCATTGGGACTGAATGCTTTTATCAATGCCCAGGGGTTTGCCGGAATCGGTATGCTCACGGTAGTAATCGGCGCAGTCTGTAATATCATTCTGGATCCGGTTTTTATCTTCGGATTTCATATGGGGGTGCGGGGTGGTGCTCTTGCAACCATTTTGTCCCAGGGAGTTTCCTGTGTCTGGATTGTCTGTTTCCTTCTGGGAAAAAGAACAACCCTTCGACTGAAACTTAAAAATATGGCTCCGGAGCTTTCAGTGATGGGCCCCTGCATTACACTGGGAGTTGCCCCTTTTATCATGCAGTTTACCGAGAGTGTTCTTAACATCTGCTTTAACACCAGTCTGTTGAAATATGGCGGGGATATTGCTGTGGGAGCCATGACCATTCTCTCCAGTATCATGCAGATGTCAGTCCTGCCGGTGCAGGGACTGACCCAGGGTGCACAGCCGATCATCGGATTTAATTACGGTGCGAAAAAAACGGACCGGGTCAAAAAGACCTTCCGTCTCCTGCTGGTTTCCTGTGTCGGTTATACGGTTGGCATCTGGCTTATCTGTATGTTGGCACCCGGGCTTTTCATCGGAATCTTCACCTCCAGCAGTGAGATGGTCCGGTTTTCCAAATGGGCGATCCGAATCTACATGGCCTGCTCTCTGGTGATGGGTGTGCAGATGGCCTGCCAGCAGACATTTATTGCGTTGGGAAATGCTAAGACATCGGTGTTTCTGGCGTTGCTGCGCAAAGTAATTCTTTTGATTCCGCTCATTTATATCCTGCCGTGCTGCTTTTCCAATAAGCTTTTTGCAGTATTCCTTGCGGAGCCGGTGGCGGATGTGATCGCAGTTTCCACAACGGCACTTTTGTTTTTCCGGGAGTATCGGAGGCTGGATAAGGAGATTTTGGAAAATTGAAGTCATGACTCAACCGTCAATTTTTGAGAAAATATGGGTAGTGGGAAGAAATCTGCCTGCACTACCCATTTGAATTTTAAAATCATCTGGTCCTATAAAATTATATAAAAATGGTTATTTACATATGCCCATATGCGAGTATGATAGTTTTCTAGAGAAATGATTCCGTACATCTTGTGTAAAATAATCCGGTATGCCGTGTATACGTGCCGGATCAGAATTGTTATTACAGGTGGATGGAATAGTAATAATACGCATGAGGAGATATGTTATGAGAAATGAAAAAATCTACAAACTGACACTCACCGCATTGATGGCTGCGCTGTCCTATGTGGTATTTACGTTCCTGCAGATTAAGATTCCATTGCCGGGGGGAGATGCAACTTCCTTCCATCTTGGCAATGCTGTCTGCGTACTGGGGGCCCTTCTATTGGGAGGCGTTTATGGCGGAATCGGCGGTGCCATAGGTATGACCATTGGAGATTTGCTGGATCCGGTTTATATCATTTATGCACCGAAGACCTTTATCTTAAAGTTCTGTATCGGGCTGATTACCGGACTCATTGCACACCAGATTGGTAAGATTTCCACCTCCAACGACACAAAGCATGTGTTCAAATGGACAGTGATTGCAGCTGTATGTGGTCTGGGATTTAATGTGGTTTTTGATCCGTTGTTTGGCTATTTTTACAAGCGTGTGCTTCTTGGCAAGCCGGCAGCAGAGGTCACACTGGCATGGAACATTACCACCACATCTGTTAACGCTGTAATCTCAGTAGTTGCAGCAGTCGTGATCTACATGGCTCTGCGCCCGGCCCTTAAGAAGGCAAACCTCTTCTTAACCATTGGGAAGAAGGAAGCGTAGAAATGAAGCTCCTGGGACTGAGATGCTGAAAAAATGGTTATCGTTGTTTTGAAGAAAAGAACCGTTGTACAGGCAAGGACTTGGCTTGCCAGTGCGGCGGTTTTTTGTTTTTAGGGGACATAGGCATTTTGAAAAATAATCTTGAAGAAATGTGAAAAATTCAATATACTGATTTTGCAGCAAAAGACGGAATTGTTTATTTACCGATATATCTTGGACAGATTTTTGGAGGAAATACAATATGATTATTGCTTTTGGGATATGGACGATTGCCGCATTCGTGTTTGCGGGTATTGGAATAAGCGCGGGGAAATCGAAGAAACCGGTGGGATTTTTTACTACGGTGGAACCGCCTAAAGTCACTGACGTGAAGAAATACAATCATGCGGTTTCCCTGCTCTGGATCGTTGTGGCATTGATTTTTGAAGCAATGGGGTTTCCTTTTCTTTTTCTGAAGCAGAACTCGCCCTTCGTTTTTCTGATCGTGTTTGGAGTGGTTGCGTTAGTAATTGGCATGATGATTGCATATCTTAGGATTGAGGAGAAATACGCTGAAAAAAAACTGATCACAAATGATGATGGAATTGGTGAGGATGGTCTGATTCGTCTGGGACAGGTGCTATTTCCGAAGCCTCTTGGAATCAACCAGATCTGGAACATGAATTTCCCGGGCTGTCCGCTGACAGAATGTAAGGGACTGCTTCGTGCCAGAAAGGATGGTAATGTCATTATTCCATCACCGGAATGGAAAAGTTCTGTAATGCATGTACCATCGGTGGATGCTCAATGACAAAGTGGATAGAGGGAGACTCGTAAAAACAGCCGGACACCGACAAATACATGGGATGCTGCTTATAGTCCTGTTCAGAGGGCAGGGCAATCTCAGCCAATGTATGTGCTAAGGTTATCACAATTTCAGAATCCGTCTGAGGTTTCCGCTCACCATTGGATCCACCATTATCGGAGATTTTGATTTGAAGGATCTGGAGTTTTGGGTAGAGTCTGTGAACGGCAATAAGCTTTAAAATGTAGGAAGCAAGTCAACAGCCAAGGACAGTCAGGGCAGAAATCCTCTCGAGATTGCATCGGTTCCGGGAGAAGACCGGGTAGCGGTTACATTGACCTATCACGCAGAGGATGATCCGGTCGCAGCCAATCAGGCTTATGGATTTTCTGTAGCAGGAATCGTGTTTGCAAATTCTGCGGAGAATCTTACTAAAAAGCCGACGGTTGGCAAAGTAAGCGGTCTGAAAGCGGTTGCCCAGTCAAAGGCGCTGAAACTTACCTGGAAGAAGAGCTCTTCCATCAGCGGCTATGAGATTCAGTACAGCATCAGCAAGAATTTTACTTCTGTGAAAACCGTCAAGGTCTCAAAGAGTAAGACCGGTTATACCATCAAGAAGCTGAAGGGAAGCAAAAAATACTATGTTAGAATTTGTGCGTACAAGAACTACACGGACGAATTGGGATAGAAGGTTAAGGCAGAAGGCAAATGGAGTAAGGCTGTGAGCGCAACAACAAAGAAATAAGTGAAAGGGGGCAGAAATCAGAACACTTATCTAACCTGCCGGCAGGATAAGTACCTGACTTCTGCCCCACTTTTATTTAATATTAACTCAGCGGTAGCTCACCTCAATATCCCCGGTAGAGTTGTTAATGATGAGCTTGCAGTCACTGTCACCACTGTGCGCATAGTTCTTGCGATAATTCCTGCCGTTGACGCTGACCTCACCGATGTCGGTGGACAATTCCATCCGGTAGTCGGAGAGCCCATCGGCACTGACGGAAACATCGCCCACATCAGCGGAGATATCCATGCTCTGAAAGCTGCTGTTTTCAAAATCCACGTCTCCAACGGAGGCATCCGCCTTCACCTGTTCAAAGCTGCATTCTGTGACATCCACATCGCCGACATTTGCATCCAGTATAAGGCTTTTTGCGGAAATGCCATCCAGATCCACATCGCCGACATTTGCGTCAATCTGCACTGTCTGAAGAGAGTCCGGAACGGTAATGATTACGGTACATTTCTTATTTCCGGTTCCTGGAAACTGGTTCCCTTTGATATCTTTCTGCTTTAAAGTTAAGGTGTTGTTTTTTACTTCATATTCCGGCACCAGCTTTTTGCTGGCAGAGTAGCTGATGGAAAAATCACTTCCCTCGGTCAGGGTAAAATCCATAACATTGATATCGGCTGTAATATTGGAAAAGGCATCCAGGTTAACGGTATCAGTCATCAGGTTCCCTGCGTTCTCGGTCTGCTTGTGAAAGACGCTCCGGTTGAGCCATTCTGCAAGGGAAACACCCCAGCCGATCAGGTGGTAGCAGCTGCCGACAATGACACAGATGACTGTAACAATGGTCAGTACGGTCAGATATATATTTTTTTTCATTTCAGCAATCCTCCTTGAAAACAATATGTTTTTATTTTGTCATGGTGTTTTTCACCAGGGTGTGGATAATTCCGGCAATGGGCCAGATGATCCAGGTAATGTGCCAGTCAAAGCTCAAAAAGCTCCAGATCAGATACAGGCAGGTGACCGTTGGCCAGTAAACGGACATAACGGCAGCCGCGGTTTTATTGATATACTGCGGTTCGTTCTGCTGGTTTGGCACATAGCTGCCGCCTACGGTGCCCTGACCGTTCAGGTGAAGCAGGCGGTTGTAACTGCCAAGACGCATACTGCCCATCACAATGAGGAATACGCCGAGGGCAACGAGGATAAACAGAAAACCGGCAGAGCAGTCATCCCAGAAACCGGAGGAATCCCATACAGCATCGAAAATAATGGGTGGCAGCACACATAGGATGCACAGGATGATGCCTACAGTCAGAAGGGCCGCGTAGGTTCCCTTATAGCTTTCCATCCTCTGGTGGATATATTCTGTCGTGGCAAAATCAGTGACACAGCGCTCTGTTTTCAGGTACTTCCACTTTCCTACGGAGATACCGGAGTATACTAAAAGCCCTACCCCGATGGCAACGATCAGGAAAAAGGCGGCGCCGGCCAAAGCATCCAATAAATCCTCATGTCGTGGAGAAAGCTCTGCAGCGGCACTTAGGAAAATCGGTCCGCAGAAAGATAAAATACAGAACATAATACCAAGTGCGGTAAGGTACGCGTGTCTTGCGTAGTCTGCAAGGCAGTTTTTTACATCCTCCAGAGAAAGGGTTCTGCCAGCAGGAACCTGGCTGTTCGGCTGGACAAAGCTTGCAATTCCAAGATCTGCCGCCAGCTCATCCAGATTTCCAAATTCGGAGATGACGATGCCAATGGCCTCATTTTCTGATTTCCCCTCTTCTTTTAATTCTGTATATTTGTCCTCCATCATCTGTAACAGTTCGCTTTTGGCCCGATAGACCTCCGGCGTATTTGGAAGATTAAGGAACATGCTTTCCAGATAATTTTTAATTGTTTCCATTCCGGTTATCCCCTTTCAAGATAAATTTTTCAACGACTTCCTGTGTGAGTTCCCATTCTTTGCACTTCTCCAGATAATACCTTTGTCCTGTCTCCGTGATACGGTAGTAGGTCCGGCGTTTGCCGGTGTCGGTACTCTGGCTGGAGAAGGATTCAATGAACCCGTTTTTTTCCATCCGGGTAAAAGCAGAGTACAACGTGGTCTCCTTAATGATATATTTCCCATCGGAGAGGGTTTTGATCTGTTTGGAGATCTCGTAGCCGTAGGATGGTCCTTCCCACAGGAGGTAGAGAATCATGGTGTCATTGTAGCCACGGATTACATCACTGCTAATGTTCATTAACACAAACCTCCTTTTCCATTATCATTATTGGGAGTTTTATCTCCCCATGAAATTACTACGTCTGGCAATGGTACGATAGATAATGCTACGATAGATAATACTATGTCAGGCGTGGTACGTTTGATGAAGTAAATATAGCAGATAAGATCCTGCGTGTCAATAGTAACAAGTTACCGTTTTACTGCGGTTTTACCTGAATATATCATTTTGAATTTTCTTTGCAGAGCGGGGACATAGGGAAAAAAAAACCCCTGTCGAAAAGCTTTTTTTCGACAGGGGATTTTTAATTGTTATGTTGAAATATTGTTCTATTGAATCATTTATGGAAACTATTTCCCGGCAGTGGGGTTTCGTTTTTTCCTTTTTGCTGCAGCTGCGTTGGCTCTTTTTAATTTTGCCTGCAAATCCTGTGTCAGTTTCTGCAGTTTTGCATCCGGTACAAACTGTTTGATGGTATCCTTGTCCATGGCAACCCGGTTGTCCATTGTTTTCATGATATCCACAATATGTACCTTCTGGTAGTCCTCATCCTTGCTCAAATCGTAAATTTTATTATCGGAAAGACGTAAGATAACGGGACGCATAAAGTCTTTGGTGTTTTCCACAAGCACAATGCCCTTGTCTCCGGTAGACAAATCTACATTTGCAGCATGGGGTACAATGTGGATACACTCCGCAAGGGTGGCTGCAAGAAGCTTGGGATACTTGTCCGGATGGGAGCTGAGATAACCCATGGCGGCAATCTCAGACATTGGTTCGTAGCCGATATTCATGGCAGTCATCTGGTCAAAATGATCCGCAACCCGAAGCAAAGCAGCCATCTCCTGAAGCTCATCGTCCGGTCTTGCGGCAAGCTTTTCCGGGTGGTCTTCATAGACGTAGGTCTGCATCAGCGACAGTGCCCGTGAAAAATAGGAAAATTCATCCCGGTACATGGAAAGGGGAACCAGTCCTTTTTCCAGTGAAAGCTGAATGACATCCATATCGGATGCAGACAAATTAATTCCTTTGTCCAGTATGGTGTTGGGTACACTGCGGTAGCCGCTGTCGTAAAAAAGTGCAGCAGTGGCCAGAATGCGGAGTTTATCTGCAGGATAGCGAAGCTTAGACCCCATCATTGTTGTAAGGATGGCGGTACTGATGGCATGCTTGTACATAAAATCATCACTGCTTCGGAGATTCTGATTAAAGTTTACCCGGTGTGTTAACGAGCCGAAATGCTTCAGGATATCCTCCAGAAAAGCCTGGTAATTCTCTAACTTTCTCCGCTGGGCAATACAGTCCATGCATTCCCGCAGCCGGAAAATATAAATGGTCTGAAGCTGCTCAAATTCCAGATCCTCTTTGGAAAGAGGCGGAACAGGCTCCGCCGGCTCTAGGATGTATACACCGATCAGCCCGAAATTCCTTGCACTGGAAATGCCCGGGGCAGTGAGTTTGGAATTTCGTTCATATAAAAGTACGCCGTTTTTATTATAGATTGGTTTTGCAAGCCTCATACCCGGCTTTAAATCTTCTGTTTTGACAAATTTCATAGTGAAAGTTCCCCCATTCCACAAAAATATCAGTCTATATGCGGTATATGCTGAGGATACCGTAAACCTTCCCTTATAACTACTGTAACTATACCATAAAACATTTACTGATGCAATGAGGACTGTCGTCAATCTTTGATTGATGACCCAGGACTGTCGTCAATCTTTGATTGATGACCCTGTGATTTTCCTTGGCAAAGGAGCAATCCGTGTATCAAATGAGGGGTAAAATAGCTTTTGACCCTCATATCATGAAATGATGGGGAAATTTGAGAAACCGGCATGTCCCGGCATGAGGGTGGAGGTGCCGGGGGGAACAGGAACAGTTGTTATGAATTTTTTTGTGAACAGCATATGTTTTCATTGATTTTATGCGAAAAATGTGGTATTATAGACATTGTTAAAAAATTAACAGCGTCAGATGGCGCAAGTTTGACTTAAAGGAGAACGTAAAATGGCAAAGAAAGTTGTATTAGCAGGTGCTTGCCGTACAGCAATCGGCAAGATGGGCGGAGCATTAAGCAACACTCCGGCAGCAGATTTAGGAGCAATCGTAATTAAAGAGGCATTAAAGAGAGCCGGTGTTAAGCCAGAGCAGGTTGACGAAGTCAAGATGGGCTGCGTTATTCAGGCAGCACAGGGACAGAACGTAGCACGTCAGGCATCCATCAAGGCTGGTTTACCAATTGAGGTTCCGGCTATCACAATCAACGTTGTTTGTGGATCCGGTCTCAAGTGTGTCAACGATGCAGCAACCATGATCCTGGCAGGAGAGGCTGATATCGTTGTTGCCGGTGGTATGGAGAACATGTCCATGGCTCCATATGCGATGACAAAGGCCCGTTTCGGATATCGTATGAACAATGCAACTATTATCGATACAATGGTAAATGATGCATTAACAGATGCTTTCAATCATTACCATATGATGATCACAGCAGAGAATGTATGTGATAAGTACGGAATCACAAGAGAAGAACTGGATGAGTTCTCTGCAAACAGCCAGCAGAAGTGCGAGGCAGCTATCGCAGCAGGTAAATTTGATGATGAAATCGTTCCGGTACCGGTTAAGGTTAAGAAAGAAATCGTTGATTTTGTTAAGGATGAGGGACCGCGTCCGGGCACAACAGCTGAGACACTTTCCAAGTTAAGATGCTGTTCCGGCAAGGAAGGCGGACTTGTTACAGCAGGTAATGCATCCGGTATCAATGATGGTGCAGCAGCAATCGTTGTAATGAGTGAAGAGAAAGCAAAGGAGCTTGGTGTTACACCTATGGCTACATGGGTAGCAGGAGCACTTGGCGGAGTTGAGCCTGAGATCATGGGTGTTGGTCCGGTCGCTTCTACAAGAAAGGTATTTGCAAAGACCGGTCTTACTATCGATGATATTGATCTGGTTGAGGCAAATGAGGCATTTGCTGCACAGTCCATCGCAGTTGCAAGAGACTTGAACTTTGATATGTCCAAGGTTAACGTAAACGGTGGTGCAATCGCACTGGGACATCCGGTTGGAGCCAGCGGCTGCCGTATTCTTGTTACACTGCTTCATGAGATGCAGAAGCGCGGATCCAACCGTGGTCTTGCTACACTTTGCATCGGTGGTGGAATGGGCTGCTCAACAATCGTTGAGAAGTACTAATTACAGTTGAGATAAATTATCTTTGCCAGATATAAAACATAAAATTTTAGGAGGTACATAGATCATGAAGGTTGGCGTTATTGGCGCAGGTACAATGGGTCAGGGCATTGCAAAGGCATTTGCCCAGGTAGATGGCTATGAGGTAGCTCTCTGCGATATCAAAAAAGAGTGGGCAGAAGGCGGAAAGGACAAGATTGCAAAAGGATATGCAAGACTTGTTGAAAAAGGAAAACTTACACAGGAGAAGGTTGACGGAATCTTAAACAGCATTACTCCTGGACTTAAGGAAGATCTTTGTGCAGACTGCGATCTGATCGTTGAGGCTGCCTTTGAGGATATGCAGGTTAAGAAGACAACATTTGCTGAGCTGGATAAGATTGTTAAGCCGGAGTGTATTCTTGCATCCAACACTTCTTCTCTTTCTATCACAGAGATTGGAAACGGAATTGAGCATGCTACCATTGGTATGCATTTCTTTAACCCGGCTGACCGTATGAAACTGGTTGAGGTTATTGCAGGCGCAAATACATCTGCAGAAACGGTAGAGACAATCAAGAAGATTTCTGAGGAAATCGGAAAGACTCCTGTACAGGTAAATGAAGCAGCAGGATTCGTAGTAAACCGTATCTTAATCCCGATGATCAACGAGGCTGCTTTCATCAAGATGGAAGGTGTTTCCGATATTGCCGGAATCGATGCAGCAATGAAGCTTGGTGCTAACCATCCAATGGGACCTCTTGAGTTAGGTGATTTCATCGGTCTTGATATCTGCCTGGCAATTATGGATGTCCTTTACAATGAGACCGGCGACAGCAAGTATCGTGCATGTCCGTTACTTCGTAAGATGGTCCGTGGCGGTAATCTTGGCTGTAAGAGCGGCAAGGGATTCTACATTTACAATGCCGACCGTACAAAGACACCGGTAGACGCACAGTAATAACAAATCGAAAGGCCCGGTTTTTTATCGGGCTTTTCTGAAATTATATTATAAAAATTAAAGGAGTGTTAAAATCATGGATTTTACTTTAGACAAGAAACATGAGATGGCTCGTGGGCTCTTCAAAGATTTCGCTGAGACAGAAGTAAAACCTCTCGCACAGGAGACAGACGAGACAGAGCAGTTCCCTGCCGAGACAGTTAAGAAGATGGCAAAATACGGATTCTTAGGAATTCCGGTTCCGAAGGAGTACGGTGGACAGGGATGTGACCCTCTTACATATGTAATGTGTGTTGAGGAGTTATCAAAGGTATGTGCTACAACAGGCGTTATCGTTTCTGCACATACATCCCTCTGCATTGACCCGATTATGACATATGGTACAGAAGAACAGAAGCAGAAATATGTGGTTCCGCTGGCAAAGGGCGAGAAGCTTGGTGCTTTCGGTCTTACTGAGCCGGGGGCAGGTACTGACGCACAGGGCTGCCAGACAAAGGCTGTTTTAGATGGAGATGAGTGGGTATTAAACGGCAGCAAGTGCTTTATCACCAACGGTAAGGTTGCAGATGTTTATATCATCATTGCTGTTACCAGCGTAACAGAGGACAAGCGCGGCAGAAAGAAGAAGAACTTCTCCGCATTCATCGTAGAAAAGGGAACTCCTGGATTCTCATTCGGAACCAAGGAGAAGAAGATGGGTATCCGTGGATCATCTACCTATGAGCTGATCTTTGAGGATTGCAGAATTCCAAAGGATGCATTACTGGGACCGGAAGGAAGAGGTTTCCCGATTGCCATGCATACACTGGATGGCGGACGTATCGGTATTGCTGCACAGGCACTGGGTATTGCAGAGGGCGCATTAGAACGCTGTATCGCATACACCAAGGAAAGAAAGCAGTTTGGCCGTTCCATCGCTCAGCAGCAGAATACACAGTTCAAGATTGCCGATATGGCTGCAAGAATTGAGGCTGCTCAGCTTCTTGTTTACAAGGCAGCTAATGCCAAGGCTACCCAGAAGGTTTACTCTGTAGAGGCTGCCAAGGCTAAATTATTTGCAGCAGAGACTGCTATGGCTGTTACCACAGAGGTTGTTCAGCTCTTCGGTGGATATGGATATATCCGTGAGTACGATGTAGAGCGTATGATGCGTGATGCAAAGATTACAGAGATCTATGAAGGAACTTCAGAAGTTCAGAGAATGGTTATCTCTGGTGCATTACTGAAATAAGCGACAGACCAAAAAAGGAGGAAATGAAATACATGAAAATCGTAGTATGTATTAAACAGGTTCCTGACACAAAGGGCGGCGTAAAGTTTAACCCGGACGGAACATTAGATAGAGCAGCAATGCTTGCAATTATGAATCCAGATGACAAGGCTGGTTTGGAAGCAGCACTTCAGATTAAAGATGCCACAGGAGCAGAGGTTACCGTACTTACCATGGGACTTCCAAAGGCAGATGATGTACTTCGTGAGGCACTGGCAATGGGAGCTGATAATGCAATCCTTGTTACAGATCGTGTATTAGGTGGCGCAGATACCTGGGCTACTTCCACAACAATTGCCGGAGCTTTGAGAAATA
>JALEZW010000015.1 GCA_022772675.1 Agathobacter sp. | reverse complement strand
TCATAGTTTGGAATAAACGCACTCTTTCTGTCTGCATCATATCCAAGATATCCTAAATGGATCAATGCTGTTAATACATCATCTTTTGATGCCACTGTGGAGAAATCATTCTGAAAAGTATTCGTATTAACCCTGACTTTTCCTCCTGCAAGCATAGTCATAACATCGTCTTTTAATCCTGCATAATTCATGGTGATGAATGTGTTAATGGATGCAAAGGATGATGTATTTTTCCAGTAGGAATCAAATTTATGTCTGTCCATAGCCATCGACACAGAATTAGGATTATACATATGAACACCATCGATCAGATATCCATTGTACCAGGCTTTCGTGGATTCAAAATCCATATCATATTCCCTGCAAAGAGATCTTACTTCCTCCTCTGTAAATCCAAAGTACTCTGTAATTGGATAAGAGTCCAGCATGGTATATTCCCTGAAATTGTTAGGAGCCGATTCGTCCTGAATTTTCTTAATTGGCAGAATACCTGTAATATATGCCAATGCCAGGAAAGATTTTGATTCTTCTGACTTAAACAGGGAATGAAGAAACTGCAGATATTTATGCACTAATTCTTTATCACCACTGTTTCTGATGACACAATCCCACTCATCGATAATAATGACGAAGGGAATACGACTCCTGCTATATATTTCCTGAATTAACAAGTATAAATCCTTATCATAATTAAGTGTATCCGCATATTCTTTTTGGAAATCTTCACATACACGCTCATGAATGGATTCCACCAAATCTTCTTTGTGGAAATCCCAAACAGATGATATATCAAGATGAATCACATTGTACTGATTCATATACTTGCGGTAATCAGGACTTTCCGAAATTTTGGTGTCATCAAACAGTTTCGAGGAGTCGCACCCACGGCTATAATAGGCATCGATCATTCCGGCTGCATGGGACTTGCCAAAACGTCTGGCATGACTTAAGGCAATGCAGTTTTTAGGAGTTCCAATAGATTCATTCAGGTACTCCAACAATCCCGTTTTATCCATATAAATTTTATAATTTCTATCTTTTGTAAAACTTTCATTACTTGGATTAAAATACACTCCCATATCAGTCACCTCGCTCTGCTGATTTCAACGCACCTGCTTCTCACATTTTATTATATTTTGGAGTATCCGGAATGTCAATTAAGTCTTTGGGCTAATTACAAGGGCCGCTCCAGCTACTTAATAAATAAAGCAGCTGGAGCGGCCGTATATTTCGGTATAGATGTCGTATTTTTCGTTTTTCTTACTTCACTGTCACCTTCACTTTGGCTTTCCTGCCATTTAACGCCGTTACGTATACATAACAGGTTCCTTTGTTCTTCGCCTCTATCTTTCCGTCTGCTGTCACTGTGGCAATGCCCGTATCCATAGAAAAATAACGCAGGGCATCTCCATGCTCCCTGGTGAGCAGTTTCTTCTTTGGCGACTGTTTTACAATTGCTGCCTTAATCTTCTTTGTCTTTCCCTGGTTCAAAGTTACTGATGTTTTGGATAACTCGACTTTCTTTGCGTTGGTATAGGTTTTATTCTGCTTTCCTACTGCATGAAAAAGAAGACTGCTTCCGATATAGGTCTTTTTGCCATCTACCAGCTTATATGCCTTGATTCTCACCTTGTATGTCTTTTTGTCAGAAATCTCCTTTCCGGCGATTTTTGTCAGATCAACAGACGTCTTTTGTCCTTTTACTGTGACCGCCGGAGCTTTTGCACTTAATTCCTTTCCACACTGAGCAGCAAATATATCGTATCCATCTGCTTCTTCTACTTTTCCCCATGTCAATGACAATTTTGTTCCTTTATGTGCAACAAATGCCTTTGCATTGAGTTTTGCAGAATTTTTCTGCTTATCAACAGGTGCCCCTGTCTGTGCACTGCCATCCAATGGTTTATCATCAATGACGATGACATAATCTGATGCATGGTTGAAATCCAAATCAACGCTTCCATCCTCATTAATCTTTCCATATGTCATAAATTCCAGTTCTTTGGTCTTAACATTATAATAAAACAGGTTTGCATAATATCCGGCATTCTTCTTTTCCAGATTAATGGTTAATACCGCTTTAAACCCAAACTCTCCGTCATGATTTAAGCTGATCTGCATACTGTAACGTTCACCTGTTACGTTGTTGACAATCTCCACCGGAATCCCATTTGTCCCAATCTGTACGCCAAAATCAATCTGTCCATTGGGAACACTGGTCACATCTTTTCCATCGATTGTCCATTTGATACCGTTGCCCAGATCCAATACAACCTTGACATCTTTTCCCTTGATATCTGCAAATATATCAGCCGGTACCGTTGTGGTGTCATTCATGTCAATGGTAATCTCCGCACCATTTCCACCTTTGTTAATTGCATCTGAAATCTTGTCTTTTATCACATCCCATTGGGTCCTACTGCTTTCGGTTCCGGTTCCGCTTCCACTTCCGGTTTCGCTTCCACTGCCGGCTCCGCTTCCACCTCCGGCTCCGCTTCCACCGGATGGTTCACTCGGAAGCTTTTCCACTTTCACTGTCAGGTTATATACAAGAGTTACCTGATCCGTCTCTTTTCCAAGAGGATTCATGTATATCTTATATCCATACTCTCCGGCCTGAAGTGTGTCAAGATATGATGCCTTCAGTGTCAGCTTACCTGTGCCGTCTAATGTGTAATTATCTGCCGAAATCGTATTATCCTTTACATCTGTCAGCCTGGCAAACGTATTGCCATTCAGGGTAATCTGCAGGGTGCGGTCTGCATGTTCCCCATATGTATATTTCACAATAGCCGGGGTGATGACACTGTCCGTATAGACTACTGCACCATTGGAATTAATCACTGTATGGTTGCCTGCCTCGTCTGTGATTCTTGCATAAATTACAAATGCATCATTTGCCGGTATGGATATGCCTTTGCTGCTGTCATATGCTGTCCAGGTACCGTTTGCATCATAGGAAGCACCTTCCTGTACCTTCTGGTATTCTATGGTACAGTTACCACTCTGCGCACCTGCTGTTCCGTTATCCTCTGCGGTAATAGTGGCATTTACACTGTCCTTGAAGAACAGACCAAATGTAATGCCATTAAGGATACTATTGAAGCGATTGGTACCAAGAGTAATCTCTCCACCGGGAGCTGTCGTATCGCGCTTAATCGCAATCTTCTTTGCCTCTGTAATATATCCGGTGCTTTCCTGTTTCAGATAATAGGTATAATCTCCATTCATATCCTCTGATACGGTCAGCGTATTGCCTTTAAAGCTGTCTGGTTCCCGGGAGGTGCTAATCTGATAACCCTCCGGTGCCTTGATTGTCACATCTCCTGTATACCAGCCGTTAGATCCTTTGTTGGTGTCTGCAAGGTTTGCTGTTGCATCCTGATTCCATTTCGTAAATTCCAATGTAAAATTATGATCTTTGTCTATATTTTTCACCTGAAATTCGTAATATCCGTCTGAATTAGGAGTACCCAGCTGAGCTGTAATGTCTACACCATTATCTTTTAATACCGGCACATAACCATCATCTGCCTTGATATAATAAGCAGCACTGTCAAAATGATAGGTTACCGTATCATTAACTTCATTTTTTATTTGATATCCATAACCTTCACTGGTAGGCACCTTTTGGTATACTCCTCCGTTTGCTCCTATAGTAAATTGAATCTTATATGATTTGTTCAGTTTGATATATATCTTTACATCCTTACTTAAAATACCGCCCAATGCATAATTGGAGTTATTGATATAATCATTCCATAGCTGACTCATCCCTTCATCACGGTAATAATCAAAGTCACCTGTATAATCTGTGCCGTCTTTTCCTTTAATCTCAACCCATAACGAGCCCTTTTTCAATTTGTCTACCGTCTTTCGAACTTTAATATCCAGACCGGAATAAAATTCATTTACTCCGCTGTTTTCCGGAAGCGTTGCTGATGCCATACTCTCACTATCTGCTTCTCCCACTGTAAGTTCCACGAAATTACTTTCATCTTTTGCAAGATATACGGCAGGTTCAGCGGTAGCTTTTACAATGGAGATAGTGCCCTCACCACTCGTATGCGCAGCATACTCTGATACAATCCATTCATTACTCCCATCCGACGGGATATTAAAACTATTAGATTTGCCCGGATACGTATACGTCGTAGTTACGCCCTCTACAGTTGATTGAGCAATGTCCCCGGCACTGGTGCCATCAAAACTTATGGAATCACCACCATTAAATTTACTCGTCGTGACTTCTCCACCAGATGTATAAGCATAATATGGCTTATATACATTTCCCGATTGTATGGACAAACTATTTACACCATAGGTTGCAGCCTGTACTTCCACACCTCCTGTCATTATACATCCCACAATAATACAAAAACTCAGTATTAGGGAAAGTAATTGTTTTTTTCTCTTTCTTACAACACTCATTTTGGATTCCTCCTTAATAATTTTAGCTTAACCTCTTTCTTTAAAAGGTCTTTATCTATATTAACGGTTACCGCCAGCAGCACTGCCATTATGGATGAAATCTGTGCTCTGAAGGTAAACCAATAATGTGCGTAGGAATGATTGCTCATCACCAGGTACCGCAGATATGGTATCAATGCTATGATGAAGAAAACCTTTGATACTTCCTCAAGCTTTTTCTTTCGATATAAAAACCATACCGCAAACAGTACAAATAAAACTGCCAGAAACAGGATTACGGTTCCCGTAGTGTTTTGAGTAAGATTAAAGGGAAACAACCCGCGTATGTTATAGATCAGTGCATTGATGAGCTGTTTCAAAAGAGGTGTCTCCTGTACTTTTCCTACCGTTCTTTGTGAAACAGACTCCATAACATTAGTCATAACATTCCTTTTTAAAACGATGGATGCAATGAGCCACTTACTCATCCACGTAAACAGATATCCTCCAAGCCACAGAGTGCATAATTTTATGAAATATTTCAGGCTGTTTTTAAAATCTTTTATTTTCCCTTTTCTGTATAATTCATAAAAATGCAGGACCAAAGGGACACATAAGGTGATGGTTTCCACTGTTAAAAAATCAAAAAAATTACTGCAGATTCCTGTGATCAAAAAGAGATAGGGAATCTTTTTTTTGTCTTTTAGAAACAATACAGCAATCGAACTGATAAACATGATATAAAACATCGGAACATATTCGATACAATAAGGCACTGCATAAAATCCAACGGATACGATTGCTGCTGCAAATATTACGGCTGCTCTCATCCCCAGTTTTTGCTGCAGCAAAATGATAAGTGCAAAACAAAGCCCTGTCAGAAGCAGCACATTCATATACCGGATATCCATATAGGTGAACTTTGTAAGCAGCGGTCTTAAAAACAGTATGGTTCCATGCCAGTACCTGTAATATTCGGTATTTGCTTCCTTATTTTGTTCAATGGTATCTCTGTAAAAATTAATATTATACAGTCTGTCACCAAATTCATTGTAATATTTTCCCTCCAGTGCGGATTTCAGAGGATGCTCACTGTCTATACTGTAGGCGATACTAAGCCATATGGCATCTGCATAATTATGTATGACAAACTTTTCCTCCGAAAGCAGAGGATTATAAAAATCCGTTTCATTTTTTGTCATAAATTCTGCCGACAGCCTGGAGTTTTCATATATTTTCTTCTGGGGGATGGTACAGCTTAAGACCAATAACAAAATTAACAATGCAAGTGTGGCTGAAAAAACGCCGATATATTTTAATATTCCCTTCATTTTGCAAATATCACCTCTTCTCCCTCTTGTTTCTATAGGTAATCAGTATATATAAATGCCGCATGCCATCCCGGAAACTTCTTAAGTGGGACCTGCCATTTCTTCCGTCTTTATAGAGTTTCACAGGCACTTCGGATATCTTCAGATTATGCTGTACCGCCCGGATGACCATCTCACTCGCCAATTCCATACCGGTGCATTTCAACTCCAGGCTTTCCATGGCTTTCTTCTCATACCCCCTCAATCCGCAGTGAAAATCTCCAATATTACATTTATATAGTTTTCTTCCCATATATGAAAGGAAAGGATTTCCTATGTATTTGTGCAGCAATGGCATCGCTCCTTTTTCGATTCCACCTAGAAACCGGTTTCCTATCACAAATTCTTTCCCAGCTCTCAGTTCCTCCAGAAATGGAAGGATTTCCTCGAAATTATAGCTGTCATCACTGTCTCCCATGATGATATATCTGCCTTTCACCTGTTTATTCCCCTCTATCAAAGCACTTCCATATCCTTTGGCTGCCGCTGTTACGACTCTAGCACCGCAGGCCTTTGCATACTGCACCGAATGATCACTGCTTCCGTTATCCACTACTAAAACTTCACCGTTTATATGATTACTTTCCAGAAAATGCTTTGCTTTCCGGATACATTTTTCTATTGTTTTTTCTTCATTCAAACATGGCATAAGGATTGTAAGTTCCATGACTCGCCCTCACTGGAAGTTTTCTTTGTTTCTCCGGTAATCTCAACTTCACAAAAGCCTCCGGTTTCTGGCTTCTGCCACTGCTTCCTGCAAAGTTTCCTGCCAGCCCTCCTTTTCCATGCGGTACAAGGCAATGGCTTTTAATATCTTTACTTCGATGGCTATGTAGGTTCTGTGGGCTATCTTCGCGTAGTAACGCAGCTTTTCCAGCAGAAGCAGCGCCTTTTCCTTCCGCCCGGTTGCCAGATACACCCGCACCTTCGTCAGGTAACGGTATCGATCCATGATGTTGAACTCGATATCCTCATCCGGTGCACTCCCCAGCCATTGACTGGCCTGTCCGGTCCGTCCGGTATATAAATCCATTCTAACCTGCATGGCACCAATATTTGGCAGAAGCTTTGGTGCTTCCTGTTCCGCCTTTTTTTGAAAGCTCTCTAACATATCCCTGGCAGCATCCATATGGTTATTCAGGATGGACAGCTTTGTAAGAATCGCAGCTGCCACAAAGACCTGTTCTGCCTTTCCTCCGGCTTCCGCCTGCATCCTTCCGTTTCCGGCAAGAAGTGCCACTTCGTAGTCCTCCCCGCCTTTCTCAAAATAGCTCTCTGCAAGGGCAATGTTCACAAGTCCTTTTCCATATTTTCCAAGGACAAGGCTTAAGACTTTTCCCATGGAATTTGCCAGTTCCTTATCCTTCCTGCTCCATTCGCAGAAATCCTTTCCGCCGTTCATCATGGAAGGCAGGTTGCTTGTTACGGAAAACTCCGGCAAATCTACTTTTCTTTCTGTCAGCAGCACCCCCGCCTGTTTTAAAAGATCTATCATCCGGACGCTCCCCCTGTGGGGCAGGGCAATATCCAGATATAGCGGTCTGCTCCTTGCTGCCCTTTTCACACCGCCGGTCTTTTCCTTTGCATAGACGGCAAGCTCCTGATACCAGTGCTCGCTTTCTTCTTCATTTAACAGCAGGGAATGCAGCATGCTCATGCCCGCCATCAGCTCCACGCTTTCCTTTATCTTTTCTTCCGGCAGTGCCAGATAGTAATGCCGCAATGCAAAATAATCACCTGCCGCCGGATTTCTCCTCGTATTTTCAATCAGAATCCGGGAAATGCCATCCTCACAGCGGCACATTTCATACATCCTAAGCGCCTCCGGCACATCCCCTTCAATCTCATAATAATTTCCGGCACTGTAGTAAAGCTCACTGATGTAATCCTGCGAGTATTTCGCAGAAAGTCTCCTGCGCATGGACTGTTTCATGGGTGTGATCATTTCATATACTACACTCTCATTTTTCCTGTATTCTAAGAGGAAGTTTCCAACCTCCTGTGCTCGTGAAATCAGTTCTCCGCTTTCTTTACGCTTGGTAATCTGCTGTGCCAGCCCAAGGTCAAACTGTTCCACAATGGATACCGCTTCCAAAAACTCCTGAAGTTCCACGCTCCATTGGTCATACACATGCACTTCCAGGTAATCCCACATATTCTTCTGGGCTTCCTCAATGGCTTGAAGCTCTGCGCCGGTTTTATCTTTCGCCGCTTCTTCCTTCGGAATGTTTTTCAGAAGCATTGCCCCAATCTTTAGAGCCAGCGGATGCCCTGCACCCAGCTGCCTGACTCTTTCATTTGCAGCCTCCGTAAGGGATATATCCCATCTTTCAAAATAACTTTCCTGTTCTTTTTCGGTGAGGTACAGTTCCTTTTCCCCTAAGGTAAGAAACACACTCCGGACAAAGACAGGTTTTAACCATTTCGGCACCGGTGCCCTGGAAATCAGAATCAGCCAGACATCCTCACTCATGCTCATGTTCTCGATGATCTGCCCGCAAATGGATTTGTCCTCCTGGCTTTCCAATACATGCAGGTCATCGATTACCAAAATCGACGGGCCATATTCTTTTTTATCTGCTTTTGACACGATTTCCTGTACCACACAGGCAAACTCTTCCATTCCGGTAGTTGCCATGTCGATATAACAGTACTGTTTCCTGGCAAGGAAAGCTGCCACAATAGAAGTCTTTCCAGACCCTGTCGTGCCATAGATATATACGGTTTGCTGACTGTTTCTGGCAGCCTTCATTCTCTCCCACGCTGCCTGCGGACGCACATAATATTCATCCGTTTCCGGCTTACAGGAAGGAATCACGAGAGAAAGATGATCTGTTTGGTGCAAGTTTCTCAACCCTTTTTCACATGCATACTTTTCCTTGTATTATTTTATTATACACAGTCAGAGAAGGATAAGTAAACTAGCCAAAAGGTTAGACTTTTGATTTGTACGTGACATTTTCACCAAAATTATTTTTTTACATTTTAAAAACCTCTCTATTTTTACTAAATCAACAAAGGAAAGGTATGAAATTTGTTGATTTTATCAATAAAGTATGTATAATACTAAATTAGGGAAAAAGGATTTCCCTAAGCAACAGATAAATAGAGGCTGCATTGCAGTGCTTTATTCATAATTTACTATATTATAAGGAAAGAGGTTAAAGGAAAATGGCAGAAATCAATTTAAGCAAGTATGGTATTACCGGTACTACAGAAATCGTACACAACCCTTCTTATGATGAGTTATTCAATGAGGAGACAAAGCCGGAGCTGGAAGGCTTTGAAAAGGGTCAGGTCAGCGAGCTTGGCGCTGTCAACGTTATGACCGGAATCTATACCGGACGTTCCCCAAAAGACAAGTTCATCGTTGAGGATGAGACCTCTAAGGATACTGTTTGGTGGACATCTGATGAATACAAAAACGATAACCACAAGGCAAGCCAGGAAGCCTGGGATGCTGTTAAGGATCTGGCAATCAACGAGCTTTCCAACAAGAAGCTTTATGTTGTAGATGCTTTCTGTGGTGCTAACAAGGATACCCGCATGGCAATCCGTTTCATCGTTGAGGTTGCATGGCAGGCACATTTCGTAACCAACATGTTCATTCAGCCTACCGCTGAAGAGCTTGAGAACTTCGAGCCTGACTTTATCGTATACAACGCTTCCAAGGCTAAGGTTGAGAACTACAAGGAGTTAGGATTAAACTCTGAGACAGCTGTTATGTTCAACCTGACCAGCAAAGAGCAGGTAATCGTAAATACCTGGTACGGCGGAGAGATGAAGAAGGGTATGTTCTCCATGATGAACTACTTCCTTCCACTGAAGGGCATCGCTTCTATGCACTGCTCTGCTAACACCGACTTAAACGGTGAGAACACAGCAATCTTCTTCGGTCTTTCCGGAACAGGTAAGACTACCCTTTCTACTGATCCGAAGCGTCTTCTGATCGGTGATGACGAGCACGGCTGGGACGACAATGGTGTATTCAACTTCGAGGGCGGCTGCTACGCAAAGGTTATCGATCTGGACAAGGATTCCGAGCCGGATATCTACAATGCCATCAAGCGCGACGCTCTGTTAGAGAACGTTACATTGGATGAGAACGGCAAGATTGATTTCGCTGATAAGAGTGTTACTGAGAACACCCGTGTTTCTTACCCGATCAACCATATTCAGAATATTGTACGCCCGATTTCTTCTGCTCCGGCAGCAAAGAACGTCATCTTCTTGTCAGCAGATGCATTCGGAGTACTTCCTCCGGTATCTATCCTGACACCAGAGCAGACCAAGTACTACTTCCTTTCCGGTTTCACCGCAAAGCTTGCAGGTACAGAGCGTGGAATCACTGAGCCGACTCCTACTTTCTCCGCTTGCTTCGGACAGGCATTCCTTGAGCTGCATCCGACCAAGTATGCAGAGGAGCTGGTTAAGAGAATGGAGAAGAGCGGCGCAAAGGCTTACCTTGTAAATACCGGATGGAACGGAACCGGAAAGCGTATCTCCATTAAGGATACCCGTGGTATCATTGATGCTATCTTAAACGGAGATATCTTAAACGCTCCTACCAAGAAGATTCCTTACTTCAACTTCGAGGTTCCGACCGAGCTTGCCGGCGTGGATACAGGCATTCTTGATCCTCGCGATACCTACGCTGATGCTTCTGAGTGGGAGGCTAAGGCTAAGGATCTTGCAGAGAGATTCATCAAGAACTTCGCTAAGTATGAGGGCAATGAGGCTGGTAAGGCATTAGTTGCTGCAGGTCCACAGCTTTAATTCAAAGCACGAAAAATACTATACCGGCAATCGTACAATTGCCTATTAAAAAACGGATGTGATTATCACATCCGTTTTTTTTACCTGTTAATCCGCACATATATGCAACTGATATCCCTGTACTTTTGACCGGAAAACCCTTTAGTCCCGGGACTCCACCACAATCAGCTGACCCGAAGCAAGGGAGATTTTTGCCTCATCCGCAATAATCTCATTGCTGATGCCCAGTGAGTTAAATCCCCCCATGGTATAGTTTTGAAGAGGATATTTGAACCCTTCCAGTGTCACACCGTTGACTTTCTCTGAAAAGGGAATCAGAGAAATATATTTCCCATACTGTTCCTGTCTCTGCAACGTAATCGGTGCATCAATCATCCGAATCCGGTTATGTTCATCCACCAGATGAATCGTAATTCCATGCTCTAATCCAATGCCAAGAAGACAGATATTCCCCAGCACATGATCCATCCTCGTACCTGTTCCGCCTACAATTGCGATTTCCTTTGCACCTCTTCGGATTGCCTCACGAATGGCATATTCCGTATCGGTATCATCCTTTTCCGGATTCAGCATGCAGATTTCTATCCGTTCTTTCTTACGAAAATGTTCAAGAATCTCTGCATCCACAGAATCAAAATCTCCCACAATAATATCCGGAAGCACATGGCAGCGATATAGTGCCTCCATCCCTGCATCTGCCGCAAGAATCACATCAAATCCACCGGTCTTGATCACATGCGCTATAAACTCATCTGATACATTTCCACCCGCAACAATTAAATATCTCATTTCTCCACACCCCATCCTTTCTTCATCCTTAATATCTCGCAAAGTGACTTGAGCAAGGTCACTGCCCCATTCTCTCCCTCAGCCCTCCAGCACTTCCCGGAAGCACCTGACATTTTCCGCGATATCCCCTCTAAAGACCGCAGAGCCTGCCACAATAATGTTTGCTCCCGCATCCAATGCAGTACTTACATTATCCAGTGTAATTCCACCATCCACCTCAATATCCGTCTTACAGCCAAGCTTATCAATTAACGTTCTCGCTTCCTGTACTTTATCCAACGTATAGGAAATTAATTTCTGTCCACCAAAACCCGGATTCACCGTCATAATCAACAGCATGTCCACTTTTGGAAGAATATAGCGGACCATTTCAATAGGTGTAGAAGGATTCAGTGCTACCCCTGCCAGCACCCCCTGTTCCTTAATTGCCTCAATGGTACGGTCAAGATGACGGCAAGCCTCTGCATGCACCGTAATAATATCCGCTCCACTTTTGGCAAACTCCGGAATATAGCGAATTGGTTCTTCTATCATCAGATGCACATCAAAAATACGGTCGGTACAGCTTCGTATAGACTGAATAATCGGAAATCCAAAGGAAATACTTGGCACAAAACTTCCATCCATGACATCGATATGAACATATTCTGCTCCTGCTTCATCCAAAAGCTGAACTTGTTCCCCCAGCTTTGAAAAATCTGCTGATAAAATCGATGGTGACAAACAATTCATAAGCGCCTCCTAATATTTACGCATGCCTTTCATTTCGTTATAGAGCTGCACATAATTATCATAACGTACCTTGCTGATTTTTCCCTCCGCGATTGCATCCTTTACTCCACAATCCGGTTCCCCGATATGACTGCAGCCGATAAATCTGCAATTGGGTTCGTATTCCCTAAACTCCGGATAACAGGTCCTGAGATCCTCCTTCTCAAATCCCGGAAGATCCATGGAACTAAAACCCGGAGTATCCATAATAAAAGTATCCTCTGCCACCGGAATAATCTGGGAATGGCGGGTCGTATGCTTCCCCCGCTCAATTTTATCGCTGATCACTCCTGTCTCCATGTGGACCGAATCCTGCAAAGTATTGATAAGTGAGGATTTTCCCACTCCCGATGGTCCTGCCACAGCTGTCATCTTTCCCCGGAGCAGCTCCTTGAGCAAATCAATATTTTCTCCCGCCTTTGCACTGGTAAATAACAGCTCATAGCCGGCGGGCTCATAGATTGCACGTAAAACTTTTCTTTCCTCTTCCGTAATCAGATCACATTTATTAAAACAGATGGTAACAGGGACACTCTGATACTCCATCATACATAAAAACCGATCCAGCAGATTAAAATTCGGATCCGGTTTTGCTGCAGCAAAAATCACAAGTGCCATATCAATATTCGCAACTGCCGGTCGAACCAGTTCCTTTTTCCGCGGTAAAAGTTTCTCCACATTGCCGATCCGCTGCTCTTTGTCAACCACAGCAATCTCCACATCATCACCAACCAGCGGTTTTACTTTCTGCTTTCTGAATATTCCCTTTGCCTTACATTCATAAATTCCGGTTCCCGCCACGTAAACGTAGTAGAAACCGGAAATTCCTTTGACGATCTTTCCTCTCATAGACAGCCTACTGTTGTGTAAACTTAACGGAATGTGTTTCCGTCTTGGTGGATGTATCGGATAAGCCCTCCTCGTCAATGGTCTCAATCGTCCAGGTAATGGAAACCTTGCCGGAAGAACATTCCATATCACTGGCACTGATAGTTACAGAGCCGCTTACATCCTCTGAACTGCTGGTATAGGTCACACCATCGCTGCCCACCAGTGTGTAGGTTACACTGACCGCATTCTCAGGTGCAGCGTATGTCTTGGAAAAGCTATAGCTTTTTTCTTCCTGCCCCAGACTGACGGTAATGGTAACTGTCGTATCTGCCGGAACGATTTTTCCTGCGGAGACACTCTGGCTGATTACCAGACCGGCTTCCACCGCATCATCATATGCCTCTGTAATATTCACCTTAAGTCCTGCACCCTGAAGCGCAGCAGATGCATCCTTCTTGGAATATCCTGTCACTTTTGGTACGGTAACCGATTTCTTCCCCTGACTGATAACCAGGGTAACCGTACTTCCTTTTTCTGCCTCTCCGCCGTTCGGAGACTGGGAAATAACTTTTCCGGCCTCTACGGAATCATCGTACTGATAGGTCTTATTAACTTTAAATCCTGCCGCTGCCAAAACAGAAGAGGCATCCTTTTCCAGCTTTCCTACCACATTTGGCACCGGTACCTTATCGTTTTCCTCCGGCTTCTCTGAATCAGCGAAATTAACATTCTCGGTTCCTGCAATAATAACATTTACCGTAGTTGACTGTTCTACTGAGGTACCTGCTGCCGGATCCTGATCCAAAACGGTTCCTGCCGGCTGGTCGGACTTCTGCTCCTGAATGACAAACATATAAAGTCCCTGGGACTCAAGAGTTGCCTGTGCATCCTCCTGCAGATCTCCACATACATTCTTGACTACAACCATCTGATTTTCACTTTCAGATTCAGTCTCTGTTTCTGTCTGGGTCTGTGTTTCTGAGGCATCCGGCTGTTTGCTTCCAAACCGGAACAGACCACAAATACTTCCAATCACGTAAATAATTACAATAAAGATCACTACAGCAACCACAATGCCCATAATCGTTACTGCCTTATCCATTTTCGGGCTTAAGCCATCGCTGTCCTCGTCATCGTCCTCTTCCTCGTCGTTTTCTGCATTTGTAAATTCCTGTCCGACCGGTTCCTCCTGTGGATTACTGCTATGCTCTTTAATCTGCCTTATCTCCTCGCTGCTGATCACCTTTGTTTTCCCATTATCCACAAGTGGTGCAATCACAACAAAATCTTCATCCGGGCTGACAAGGGATTTTCTAAGATCCGCCAATAAATCCCCAATGGTCTGATATCTGCGGTCCGGATTCTTCTGCGTACATTTTAAGATAATCTTCTCCATACTGATGGGAAGATTCTTTGCATAGACGCTGGGGGGTGTCATCTCCTCCTGCAGATGCTGAATGGCTACTGCAACCGTGGTATCCCCATCAAAAGGTACCCGTCCCGTAACCATCTCATACATGACAATACCCAGGGAATAAATATCACTCCGTCCGTCCACAAAACCATTTCTTGCCTGTTCCGGCGAGGAATAATGTACGGACCCCATAACATCCGAACTTACGGTATTGGAAGATGCTGCCCTTGCAATACCGAAATCAGTTACTTTTACTTTCCCCTCAGTGGATATAATAATGTTCTGGGGCTTGATATCCCGATGGATAATCTGCTTATTATGTGCAGCCTCAATCCCCCGTGCCACCTGAATGGCAATGCTGACAGCCTCCTTAAAGGAAAGCTGTCCTTTCTTCTCAATATATGTTTTCAGGGTAATTCCCTCCACATATTCCATCACAATATAGTGGAGCCCTTCTTCACTTCCAACATCATAAATATTTACAATATTCGGATGCTCCAGTCCTGCTGCAGACTGGGCCTCTGTACGGAATTTTGCCACAAAACTGCGGTCCTCGGAATATTCCGGTTTTAAAACTTTTATCGCAACGAAACGACCGAGAATGTGATCCTTTGCCTTATAGACATCTGACATTCCGCCCGCTCCGATTTTACTTACAATCTCATATCGGTCTGACAAATACGTACCAACTGTTAACATTCTTTCACCTCATCAAGAAAATGTTCTTACTATCTGTATTTATGGAATTTATTCTATCATCATTACTGTAATGTTGTCTTTTCCTCCATTACGGTTCGCAGTCCTTACCAAAAGTTCTACTCTTTCTTCCAATGGAATATTCTGTAATACAATATCACGGATATCCTGATCCTCCACCATATTGGTAAGTCCATCCGTACAGATCAGAATCCGATCACCCTCGTTTAAATCCACTTCGAAGAAATCTGCATCCACATCATCTCCTGCGCCAATAGCCCGTGTGATAATGTTCTTATCCGGATGCTTCCTTGCCTCGGAGACCGGAACCTCCCCTATCCGGACCATTTCTGCAACCAGCGAATGATCTCTTGTAATCTGGCGGATATCCCTGTTAATGATATAAAGCCGACTGTCCCCAATATTTGCCACAACCAGGTGTCTCCCAATTACGGTAGCAGCAACCAGTGTGGTTCCCATACCACGCTTGGATTCATCCTCTGCTGACTCCGTGATTAAAAGCTTATTTGCCGTCTCAATAGCTTCTTTTAAAATTGTAACAGGTTCATCCCCCGGGTTTCTTGACACGGATGCAACAATACGCTGCGTAGTATAACGAGATGCGTAATCTCCTGCTTTATGTCCCCCCATACCGTCTGCAACAATATACAGATTCGGGAGATTTCCAACGGGCTCATCCGATGCGAAAAAATAATCCTGATTCATTTCGCGAAGGATGCCTGTATCCGTTATGGAATACGTCTTCATCCGTTTTATCCTTTCTCTTATAACATGTAAACATACTATTCCATCGTCTATCTATCTTAGCACATGAATTATTGATATGCAAGTAAAATTGGGTTACTGTTCCGGTACATATTTACATCCGGTTCTCTTTATACTTCCGCCTCAGCTGTCCGCACGCCCCATCAATATCCCTTCCCAGCTCTCTTCGTACAGTGACCGTAATCCCGTTTCTTTCCAGCTTTTCTTTAAAGGCTTCAATCACTTCTGCATTGGACTGCACATAATCTCTCTCTTTGATTGGATTCACGGGAATCAGATTCACATGACAGTTCATATCGTGAATCAGGTCTGTCAGTTCCTTTGCATCCCGGTCAGAATCGTTCACCCCGCCCACCAGACTGTATTCAAAGGTAACCCGCCGTCCGGTCTTCTCAAAATAATACCGGCAGGCATCGATTACCTCATGAATCTCGTACTTATTTGCCACCGGCATCAGCTCCAGACGTTTTTTCTGGCTGGAGGCATGCAGGGAAAGGGCCAGGGTAATGGAAAGCTTTTGATCGGCCAGTTCCCGGATGCGGGGTACGATTCCGCAGGTGGAAACCGTCAGATTTCTCTGGCTTATGTGCAGTCCGTTTTCATCTGTCAAAAGTTCTATGAATTTAAGAAGATTGTCATAATTGTCAAGGGGTTCTCCGGTTCCCATCACAACAACATTGGAAATCCGCTCCCCGATATCCTTTCCAATCTGATAAATCTGATCCAGCATCTCAGAAGGGGTAAGACCACGCTCCAATCCATCCAGCGTGGAGGCACAGAACCGGCAGCCCATGCGGCAGCCTACCTGCGAGGAAATGCAGACGGAATTTCCATGCTTATATTTCATCAGTACACTCTCAATGACATTTCCATCCTCCAGAAGAAACAGATATTTTCTTGTGCCATCAATTTTTGAAATCTGAACCTGTTCTTTTTTCAGGGATACGATACGGCACTTTTTATCCAGCTGTTCCCGTAATGTTTTAGAAAGATTAGTCATCTCCTCAAAGCTTTCCACCTGTCTGAGATGAAGCCACTCATAAATCTGTTTTGCCCGGAACTTCTTCTCTCCCATATCCGTCAGAAACTTCGTCAGTGTTTCCAGATTCATGGATTTGATATCTGTTTTTTCGCTCATTCTTCACTCCTTAACAGCTTTGCAATAAAAAAACCGTCCGTTCCCACATCCCCCGGCAGCATTTGCTGCTCTGATATAAGAGAAAACTCCGGATGCTCCTTTACAAACCATTCCATATTATCCTCATTCTCCGCCCGTCGGATCGTGCAGGTGCTGTAAATCATGGTGCCTTTGGGCCTTACATAATCACAGACCGTATCCAGAATCCTACGCTGGAGTTTTACCAGTTCTTCTGCCTTTTCTGCAGTCATTTTATAGCGGATATCTGTCTTTTTTCCTATCACCCCAAGACCGGAGCAGGGAAGGTCACAGACCAGAATATCCGCTTTGTGATGGGAACTGCTGTCATAAACCGTGGCATCCATCTGCACCGCTTTCATATTGGTAAGCCCGTGGCGCAGTCGGTTTTCCTCAATCAGGCCTGTTTTGTATTCTGTCAGATCACGGGATTCCACCATACCGGTATCTTTCATCATCTCCGCAATATGGGTGCTTTTTCCCCCCGGTGCCCCGCAGACATCTATCACATAATCCCCCTCTTTGGGAGCTGCCGTCTCTGCAACCATCATGGAACTTACGTCCTGCACATAAAACAGCCCTTCCTGAAAACTCAAAAGCCCTGCCAGATAGTCAAACCCGGAAATAGAAAAGGCATAGGCAAGCTGTGGTACCGGTTTTACCCTTACCCCCTCACTTTCCAGCCGCTGTTTCAATTCCTGTGGCGCACACAGCTTTAAATTGGTACGTATGGTGATATCTTTTTCCGTGGAAACTGCCTCAACAATCTGTTCTGTCTTCTCTTTTCCGTAATCCCGGATCCACTCGTCCACAATCCATTCCGGCACAGAAAAACGGGTACTCAGATCCGGAAATGAAATATTTTTCCATCCCCTTGCCACACTGCGGAGCACCCCGTTTACAAAGCCGGATAGGCCGGAAAATCCCCGCTTTTTTGCCAGTTTGACAGCCTCGTTGATGGCAGCGGAATCCGGCACACCATCCATATACATAATCTGATAAACGCCCATTCGCAGCAGATTGCGGATGAGCGGTTTCATTTTCGATACCGGTGTTTTGGAAAAGGAATTGATTACATAGTCTAAGGTAATCTGCTTTTCCACGGTTCCCTCTGTAAGACGTGTCAGAAAGGCACGCTCTGTTTTACTCAAATACTGGTATTTATCAAGAACATCCCTGAGTACCAGATGACTGTACTGCCCCTCTTCATTGATGGCAGTCAGCATCTGAAGCGTAAGTGCTCTCGTATTGACGTTAGTCGTCACGGTTTCTTCCTCCAAACAGTATGATAACTCGAAGTAACTGTAAAATAGCGGCTGCCGCACTGGCCACATAGGTAAGTGCTGCTGCGGAAAGTACCTTTCTCGTATACCTCAGTTCCTGATCTCCTAAAATTCCCTGCTCTCTTAACTGCACCATGGCACGGCGGGACGCATCAAATTCCACCGGAAGCGTGATCAGCTGAAAGATGACCGCAAAGGAAAACAAAAAGATTCCAATATTTATGATCATCATGGAAGATCTGCTGTTCATGATAAGTCCAATAATAATCACCGGCCATGCAAGCATGGATCCGAAATTTGCGATTGGAACAAATGCACTGCGGAGCCGAAGAGGCAGATACCCTCTCGCATGCTGGATGGCATGTCCGCACTCATGTGCCGCTACCCCCACTGCCGCAACCGATGTCTCATTGCAGACACTGTCGGACAAATTCAGGGTCTTATTTGCCGGATTATAATGATCCGTCAGACTGCCGGATACCCGGCGTATTTTTACATCGTAAATGCCAGCCGCATGCAGAATCCGCTCTGCTGCCTGTGCGCCGGTCATTCCAGACATACTGCGGTACGCAGAATATTTATTAAATGTAGAATTCACCCGCGCTGAAGCGATCATACAGATCACAGCTCCAATAATCACAAGAAAATACGTACTATCCCAGTAAATATATGGCATATACCATTCCTCCTTTTCATGCCCTCTTTTTAGAAGTAGTCTTTCAAAAAAATCTAATACTTAAACATGGTCCCCGTTTCAATAGGACATCCCCGCAAAAAGGACTCGATATCCATCCGCTTCTTTCCCTCCAGCTGTACTTCCAGAAGGGATAGGGCACCTTCACCTGTCATAACCACCAGTTCTTTTTTCGATACCCTGCAGACACTTCCGGGCGCAAATCCATCCTCTGCTTCCACAACCTTAGCCTTCCAGATTTTAAAAGTTTTGTTATTCAGATGGGTAAAAGCACTGGGCCAGGGATTTAATCCCCGGATCAGTCTTTCAATTTCCACTGCCCTTTTGCTCCAGTCAATGTCCCCCAGATCTTTTGTGATCATCTTAGTGTGGGTGCTGGCATCATTGTTCTGGGGGGTAAATTCTGCGGTATTGTTTTCCAGCATGTCCATAGTTTCCACACAGAGCCGGGCTCCGGCTGCTGCCAGTTTGTCAAAGAGGCTTCCTCCGGTCTCATCCTCCGCGATCCTTACCTGCTTTTTTGCAATCATATCACCGGTATCGACTCCCACATCCATCCGCATGGTGGTCACGCCGGTAATTTCATCCCCGTTTATAACTGCCCACTGGATTGGTGCTGCCCCACGGTATTTGGGCAGCAGGGAAGCATGCACGTTGATACAGCCGTATTTTCCCATATCCAGTATGCTCTTGGGAAGTATCTGTCCGAAAGCCGCCACGATAATAATATCCATGTCTATCTTCTTCAGGTATTCCACACTGGCATCCTCCCGGATTTTTTCCGGCTGGAAAACAGGAAGTCCATGGGCTAGCGCACACTCCTTTACAGGAGGAAACTGCATGGTATTTCCCCGTCCCTTCGGTTTATCCGGCTGCGTCACAACCAAAAGCACCTCATGTCCCGCCTCAATGATTTTTTCCAGTATCTGAACGGAAAAGTCCGGTGTTCCCATAAATACAACTCGCATTTTACTCTTCACTCTCCTCATACGTCACATCGTGAAGGCCATCTTCCACCAGTTCCACATACATATGGCCATCCAGATGATCCAGCTCATGGCAGATGGCACGGGCTAACAGTTCCTCTCCCACCACCTCGCACTCATTCATATCCAGATCATAATATTTTGCCTTCACATAATTCGGTCTTGTCACCGTCCCGGCCTTTCCCGGAAGACTTAAGCATCCCTCATCCCCGGTCTGCTCTCCGGAGCTCTCTACAATTTCCGGATTGATCATAATAAACGGTCCCTGACCGTCTCCAATATCAATCACAACCAGACGTTTTAAGATTCCCACCTGTGGTGCTGCAAGCCCCACCCCATTTGCCTCATACATGGTTTCTAACATATCTTCTACCAGAATGCGGATTCGCTCCGTCACCTCCGGAATTGGTCTGCATACCTTTGTAAGTACCGGGTCTCCCTGAATTCGAATTGTTCTGAGTGCCATAATTACCTCCTAAAACCCGCTTGTGGGGTTAAAATCATACTGAACGGATACATTGGAAAAGGCTCCGTCATCTTTTACTACATGTTCCATTTTATCCTTTAACGCAACCAGTGTCCCATATTCTTTCGTTTTCATATAAATGACTTTCCGATAGACATCACTGATTTTTGCGATGGATGCGTCTGCCGGTCCCACCAGCATCACGGACTTTTCGATTACCGCGATCTGCATTTTTAGAAACTGTGACATTTTCTCTGCTGCCAGAGCCACTTCATCTTCCTTTTCTCCCTGGCACTGCACCAGCAGAAGATTCCAGACCGGCGGATAGGAAAGCATGGTCCTGTACATAATCTCCTGCCGGTAAAAGGCCTCATAGTCCTGATCTTTTGCAGTCTGTACCGCAAAATGCTCCGGATCATAGGTCTGAATCACGGCATATCCCTCTTCCCTGCCCCTGCCGGCACGGCCCACCGCCTGTGTCAGAAGCTGAAAGGTCCGCTCCGCCGCATGAAAATCCGGCACATGCAAAGACATATCTGCGGCAAGAACTCCCACAAGTGTCACGTTGGGGAAATCATGTCCCTTCACGATCATCTGGGTACCGATTAAAATATCCGCCTCCTGATTTGCAAAGGTTTTTAGGATTTTTTCATAGGAATCCTTCGTCCTGGTGGTATCGTAGTCCATACGCATGACCCTTGCCCCGGGAAACCGTTTCTTTACCATCTGTTCAATTTTCTGGGTTCCGGCCTTAAAGGCACCCAGAAAGGGACTTCCACAGGAGGGGCACACTTTTGGAAGGGGTTCCTCGTAGCCACAGTAATGACAGACCATCCTTCCACCCTCATGCTGGCTGAGTGACACATCGCAATGGGGACATTGTAACACATTTCCGCAGGATCTGCATGAAATAAATCCGGAAATTCCTCTCCGATTTAAAAAAAGCATAATCTGCTGGTGTTTACTTAACCGGTCCTCCATAAGTTCCTGCAGCCGAAGGGAGAAAATAGAACGGTTTCCCCTTTTCAGTTCCTGCCTCATGTCAATGATCTCACACTGAGGAAGCGGCTTATGTTCCACACGCTCCGTCATTTTAAGCAGCGTGTAATTTCCCTGCATTGCCTGATAGTAACTGTCCACCGACGGGGTGGCCGATCCAAGAACCACAGAGGCATTATTCATTTTTGCCCGCATGACTGCCACATCTCTTGCGTGATAACGAGGCGCAGTCTCACTTTTATAGGAGTTCTCATGTTCCTCGTCAATAATGATAAGTCCGAGCCTTGAAAACGGAGTAAACAGTGCTGAACGGGGACCTATCATAATAGCAATGTCCCCTGCCTTTGCCCTCTCGAACTGGTCATAGCGCTCTCCCGGCGAAAGCCGGGAATTCATGATGGACACCTTATCTCCAAACCGGTTATAAAAGCGCATGACGGTCTGATAAGTCAGGGCAATCTCCGGAATCAGGACAATTGCCTGTCTGTTCTTTTCCAGAGTCCGGGCAATGAGTTCCATATACACTTCTGTTTTTCCACTCCCCGTCACCCCCTGAAGCAGATAGGTTTTACAGATTCCTGCCTTAATGTCTGCGGTAATTGTTTCCACAACCCTGCTCTGGCTTTCATTCAAAGGATGCTTCCTGTCAGTCTGACTTAAATGGGATATGGGATTTCTGTAATGTCTGCTGGTCTCCACCACAAGAATCCCCTGTTCTTCCATGCCCCGGATGGTTGATACGGAGATATTCAGCTGTTTTGTGACAAATGTGTAATCCAGCTCATGTTCTCCCAGAAGCTCTCTTAAAAGCCTTGCCCGTGCTGTATAATGTTTCGCCTCAAACAATGCCAGCTTATTCCTTGCCTCCGCCTCACTCATTTTCAGCCGGATCTGTTTTTTTTCCACCTGCTTTGTGCTTTTACGCACAGGAAGCACTGTTTTTAAGGCCTGATTCATGGTGGAACCGTAATTCTTCCTCATCCATCCCGCCAGAGAAATCAGCTGGGACTCTATGGGAACACTTCCTTTGTGGATTCCAATCACCGGTTTTATCTTTGTCACATCATACTCCGGTTCCCCGGTAACTTCCACTACATATCCGGTGATTGTACGGTTTCCAAAGGGGATGTCCACCTGCACTCCCGGCTCAATCCGGTTTTTCAGCTCCTCCGGAATCCGGTACTGAAAGGTTTTATCTAGTTTTTCTACGGATATATCTACAATTACATTTGCAAATTGCCTGTTACTTCTGTAGCACACAGTTAACCAGCCCCTCATAATTATTCACAGCCGCCTCAATGACCGGAGATACGCCAAGCCCGCTTAAGGCAGCACTGCACTTTGGTCCGATGGAATAAATCTTTGTATGCTCTCCCATTTTTTCTATCACCTTAGGCTCCTGCCCTTTTAAGAGCCGCTCCGCGGAAGAGGCACAGGTAAAGAAAAGGGCATCAAAATCAGTCAGTTCTTCCGGCAGTTCCATGGGACACGGCACATTTTCATAAACATCCAGTCTTCCGCAGTCACAAAATTCCAAAAGTTCATCCACCAGCTGCTCTTTTGCATTTTTTGCCATGGGATACCAGGCTTTTGCGCGTTTAAAGGGATTTCCCTGAAACATCTGCTCTACGTAACCTTTCAGTTCTTTTGCAAAGGCTTTGGAATTTGCATGTTCCGGAATAAAATCCGCACAGATGCCATACTCTTTCAGTTTCTGCTGTGTCTTCTGCCCAATGACTGCAGCCTTCGCATGGGAAAGGGCACGAGCATCCAGTCCTGATGCAAATACATTTCTCATAAAATAGGTTACCGCATTTGCACTGGTAAAAATCAGAATATCCACATTTTCCAGCTCCGTGCGGCTGTATTTTGCAGGAATTCCCATTATTTCACCAACCCTGCACTCCCTTACCTGTGCTCCCTTCTCCCGAAGCATTGCGGTAAGCCTTGAGGGCTCCTGCCCAATTTTTGCCACCAGATACTTAAATCCCCAGAGGGGTTTATCTTCATAAAACCTGAGGCTTTCCCGAAGCGTTACCACATCCCCCACTACAATGAGGGCAGGAGAAGTAAGGCCCTTTCTTTCCACACGGTCTGCAATATCCGAAAGGGTTCCGCTGCATACCGACTGGGCCTCTGTGGTTGCATGGGAAATCACGGCGGCCGGTGTTTCTTTGTCCCTGCCTGCTGCAATGAGTCCCTCTGCAATCTGTCTGACTTTGGATAATCCCATCAGAAACACAAGGGTTTCCGAGGGGTCCATCATCCCGGAAAAGTCAAGATCCGGCATCTCATGACTGTCCCTTTTGTGTCCGGTAATCACCCGAAAACTGGTTGCAATTCCACGGTGGGTCACCGGAATCCCCGCATAGGCCGGACCTGCCACTGCAGAACTTACTCCGGGCACAACGGAAAAAGAGATTCCATGCTCCCGCAGATAAATTCCTTCCTCGCCTCCCCGTCCGAAAACAAATACATCTCCACCTTTCAGACGTACCACACAGTGATATTCCCCTGCCTTTTCCACCAGCAGCTCATTGATTTTTTCCTGGGGAAGGGTATGTCTGCTGTCTGCTTTTCCCACATAAATTAATTCGCAGTCTCTTCTGGCATAGCCTAAAAGCTCAGGTGCTGCAAGACGGTCATAGATGATGCAGTCTGCCTTTTTAATCAGTTCCATTCCCTTTACTGTGATAAGTCCCGGATCTCCGGGACCTGCCCCCACCAGATAAACCTTTGCCATATTGCCTCCTCATTCTCTTCCTGATTTATTAGTGTATCCTAACTCCCTGCAGACTGCGAAGGGCAGCCTCTGCAGCCTCCTCCGGAGTGTTTCCCGTTACATCACAACGGAGACAGTCTCCCTCCTCATTTCCAAACAGTCCCAGAAGTCTGATGGAACCATCCGGACGGCTCTGGGCAAAGGCTCCCACCGGCAGATGGCAGTTCCCTCCGGTTCCCTGAAGAAACAGCCGCTCCGCCTGTGTCGTCCTTTCCGTATCCCTGTCGGAAAATGCATTGATTTCCTGAAGGAGCAATTGGTTATCCTTTCTAAGTTCCAGTGCCAGTGTTCCCTGGGCCGGTGCCGGTATGACTATTTCCGGGTCAAGATACTGTGTGACCACCTCTTGTCGTCCCAGACGGTGGAGTCCTGCCGCTGCCAGCACAATGCCGTCCAGATTCTGTTCTGTCATTTTTTTCAGCCGGGTATCCACATTCCCGCGAATTCCCACAATCTGAAGATCCGGTCTGATCTTATGCAGCTGAAAGGCTCTCCTTTTGCTTCCAGTTCCGATTACGGCATGCTCCGGCAGTTTTTCCAAGGACTCTGCCTCTTTTAGCACCAGAACATCCCTTGGATCCTCCCGCCCCCACGGTTTCGCAAAGCACAGACCCTCCGGCAGATCTGCCGGCATATCCTTCATGCTGTGTACGGCAAGATCGATGGATCCGTCTAAAAGCTGTGCTTCGATTTCCCCGACAAACAGGCCCTTATCCCCTATCTCATCCAGTGCCCGGTCCGTAATCTTATCCCCTTTGGTATGGATAATTTTAAGCTCATATTCATGCATGGGATAAGCATCCTTTAGCTTTTTTTTCACAAATTCCGCCTGCGCCAGAGCAAGCTTTGAACCTCTCGTCCCGATGATTATTTTCATTTCCCACCAACCTTTTTTATTCCAGCCCTTCCGGAATTCTCATATCTGAAACAGCTCCCGCAGTACTTTATCATATTCCTCCTGCTGCTCTTTTGATTCCGTCTGCTTTAATTCCAGAATCGGTTCCCGCAGAAGCCGCCGCAGGGAGGCCTTTAATATCTTTTTGACAATCTTTTGTTCCCTGGGCGAAAGATCCAGCTTACGGTTTAAATATTCATAGCTGTCCTCCACAATTTCCCCACACCGCTCCTGAAGGGAGGCAATGGTATGATCCACCCCAGTGGTATTAAGCCAGTGAATGGTTTCCCCCAGGGTATCCGTAATCATTTCCTGTCCTTTTTGAACCAGTTCTTCCCGCTGTCTCAGATTATCCTGCACAATCTGATTCAGACTGTCAAGATTAATCAGTAATGCCTCCTGCCCGATTGCAGTCTCCACATCCCTTGGAGATGCCAGGTCTAAGAAAGCCGTGGGATGTGATAAATGCACTTCACTTCTGCGGATCACATGGTGTGGTGATGCGGTGGCGGAAATCACAAGCTCGCACTGTTCCATAGCCTCATATCTCTTTTCAAAGGGTATGATGGCAAGATCCGGGAACTCCCTAAGCAGTGCTCCAGCATGGGAAAAATTCCTGCTGCATACCGTCACATGTGCGGCCCCATACTCATACAGGTACTTAAGGGCAAGTGCTGCCGTATGACCGCTTCCCACAACCAGTGCCTTCTTTCCTGCAATGCCAAACTGCTCCTTCAGCTGACGGATTCCCACATAGCTTACGGATAAAGGCTTCTCACTGATATGAAGCTTCGTTTTTATTTTTTTTGCACAGGACAATGCATCCTGCACCGTACGGTTCATTTCCTTTCCCGTACTGCCTACGGTGCATGCCAGCTCATAGGCTTCCTTTACCTGCCCCAGAATCTGGTCCTCTCCAAGCACCATGGACTCCAGTCCCGCAGTTACACGAAACAGATAGGAAAGTGCCTCTGTCCCCGTTTTTTCTTCCAGATACGGACTCACATCCACATCCGGAAATGTGGAAACATAAAGTTTCTTTACCGTTTCCGGGGCATCCGTCATTTCCTCCGGCACAAAAAAGTAAACCTCACTCCGGTTGCAGGTGGAAAGGACAAAACACTGTTCAATTCCCTTTTCCCCGGACTGCTGCATAAAATCAATCTTCTGATTATCCGTAAACGCAATCTGATCACGGATATCCTGGTCTGCATGTTTATAGTTTATTCCCACATATCCGAAAATCATGATTCAAAATACTCCTGCATCACATGGATGGTCTTTTGTATATCGGAATCCCCATGGGCATCTGAAACAAACATTGCCTCAAACTGGGATGGAGCCACGTAGATTCCATGATCCAGCATAAAGCCAAAATAGTCTGCATAGGCTTTCGTATCGGATTTTGCAGCGGAATCGTAATCCGTTACTTCTCCGTCGGTAAAAAAGATGCTCATCAACGATCCGATCTGGTTTACCACTACCCTGCCATGGGATGCCTCACGCACTGCCTGTGCTATCTGCGCAGTTTTTTCTTCCAGACGGATATAGATATCCCTGTCCTCTGCCAGAATCTTTAAGGTTGCAAGACCTGCCGCCGTTGCAATGGGATTTCCGGAAAGGGTCCCAGCCTGATAAACCGTTCCATCCGGGGAAACCATCCGCATGATATCTTCCCTGCCGCCGTAGGCTCCCACCGGCATGCCTCCGCCAATGATTTTTCCAAAAGTGGAAAGATCCGGTGTAATCCCGTAATACTCCTGGGCTCCGCCTAATGCAAGCCTGAAACCGGTAATGACCTCATCAAAAATAAGCAGTGCCCCATACTGTTTGGTAATCTCTCTTAAAAAAGTAAGAAAGCCATCCTTCGGCAGAACCACTCCCATATTTGCCGCAACCGGCTCCACAATAACTGCTGCAATGGAATCCGGATTTGCCTCAAAGAGAGCCTGCACGCTGTCCTTATTATTGTACTCAGCTACCAGCGTATTCTTCGTAAAATCAGCAGGAACTCCTGCACTGTCCGGAACCGATGTGGTCAATGCAGCGGAGCCCGCTTTCACCAGCAGACCATCGGAATGTCCATGGTAACAGCCCCTGAATTTAATGATCTTATCCCGCTTTGTATAACCTCTCGCAACGCGGATGGCGCTCATGGTGGCCTCTGTACCGGAATTTACCAGACGGCTCACCTCCATGGACGGAACCAGCCTGGCAAGGAGCTCCGCCATCTCCACCTCCCGCTCTGTAGGAGCACCATAGGTTAATCCATCGTCGCAGGCGGCCTTCACCTTTTTAAGAACCCCTGGGTGGGCATGCCCTAAGATTCCCGGACCCCAGGAACAGATATAATCAATCATCTCATTTCCATCTACGTCCGTGATATGGGAACCGCTGGCACTCTTTATAAACCGGGGCGTCCTTCCTACAGCCTGATATGCCCGTACGGGACTGTTAACGCCCCCCGGCATCCTTAATTTCGCCCGGGCATAGAGTTCCTTTGATGTCTCATCTGTCATGTTATACCTCTCCCTTCTTAAGCCACTCGGCCACTTCCAGTGCATGATAGGTAATGATCATGTCTGCACCGGCCCGCTTCATGCCGATTAAATTTTCCATAACAATCTTTTTTTCATCGATCCAGCCCTTTTCTGCGGCAGCCTTTACCATGGCATACTCGCCGCTCACATTGTAGGCAACAATTGGAATATTAAACTTCCTGCGGATTTCTTTTATAATGTCTAAATAGGCCATCGCCGGTTTTGCAATAATCATATCTGCTCCCTCAGCAATATCCTCCTCCACCTCCCGCATGGCTTCCCTGCCGTTTGCCGGATCCATCTGGTAAGTCTTTCTGTCCCCAAAACCCGGAGCCGAGTGGGCAGCATCCCGGAAAGGGCCATAATAGCCGGATGCAAATTTGGCAGAATATGCCATGACCGGAGTATAGGTAAATCCTTCTTTATCCAGTGCCTCCCGGATTGCGCCCACACGCTTGTCCATCATATCGCTGGGGGCCACAATGTCCGCACCGGCACGGGCATAACTGACTGCTGCCGCACATAAAAGCGGAAGCGTCTCATCATTTAAAATAATACCATCCTTAATCAGCCCGCAATGTCCATGGGAAGTGTACTCACAAAGACAGACATCCGCAATCACAATCAGATCCGGATAATCCTGTTTTATCTGGCGGATTGCCCTCTGGACAATTCCATTCTCGTCATAGGCGCCACTTCCCACCTCATCCTTATGATCCGGTATTCCGAATATCAGGATCGCAGGAATTCCGGCCAGAACCACCCGGTCCAGTTCCTCCTTCATCCGGTCCACAGAATACTGACAGATCCCCGGCATAGATAAAACAGGCTCTGCAATATCCTTTCCATCTATCACAAACAGCGGGTAGATCAGTTCCTCTACTCTGATATGATTTTCCCTCACCATACTGCGCAGTGCCGCAGTCTGTCTTAATCTTCTTGTTCGCTCCACAATGCTCTTCCTCTTTTCTTAATAATCTCCAGCAGTTCATCCTCTTTAAGACCGGTTCTGCCTTCCTCTAACAATTCAGTAAGGACTGTCTGGTAAACCTTTCTTCTCTCCGGTTCCGTGGGTACCTGCGCTTTTACAGCATCCCTTACCGATCCCATATACTCATTGATTTCTCCCAGCTGTTCATCCAAAACCTCTCTCATTTCTTCTTTCAGATACTGGGTGATCACAGGAGAGTTTCCTGCGCTGGAAAAAGCTCCCACCACGTTCTGTTTTTTTATGTAGGATGGAAAAATAAAACTGCAGTCCTCTATCTGATCCACCGCATTGACAGGAATACAAGCTTTTTTCGCCAGCTCTGCAATCCTGTGGTTCTGCTCTTTGTCATCCGTTGCTGCCACAACAAGCGTCATATCCCGTAAATCCTCCGGAACAAACTTCCTCTCGTAGATGGTGATATGGTTTCCCAAATTTTTTTTAAGTTTTTCCTGCACCTCTGGTGCGATTACCGTCACGGCTGCTTTAAAATCCAAAAGCACCTGCACCTTGCGAAAGGCCACCGTTCCACCGCCCACAACCAGGCAGTTTTGGTTTTCAATATTTATAAACATTGGAAAATACGCCATAATCTATATTATTATTCCTTCCCATTTTTTTCAAGTATATCAGTTCCTGAACTACACATTACTAATGATACCAAACCTATCATGAAACACAAAAGGAGGCTAATGATGAACCGGAAGGATTTTTTCATATGCGGACTGACCGGCTGGTGCATGGAAATTGTATTTACCGCTTTGGGTTCCCTGCTCCGGGGAAATCTTATGCTTACCGGACAGACTTCTGTCTGGATGTTCCCCATCTATGGGCTTGCTGCTTTCATCAGACCGATTTCTAAAAAGATCTGCCATCTGCCCCTGCTCTTTCGAGCCTCTTTATACGCTTCTGCCATTATGATTGTGGAATTCTTAAGTGGAAGCTTCCTTAGGCTTTTTTCCATCTGTCCATGGAATTACAATGGCTGTCCCAACAATATTTCAGGTCTTGTACGTCTGGATTATTTTCCGGTATGGATGGCTGCCGGTCTGATCTTTGAATGGATTCTAAATGACAGAAAATGGGTTTCCACCAAAATAAAATGATACAAGGACAAAAGTCAGAAATCATTCCGGAAGACCGGAGAAGATTTCTGACTTTACACCCTAAACTTTTATTTTTCTTCTGTTAGGGTTGGTATACTTTTCTTCACAATATTTGCAGCGGTAAATTTCCCTCTTCTCATCTGACAGCAGAAAAATCTGGTCCAGCTCCTGTTCAATGGATGTCACACATCTTGGGTTCTTACATTTAATGACATTTTTTACCTGCTTCGGCAGTTTTAAGATTTTCTTCTCTACGATTCGATCCCCTTTGATAACATTTACCGTAATATTATGGTCAATAAATCCTAAAATATCAAGATCCAGCATCTCCACCGGGCATTCCACCTTGATAATATCCTTCTTGCCCATCTTACTGCTCTTTGCATTCTTGATAATGGCAACGGAGCAGTCCAGCTTGTCCAGTTTTAAATCATGATAAATCTGAAGGCTCATCCCTGCCTGAATATGGTCTAACACAAATCCCTCATGAATTCCACTTATGTTTAACATGTCTCCTCCTGTACCTCAATTTCCAATAATGTCAAAATCAGTGCCATTCTTACATACACCCCGTTCTGTGCCTGGGTAAAGTACGCAGCCCGAGGATCATCGTCCACCTCTGTGGAAATCTCATTTACCCGGGGCAGTGGATGAAGAACGATCATATCCGGCTTTGCCAGAGCCATTTTTTCCTTGGTAAGAATATAGTAATCCTTTAACCGGACATAATCCTCCTCATTGAAGAAACGTTCTCTCTGAACTCTGGTCATATAGAGAACATCCAGCTCTCCCATGGCATCCTCCAGCCGCTCCACTTCCTCAAATTCTATATGATTTGCCTGTAACACATCCTCCCTGATATAATCCGGGATTCTCAGTTCCTCCGGAGAAATCAGAATAAATTTGACATTTTCATATCGAATCAGTGCATTGATCAAAGAGTGAACCGTCCGCCCGAATTTCAGGTCTCCACACAGACCAATGGTAATATTTCCCAGTCTTCCCTTAAGGGAACGAATGGTCATGAGATCTGTCAATGTCTGGGTTGGATGCTGATGACCGCCATCTCCCGCATTGATAACCGGAATTTTTGACTTTTGGGATGCTACAAGTGCCGCGCCCTCCTTGGGATGGCGGATTGCACAGATGTCTGCGTAACAGGAAATAACTCGAATCGTATCAGAAATGCTTTCTCCCTTGGCTGCCGATGAAGAATCAGCACTGGCAAAACCTAAAACAGAACCGCCAAGATTTAACATGGCAGCTTCAAAACTTAAACGGGTTCTTGTACTTGGCTCATAAAAACAGGTGGCAAGCTTCTTCCCGTCACATGCATGTGCGTATTTTCCCGGATGCTTCTCGATGTCGCTGGCCAGATCCAAAAGCTGATCCAGTTCCTGCACGGAGAAGTCCAGAGGACTCATTAAATGTCTCATTTTGTTCCTCCTATGTTTAGGCATTTTTACTATCATATAATAATCTGGCACGATTTTCAAGAAGGTTTTTAAATCAGCATGGTCTGCAGCAACAGGTACACAAAGCCTGGGCGCAGAGCAGATTCATACAGAAACTGCTGTAATTACTGTAAGGTCTTTCATATTCACTTCCCATATTTGTATACCATCTTCCTCCATACTCCAGATTTTCCTGAAACTGGCGATATTCCATATTGCTGGGTTCCAGTTCCACTGCATGATGGATATGTTCGATTGCAGTTGCATTATTTCCCGCCCCTGCATTTGCCATTGCGCTGTAATAATACCATTGTCCGGCGCGCTGGGAAAACGGAATGGAGTTCAATACGTTAAGTGCCTCTGCAAAACAATGATTACGAATATAATTTAATGCTGCCTGAAGCTGTGGGGAGCCTGCCCTGCTCTGGGAACGGTATGTCTCATTTCCGTAATAATACTGCCCATTAAAGCCTCCAAAGGGACCCTGACCATAACTTCCGGTTCCTCCGTTCCCTGTCCCGGTACCGGAAGTCCCACCGCCGGAAGGTCCATAGCTGCTGTAGGCTCCGGATGTTCCCTGCTGCTTTTCTTTCATAATGAGATCATAAGCCTGCTGCACTTCCTTAAATTTTTCTTCCGCCTGTTCCTTGTTAGGATTGTTAATATTTGCATCCGGATGATATTTCCGGCTCAGGTTACGGTATGCTTTCTTAATTTCTTCATCCGAGGCGCTGCGGCTGACCCCCAGCACCTGATATGGATCTGTCATGTTTTCTTCCTCTTCTTCTTTTTCAGCTGAATGTACTCATATTTGGACCAGACCCCGGAATACAGAATATTCCGTAAGATATCTGCATGCAGAAGAATTGGCAGTCTCTCAAAGGACTTGGCACATTCCGACATCATGCTGGTCATCATAAGCCTGCATAATGTCTCAAACTCCTTTTCATCTTCCACCTTCAGATAACGGAGGGGATTGTAACTGTCCTTCTTCTCATCCTTCCCGAAATCCTCATATGCGTCCATCAGATAGATAAATTTACCCAGATAAAATCCAAGGGTTTTTAGTTCATCATACCACTCGTCCTGCTTCCATGCAAATATTTCTCCCAGCATTTCTCCGGTAACACCTGCTGCCAGATCAATATTGCTCTGCTTTTCCCTCTCATATTCCGACAGTTTTTCAATATAGTGCTCTACGGCAGCTGTCTGTCTCGGATAGTTTTCTTTTACCCTAAGATAATCCTTTTCGAACAGGGATGCAATGGTTTTCTTCGTGTAATCCCTGTCATCCTTCCAGTCATCAATCAAGTTAAAATATGCCAGAAGTACATTCATCTGGGCCGCATACTCTTCAATCTCATTATCCCGTTCTGTTCTTTTTTTCATGGGATGGATCATACAGGTAAACTCATCACAGGTAGTTTCCGGTTCATACAATCCGGTCAACAGCACAACCAGAAAAGTCATGTCGTAATTTAACAGCACCTGTCCTTTCTTTCCGCAGAATTCCTTTAATCTGCGGCAAAGGCCGCAGTAGTAGGACTGGTAAACTGCTTTATTTTCTTCTGACAGCTGACTGCCATTTACATTAATATAACCAAACATGACTCCTCCCAGTCAATTCCGCTGAATTACAAACATTTCCTAAATATGTCATTACGTTCGCCGGATAAATTTCTCCCTGCATTTCGGACAGGTGATCTCAATTTTTCCATGTCCCCGTGGAACACGGACCTCCTGCCTGCACATAGGACATTTAAAAAATTTATAATCCCTTCTCTGGGCAAAACGCTTCTTAAAACGGTTCCATGCCACGGTACGGTTATAACGGAAATCCAGGTACTTCCGGTTCTCCTCATACCGTTTTGACGTATTTCTGGAAAAAACACGGAAATACATATAGATGAGTAACCCCAGTGCCAGCAGGGAAAACAACCCGATTCTTGTGAACATTCCCACCAGCAGCAGAATCAAAACCAGCCACGAATGCATTCTTGCCAGCTCATCCACTCCGTTTCTGCCCTGCATAAAGCGATAAAATTTTTCTTTCATGAATCTGACCTCTTTCTTTAGCTAAAATATACTTATTATGTTATAACTCATGGGAAATATTGGAGTCAAGAAACGTATAGTCTTTTAAGATTTTTTTAACAAAGAATTTATGGTTGCCCCTAACCTAAAAAGATAAAATAGAACAAATAGGATATTGAAGGTTTTTTAAATATATGCTATAGTGAATTTTGCATTGCGTCGGACAGGTGATCGCGGCTGCAGGTGTCGAAAGACCGCAGGTGAGGAAAGTCCGGGCTTCACAGGGCAGGATGCCGGTTAACGGCCGGTGGAGGAAACTCTAAGGAAAGTGCAACAGAAATATACCGCTACAAGGAGCACATGCCATGCAATTCCCCTTCGGGGAAGGCATGTACGTAGGAGATGCATCAAAGATGCATCTCAGTAGTAAGGGTGGAATGGCAGTGTAAGAGACTACCGCCTCGCTGGTAACAGGGAGGGCATATGTAAACCCCATCCGAAGCAAGACCGAAACAAAGCGATGACGTGGCCCGCCAGCTTTAGGTAGGTCGCTAGAGGCGGCTGGTAACAGCCGCAGTAGATAGATGATCACCCAACGACATAACCCGGCTTATCGTCCGGCGCAATTGCACTTTATATCTATATCTCTATGATATACTTTTCAAATGCATTGATTACTCTGGTATCTCCTAACATATCCTCCCGTGGAAACTGTCTTCCATAATTCATATGAACATGACCATGCACAAAATATTTTGGATGATACTTTTCAATTAAGTCGATAAAGGCTTTAAATCCCCTGTGGCAGAGATCCTCTGCATCATGGATTCCCTGTGCCGGTGCATGTGTTACAAGAATATCAAACCCCTTTTTCCGGCGGATTTTCCAGAACATTTTAGAAATCCGGCGCTGCATCTGCTGTTCTGTATACTGGTTCTTTCCCGGTTTATACCGTAAACAGCCGCCCAGTCCTAAAATCCGTACCCCCTGAAACTCAAATATCTGGTCCTCAATACAGGTACATCCTTCCGGTGGCTTACTGTCATACTTATCATCATGGTTGCCGTGAACATACAGAAGGGGCACGGGAATCATGGTGGCAACAAATGACAGATATTCCGGTTTTAAATCTCCACAGGATATTACAAGATCAATATCCTCGTAATCCTCTTTTCTAAAAAAATCCCAAATCGATTTTGATTCCTCATCTGATAATAACAGTATCTTCATGCTACTTTTTTTCCTCTACCCCTTTCAGCCGTACAATGGGACGTGCCTCTGCTACCAGTTCCTTCCTGGGTGGAATGCTTCCGATTACGTTGTCCACCAGCCAGTCCATCTCCATAATGGCCTCCGGTTTCATAGTTCTGTCCTTTTCATTGCGAATGGTCCCGTCCTGGGAACGAATCTGCCCGAAAAATGGGGAAATATCTCCTTTTTTTATATCACCTTTTAAATGGGAGGCAAGCCTCTGTACACCTGCCGGAACATTCTTAGAACAGATTAAGTCAATGACTCCGGCGGACATGCCCCACCAGTAATTTAATGCCTTCCCTTCGGAACTTCCTTCTGACTGGTACGAACCGGCCAGAATACTCTGGATCATCTTCTCATAGAACACGCCCCAGTTCCACAGGGGCATTACCAGATTGATTCTTGTTTTATCCTCCGCAATCTCATACAGCCCAAACTGTCTGCCGGCATCACGGGGCGTGATCATATCCTGATCGGAAACAATGTGGATGTCATTTTCTTTCAGAAATGCGTCCCTGTCGTACCCCTTGCTGGTGGACCATGCCAGATAGATTTTTGCCCGGGGATTGGTAAAGGTTGCTCCCAGTGCGAACGCGTTAATATTTGCTATCATACCATAAATCGGATAATCCGCAATATAGGCAATCTTATCGTTTTCTGCCAGTGCCCCGGCAATCACACCGGAAATAAATTTGGCCTCATACATTCGGGCGTAATATGTACGGATATATTTATGGGATGTATTCAGGCTGCAGTTTAAAATCTTAATATCCGGATGGTCAACGGCTACCTTTAAACTGTTTTTCATCATCTGGGGGGCAATCTCGAAAATAATATCCGCTCCCTGGCAAATCACATCATTCAGTACCTCTTCCGTTCTTTCCTCCGTTACATCATTCACACAGATGGTCTTCATCTGGTCAGAAAAGGTTTCTTCCAGATAATTACGCCCAAGATCATGTCCATACACCCAGTCCGAGGTTTCCGGAGACTTGGGATAGAGAAATGCAACGGTAAATTTCTTGGCTGAAGCAGGAATAAAATAGCTGAAAATATTTTTCTTTTCCTCTGTGGATGCAGGATTCATAACCAGTCCTACACTGTGTTTCTCCGTCAGCACGATAAACTCATTCCAGCACTTTACAATATCCATGCTCATCTCATCATCGGACATATTGAGGGTATTCTCATATCCATAGACATTGATAAATGCAGTCAGCGCATCCCCTATGGTAATAGGAAGCTTTCTGCCTCCACGGAATTCATAAGCTTTCGTAAAATGATTAATCAAGCTGTTGAACTCAATTTTCTTGTCTGGATCCCACTTTTCTTTTCCGCCAGTCAGATCAATCAGCTCATCTGCCAGACCCGGCTTGGAAAACTCAATATTATTAAGGCAGGAGATATCATTAAATTTCATGTACTCGTAGTAAATTTTTACATTCTCATCTTCTGAATACTTCGGAATCTTACGTGTAACGTTGGCAAGGATGGAATCCGCTTTGTAATACTTCAAAACGCTGACCCTCTTATTTCCCTCCACAACATAATACCGGTTCATATATTCATAAGCCACAATCGGATCCCGGATTCCCTCATTCACCTGTGCCTCACAGAGTGCAGCCCATTTAAATGCGAATTCCGTGTTCATATCAAGAATCGGCATGAAATTTGCTGCAAATGAATAGGTTCTTCCCTTTGTAGAGGTTCCGACAACAAAATCAAGGGGTATCTGCATCAGTCCCATATTCTGTTCTGTCTGGATTTCCTCTCTGGACAGTATATCGTCTAAAACCGGCAGATAAGGAAAACGCCCGTGCTGGACACAGGACTTATATTCCTTTTTACCCATTTTCAGTGCTTCCTGATATTCTAAATCTCCCATTTTGACTCCTTTCCAACTTTTTTTTCATTTATCATTCCAATTTTACCACATTTGTGTTATGATACCAATGAAAAGTAAAAAAAAACAAATATTTTCTTTCTTTATACCTTATAATTTGTTATAATCATATTAGGATTAGGTACTATGGAGGAAAATATATGACAAATATCACAAAAGAACAGGCCGACATTATTGGCGAGATTGCAAATATCTGCACCGGTACTGCAGCTACTGCTCTCAGCATGATCATCAATCATCCGACCAATATCACGACACCTCTCGTGGAAGTTCTTGACAGAGAAGAAAAACTCGAAAGTGAAGACTGTATTCTGGTGAAGGTTCCTTACACCAAGGGACTGGACGGAACTAATCTCATGGTATTGGATGTGAAGGATGCGCTGATTATTGCAAGTCTTATGATGGGTGGTGACGGGAGAGATCTTACCGGTTTGGAAATTAATGAATTGACGCTTTCAGCCATTTCGGAGGCAATGAATCAGATGTGTGGTTCCATCGCTACATCGATGGCATCCTTATTGTCCCGCCCCACAGATATCGGGTTCCCCCTTATCAATTCCAGGGATCACAAATCCTTTGAGATTCCGGATGAATTGTGTAACGGCACTGATATCGTCAAAGTAACTTTTCGGCTGACAGTTGGTGATTTAATTGACAGCGAACTGATTCAGTTATATCCGGTCAGCATAGTAAAACAGATTTTAAAACAGGAGGAAATATAAATGGCAAAAATATTAATCGTTGATGATGCAGCATTCATGCGTATGATGCTCAAGGACATTCTTACCAAGGGTGGATTTGAAATTGCAGGAGAGGCATCTGATGGAGTGGAAGCCGTTGCAAAGTATAGCGAATTAAAGCCCGATCTGGTAACGCTTGATATTACCATGCCTAACAAAGATGGTATTCAGGCTCTCAAGGAAATCAAAGCCGCAGATCCAAATGCCACCTGTGTTATGTGTTCGGCAATGGGTCAGCAGTCCATGGTTATTGAGGCTATTCAGTCAGGAGCCAAGGATTTTATCGTTAAACCTTTCCAGGCTGACCGTGTATTGGAATCCATTCGTAAAGTATTAGGATAACCGTTCTGACATGCTTACATAAACAATAAGAGGGGCTTTGCCCCTCTTATTGTTGTGTCTTTTGTCCTACAGTTCTCTCAGTTTTTCCAATGCATTCTCCGGCAGAATACAGTTTCCATGTTCTTCAATATAGGATTTTCTCTCTGCCCCCACAAAAAGATCTGAAGCATATTCGTCCGTCAGATTGGACAGTTTCGCCAATTCCTCCTCCTCTAAATCCGTAAGATTCAGTATCAGCATATACCGGTTTTCATCCTTATAAAGCATTCCCGGCGGCAGTGTGGAAACAGAAATGTTTTTTGCATAACGAATAAGGACATCCAGCTCCTCAAACATAATGGTTACAAGAACACTGGTCTCCTCCTTCTTCCCATTCTGATTCCCCCCACTGCCCCCATTCCACTTCTGCTGGGGTATGGAATTCATAATTCCATTTACAATATCTTTTAAATGTTCCAGCATTTCATCAGAGCCGGGATGCTCGGAAAACGTCAGTGTTAAAGTGTGATCAGACATAAAATCAGCACGAACTGTTTTAATTCCCAACTCAAATTTCGTTTCAAAATTCTGTTCTGCCATATCAAAAATACGGTTCATGAACTCCTGTGTCCGTTCCCCATTACTCATAATTTCCTCAATGGTATACCCCAGATCCATGATTTCCTGCTCCGTAATCACACACCGAATCGTGTGTTTTCCAATTTTAGAAAATTTCATACACTCACCCTCTTCCTTTGGACATCCTTTACAGTTCTCAAGACACCTGCTTAATCTGTCTTATTTTCTGGCGGATGCGCCATAGTGCATTATCGATAGATTTTGGACTTTTTTCCATTTTTTCCGCAATCTGTAAGTAACTGCTGCCCTTTAAATAATAGGAAAGCACCTGCTTTTCCATTTCGCTCAGGCATTCATCAAGTTCTTTCCAAAGATTCTCCCAGACCTCCTGCTCAATCACAAGCTGTTCGGGACTGCTGGTTACCCCGAGACAATTTTTAGTACTTTGCTCTGACAGGGAAACATAGGAGTTAAGGGGCTGGTTCTTTTTCCGGTTGGATGCCTCAATAGCCGTATAGAGCTGTCGGTTCACACAGATATAGGCAAAGGAAGAAAAACTGTTATCCCTGTCATCACGGTAATCACGGATGGCTTTAAATAATCCGATCATCCCCTCCTGAATCAGATCCTCCGTTTCCCCTCCGATTAAGTACATGGCATTTGCACACTTGCGGACCAGCGGTTTATACTTCTCCAGAATATAATCCATAATGGTATTTTCTCCCTGCCGGAGTCGTTGAATCAGTTCCTCATCGGAACACGTCTCATAATTCATGACCTGTCTCTTCTTTCTTTGTACACCCGTCCAAACATAACCACTACAGACAGTGAACCGGTGCCTGCAACGTCCTATTTTCCCATCCGCTGTCGAACAATTTCATAGGACAGGATTCCTGCAGCTACTGATGCATTTAGGGAATCAATATCCCCTTTCATTGGAATTGCCGCTGTCATATCACAATTTTTCTTTACCAGAGGGCTGACTCCCTCTCCCTCGCTTCCTATAACAAGACCTATGGGACCTGTGAGATTCAGGTCGTACATGACGGTTCCATCCATGTCCGCACAGACGAACCACATACCCCGTTCCTTAAGTTCTTTCATAGTATTTGAAATATTCGTTACCTTTGCTACCGGTGTATAGTTAATTGCGCCTGCGGAAGTTCTCGCCACCACAGGAGTCAGTCCCACAGCCCGGTGCTTTGGTATGATGATGCCATGTGCTCCTGCCTGATTTGCGGTCCGGATAATGGCTCCCAGATTATGGGGATCCACGATGCCATCCAGAATCAGAATAAACGGTGGTTCATTCTTTTTTTCAGCCAGTGCAAGGATATCTTCCACCTCAGCATAATCATATGCAGCACTCACTGCAATTACACCCTGATGTTTTCCCGTTTCCGACAACTGATCCAATCTCTCCTTCGTCACAAAGTTTAAAATTGTATCGTGCTTTTTTGCCTCCCTTATAATGGTCCGAACCGGTCCATCCTGACATCCATCTAATACATACAGTTTATCTATGGTCTTCCCGGAACGGAATGCCTCCAAAACAGCATTACGTCCCTCTATCTGATTTTCTTTTTTTTCGTTATGATCCATATTTTCCTTTCCCGGCATTCTCCCGGTTTCTCTCCCTGCAAATGCAGCTGGTTCTAAAGTGAATTCTCTTTCTGTCCGCAGATTTCCTACATTTCCAAATTCAATCCATCCACCGCCTGCTTCACCAGTTCCACCAGACGTTCAAACCGGTCTGTCAGATACAGATATCCCACCAGAGCCTCTAATCCCGTGGCTTTACGGTAATCCGAGGCAGTGGCATTTTTTGCCTTATTCTGCGGTTTGGAATTTTTTCCTCTGCGGTAGATATCTGCCTCCTCCTCCGTCAGGTATGGCAATAAATATTCTATGATCAGAGCCTGCGTATGTGCTTTTACAATACCGCTGGTTCTATAGTGCAGTTTATTGGGACGTGTATTTCCCTTTCCCACCACTACGGAGCGGATAATCAGATCAAACACTCCATCGCCGATATATGCCAGTGTCAGTGGAGAATAAGTTCTGATATCCACATCCTTTAAACCAAATTTTTCCTTGATATAGGTATCAATTCCGCTGCTCATGCATTCCGCTCCCAGACGACACCTTCTCTGGTATCTTTAATCGTAATTCCCTGCGCCAAAAGCTCATCCCGGATGGCATCTGCCTTTGCAAAATCCTTTGCCTTCTTAGCCGCTGCACGCTCCGCAATCTTTTCATTGATAAACTGTTCCAGCCGGGCATCCACAGTTGTTCCGGCATTGATACGCTCCCTGCCTGCTGTGGTAAGATTAAGGGACAATACCTGATCAAAATCATTTAACAGTGCCAGCTTGGTCTTATCATTAATATCGGCTTTTACCACATCATAAACAATAGTAATTGCCATGGAAGTATTTAAATCATCGCTGATGGCATCCTTAAACTGTTTCTGATAACGTTCAAAGGAAACCTGATCCATTTCCCCTTCATCTTTGAATGTTGCAATCTTTTTCACCAGCTTCTCATAGGCAAGTTCCACATTATCCAGATTCTCATAGGAAAATACCAAAGGCTTACGGTAATGGGACTGTAAACAGAACATGCGGTATGCAAGCGGATCATATCCCTTACTCTCCAGCAGGGAAACCGTAAGGAAATCCCCTTTTGACTTACTCATCTTTCCGGACTGGTCATTTAAGTGGTTCACATGAAACCAGTAGTTACACCATTTATGTCCCAGATAAGACTCGGACTGGGCAATCTCATTGGTATGATGGGGAAAAATATTATCCACACCGCCACAGTGAATATCCATATATTCTCCGAGATTTTTGATTCCAATGCAGGAACACTCAATATGCCATCCCGGATAACCCACACCCCAGGGACTGTCCCACTTTAATGCCTGATCTTCAAACTTTGACTTCGTAAACCAGAGAACAAAATCGTTTTTATTTCTCTTGTTCACATCCTCATCCACATCATCCCTGACACCAACCTGAAGCTGCTCCTTTTCCACGGCTGAAGAAAATACAAAATAATCCGTAAGCTTACTGGTATCAAAATAGACATTTCCTCCCGCCTGATAGGCATATCCCTTTTCCAGAAGTACTTCTATCATATGGATGAATTCTGGAATACAGTGGGTTGCAGGCTCCACCACATCCGGACGCTTGATATTTAACTTCCTGCAGTCCTCAAAGAAAGCATCTGTATAAAACTTAGCAACCTCCATTACGGTTTTGTGTTCACGCTTTGCTCCTTTTAACATCTTATCCTCACCGGTATCCGCATCGGAGGAGAGATGTCCCACATCCGTAATATTCATGACACGTTTCACATCATATCCCACATAAGAGAGTCCCTTTACCAGAATATCCTCCATAATGTAGGTGCGTAAATTCCCGATATGGGCAAAGTGATATACCGTGGGTCCGCAGGTATACATGGCAATTTTTCCATCCTCATGGGGGATCACGGTCTCAACCTTCCTTGTCAGTGTATTGTAAAAACGAAATTGATTTTCCATAATAACAGCCTTTCCGTCCTCTATCTTACTATTATCGTACCTTTATCTTACAATACTTGCGCGTAAAAGTCACGCATTTTGTTTACTGCAGCCGGAACATCCACTGCAATTTCCGCCAACCGCTACACTGCTTTCATAAAATCCGTTTAACAGACAGACCGCCTGAGCGGAAATTCCCTGCTGGGTACCGGTAAAGCCCAGCCCTTCCTCTGTTGTTGCCTTGATATTAATCTGATCCTTTGCAATGCCAAGTGTCTCTGCAATATTTTCTTCCATCTGCTCAATATAAGGTCTTAATTTTGGCTTCTGGGCAATCACGGTGGCATCAATATTTTCTACCACATAACCGTTTTCTTCCAGCAGATCACGCACATGCTCCAATAGCTTCATGCTGGAGATTCCTTTATATCGGGAATCTGTGTCCGGAAAATGCCTGCCGATATCTCCCAGTGCCGCGGCTCCAAGCAGTGCATCCATAATGGCATGCACCAGAACATCCGCATCCGAATGTCCCAACAGACCAAGGGGATGTGGAATTTCCACTCCTCCAAGAATCAGTTTTCTTCCTTCCACCAGTTTGTGGACATCATATCCCATTCCTACTCTCATTTTTCTTCTCCTATCATAATATGATACAAGGGGCAAAAGGTATTTTGCCCCTCATTTCATAATATACCTTTTCTTAATAACACAAATACGGGGCTGCCACAAAAAGCGACAGCCCCGAACTTTATGTACAAAAATTTATGCCAATGCTGCGGTAATAATTGCCATGGAATATACTTCAGAAGCATTGCATCCACGGGACAAATCATTGATTGGAGCATTGAGTCCCAAAAGAATCGGACCGTATGCCTCAAAATTACCAAGTCTCTGTGCAATCTTATAACCGATATTTCCTGCATTGATATCCGGGAAGATAAAGGTATTTGCATGACCTGCAATTTTGTTATCCGGACACTTGGTACGTGCTACTCTCGGAGAAACGGCAGCATCAAACTGTAATTCACCCGCAATCGGAAGATCCGGATATTTTTTCTGAGCCTTGTGGGCAGCATTGCGCATCTTATCCACGTCCTCACCTTTTCCGGAACCAAATGTGGAATAGCTTAAAAATGCGACCTTCGGGTCTACACCGAAAATCTTTGCACACTCCGCAGACTCTCCGGCAATCTCAACCAGCTCATCCTCGGTAGGATGGATATTGATAGCACAGTCAGCCATAGCAAGAACCTCATTCTCACCTGTTGCAGACGGACGTACCAGAATGAAGCAGGAAGATACGATGGTATTTCCCGGCTTTGTCTTAATTAACTGAAGTGCCGGACGAACCGTATCCGCTGTAGAGTAGGTTGCTCCACCTAATAACGCATCTGCAATTCCCATCTTCACCAGCATGGTTCCAAAATAATTTGCCTGAGAAAGCATTCCTCTTGCCTGATCCGGTGTCACACCCTTGCTCTTTCTCAGCTCACAGAAAAGATCTATCATCTCCTCCATTCGGTCAAAATTCTTAGGATTAATAATCTCTGCACCGCGAATATTAAAACCGCACTCCTCTGCTGCCTTATCTATCTCAGCCTCATCTCCTACGAGAATCGGATGCAGGAAATTGCTGGCCAGCAGGCGGGAGGCAGCCTCAAGAATACGCGGATCGCTTCCCTCTGTAAATACGATTTTCTTCGGATTTTTTTTCAATACATCAATCAGTTGTCCAAAACCAAACATAACAATCTCCTTATCTATTTAAAATTTCTTTATTAGCCAAAAACTATTGTATACTCCTTGATAAGGAAATTCAATCTGTTTGGGTGTTCTTTATTGAGAACATGACTTAATCGTTACTGTAGCGAACAGAACAATTACTGGATTGCCTTAAATGCCTCGTCCAGATCCTCAATAATATCATCAATATTTTCTGTTCCGATGGACAGACGGATGGTATTCGGCTTAATGCCCTGATCCAGAAGTTCTGCCTCATTGCACTCAGAATGTGTGGTGCTTGCCGGATGAATGGCAAGGGACTTCACATCCGCTACGTTGGCAAGAAGGGAGAACAGCTCCAGATTGTCAATAAACTCCTGTGCTTTCTTTGCATCCCCCTTAATCTCGAAGGTAAAGATAGATCCTCCGCCGTTCGGGAAGTACTTCTTATACAGTGCCTGCTGCTCAGGATCCTCAGAAACTGACGGATGGTTCACCTTTTCAACCAACGGCTGGCTCTCCAGATATTTTACAACCTTAAGAGCATTCTCCACATGACGCTCTACCCGGAGAGATAAGGTCTCAAGTCCCTGCAGGAAAATAAAAGCATGAACCGGAGAAAGTGTTGCGCCGGTATCACGTAACAGAATCGCACGGATATAGGTGGCAAATGCTGCCGGAGCGCAATCCTTTGCGAAACTTACTCCATGGTAGGATACGTTGGGCTCGGTCAGCCATGGATATTTGTCAGATGCTGCCCAGTCAAACTTACCGCTGTCCACGATAACACCACCGATGGTTGTTCCGTGTCCGCCGATAAACTTGGTGGCAGAATGAACAACAATATCTGCACCATACTCAATCGGGCGAACCAGATAAGGCGTTGCAAATGTATTGTCCACGATAAGTGGGATTCCGTGTGCATGGGCAATTCCTGCAATCTTCTCAATATCTACTACTTCAGAATTCGGATTACCCAGTGTCTCAATCTCGATAGCTTTGGTATTATCCTGAATTGCAGCCTCAATCTCATCATAATTAAATGGGTCTACAAAGGTAGCTGTGATTCCGTAATCCGGAAGCGTATGAGCCAAAAGGTTATAGGTGCCTCCGTAAATATTCTTTGCTGCAACAATGTGGTCGCCTGCATGGGCAACAGCCTGAAGTGCATAGGTAATTGCTGCGGCACCGGAGCCCACTGCAAGGGCTGCAACTCCGCCCTCAAGAGCTGCAATTCTCTTTTCAAATACGTCCTCTGTAGGGTTGGTCAGACGTCCGTAAATATTTCCGGCATCCTTTAATCCAAAACGGTCTGCGGCATGCTGGCTGTTATGGAATACATAGGAGGATGTAAGGTAAATCGGAACTGCTCTTGCGTCTGTCACCGGATCTGCGCTTTCCTGTCCTACGTGGGTCTGTAATGTCTCAAATTTTAAATTTCTGTCTGCATAATGTTTTTTACTCATAATCTACTCTCCTTTACTTTATCTCCATCTTCTTGTTTTTTGTTTCTTCGTTCTGGGATTATCATACCAAATCTATAGGAAAAGTGTTAGTTCTTTATTTTTATAGCTGGCTATAAATTTTTCTTATATCAGTTGTAAAATCCGTTCACTGCCTCTTCCATCCCGGTTATTGATTTCAAAATCGCAGATTTCCCTGTTTCTTTTTTCCGCATCCAGCGATAAAATGCGAAGGGTCTTTTCCTCCACGGAAAAATCCTCTGTAATCACATCTTCGATCAGCTTTTCCTTATCTCTCGCAATATAAATGATGGAAGTGGGGAAATGCCGTTTCATGGCAATGGCACCGCACATATCCAGAGGAATCACCGCATACTTTCCATCATCCAAAACTGCCTGGATATCCTCTTTTTTCGTTCCGTAACGGACCCCTGCATACATGGTCTGCTCAAAAAAATTCTGTCTGGCAAATTCCTGTTCGCTCAGATAATGGTGTTTGCTGCTGTGCTTGGTACAGTAAGTCTTCGGGCTTACAAACCGGTAATCCTGACACAGATTTGCCGTCACATCACTCTTTCCGGAGCCGGAAGGCCCCACCAGTGCCAAAACCGATGGACCGGTAATTTTCGACGCGCGGGTCTGGGATGCATGGATAATCTGTTTGACCAGAGACACAAACTCGCTCATATTATTTACGGAAAGCAGACCTGTCATCTTACGGTTCCACGGTTTTCGCATCAGAACCGGATAGGCAGCCGGTGTCTCCAGCACATTGTGAATGGCGTCATCCAGTATAATATCAAACTGCACCAGATTCTTGGCATTGCCCAATATGATATTTTCCGGCGGGAACTCCGGAAAAGCCGTAAGGATCTGTTTTGCCCGGATTCCCATAAACTGCGGTGAAACAGCTGTAATAAAGTAAACATCTGCAATATCCATAAGCTTTCTCACTGCCCGCTTCGTTTTCTCCGGAACCACCTGTCTTCTGTACAGTTCCTCATCAGAATAAAACTCTTTAATCACAGATGTACGCCCTGTATTTTCCCAGGAGGTAATTTCCTCCATCCCAAGGGGCGGATCAAACTGATATTTTTCATTTGCCATTGTAATGGCAAGGCTGTTGAACGGGGCAGTCACGTCATCCCAGTCCAGGCCTATTTTCGGTCGTAACATATCTTTCCTGCTTTCCTCTTTTTTAGTAACTATTCAGAACTGTTCTCTTTCGTATCAACATCCTGCTCTATTCTTTTCTCGCTATTCTCATCAAAATTACCGTTACGGCAACCCGCTAGTCCACCTGCAAGAACCACAACTAATCAGCACATTTTTACATCACATAGTCCAACTTGAACACTCTCATTGCATTTTGAAACATGAGATCATCATACTCTTTTGGAGTAATCAATTTTGGTAGTTTATAAAAATAATCCTGATACAAAGAACGTTCGCCCTGGGGATTGTGCAGGTATGTATCAACACCATCAATTGGCATATCACTTCCGAACATGATACGTTTGCTGCCATATGTTCTGATTGCTTCGATGGTTGTCTGCATGGGAACCCATGAAGTGTCACCATAAAGATTATCTGCCTTTCCTAAAAGTTCAAGTGCCTTTTTATTGTCAGTGCCAAGTCCCATATGAACCATTACAAAAGGGACTTTTGGAAATAATTTCGCTGCTTCATACAAACGTTCAGGGGCATCATCGTCGCTATTTCCTGTATGGGATACAACAGGAACATTTACCTTTTCTGCTAGTTCAATATATGGAAGAACTGATTTGTCTGTGGGTGCTATATGCGAGTGATAAGGGTGAAGTTTTATTGCACAGATGATATCCTGATTAGCATATACCATTTCTTCAAATTCTTTTGTTATTCCTTGTGTCAGTGGTTTTACCCATGGTGCTACCCCTATTTTTCCCGGATACTTTCTGGCAAACTGAATGGTTCTACGCAGTGAATCTTCCTGTGATATTTGCAGATGCTGCGGTATAAGTTTCTGCTTATGATCAACTTCACCGGCATCAGCATTGGACACGATGGAAAAATCAATGCCGTATTTTTCCATCGCTTCCATTACAATCGCTTCATTCATGTGAAACCCCATAGCTTCACCACCAATGTGTACATGTGTATCAATAATCATGATAACTCCTTTCTGGCAGAAAAAACACAGTAACTGAATGCCTTCTTCATTCAGCACTGCGTCTTTTGCGTCTGGCTCATTTTAATTTTTTTCCCGGTGAAATGTTTTATAAAATAATCTGACATGTAACTCCAATGCCTTCATACACTCTTCTTCTTTTTCAGGGTGTCGGTCACATTCCCCCAGCCAGACAAGGATGGGAGAATCGTACATCATAGCAAGAATGTCAGGATTCTTGACATGGACAGGAATGGCAAGTTTCTGCTCCTTCTCTGTTTTTGTGTAAAAAAAATAAACCGATCATAGATCGATTCACAGTTCTGACTGCCTCTTTGATTCCCCTTCCGGTTTGACTTACTAAGCCAGAATACTATCCAAATCTCCTCTCCCCAGTAAAATTAACACCTCCAACAATTATCATTTTTAAAAATTAGTAGCGAGGGAGAGACTCGAACTCTCAACCTCCCGGGTATGAACCGGACGCTCTAGCCAGTTGAGCCACCTCGCCATAGGAAGTGCATCTTTCGATGCTGTCAATGGGACCTATAGGGCTCGAACCTATGACCCTCTGCTTGTAAGGCAGATGCTCTCCCAGCTGAGCTAAGATCCCATTTCTTATCAGCCATATTGCCGACCGACTTGTTTATTATAGCGTGCCCGTGACCAAATGTCAACAAAAATTTTTATTTTTTTATATTTCAACATTTTCTTACTTTATCAGACCTATGTCCCCTCCTCCCCCTCCTGCATCCTTTGGCACATCAAGGAAGCCTTAGGGACATAGCTAAATCATTTTTCTCCTCTACATCCTCTGATGTAATATTTCACTCACAAAACAAATCTGTTACCGTATCACAGACTGTCTTCCGTGTGATCCCTCTGGGAGTCCATACGGCTTCATACCAGTAACCTCTCCACCAGCTTCACACACTCTGCCGCATCCTTCGAATATCCATCCGCTCCAATCTCCCTGGCAAAACTCTCTGTAATGCAGGCTCCACCGATAATCACTTTACTCTTACAGCCTTTTTCCTTACAGATTTCCACCACATCCTGCATCCGCATCATCGTGGTTGTCATAAGGGCGGAAAGACCGATAATTGCAGCATTTTCCCGTATGGCGGTATCCACGATTTCCTCACAGGGAACATCCTTTCCCATGTCGATAACATGATATCCATAGTTTTTCAGCATGAGAACCACCAGGTTCTTGCCAATATCATGGATATCTCCCTCCACCGTTGCAATCACCAGTGTCGGCATTTCTTTCCCATCGTTTTTGCGCTCTAACATAGGCTCTAAATAATCAATGGCCAGCTTCATGGTATTGGCACTTGCAATGAGCTGGGGCAGGAAATATTTCTTCTTCTCAAACAGCACACCCACTTCATTGATTGCGGGAATCAGGTAGTCATTGATAATAGTATCCGGCTTAATCCCGGCATCCAGCACATGCTTTACCTCATCAATCACACTGCCCTTATTTCCCTTTAAAACCGCAGTATATACAGGATTTTCTGCCCCGTCAGCAGCAGATGCTTCCCCGGATTTTGTCTCCTGCTTTTCCTTCTTTACGACAACGGTTTCATATCCGGCCTTTTCCTCCGCCAGCTTATTCATCCGCTCAATATAACGGATGTCGCTCTCCGGCCGGTGCAAAAGCATGTCCGAGGCAAAGGCAGCATTCATCAGAAGTTCCTGGGAAGGATTGGCAATTGCCATGGTAAGACCCCTGCAGATTGCCATGGTAAGAAATGCGGTATTCACATAGCTCCGCTCCGGCAGCCCGAAGGAAATATTGGAAAGGCCGCAGATGGTCGGCAGCTTCTTTACTTCCTTACAATAGGAAATGGTGTCATAACATTCCTTTGCCGCATCCGGATTTGCTCCGATTGTCGCCACCAGTCCGTCCACCACAATATCCTCATGGGCCATCCCCAGCTCCATGGCACGGCTGTAAACCGTTTCAATAATTTCCTGTTTTTCTGCAGCACTTTTCGGAAGTCCCTCATCGGAAAGAGGAAGGAGAACAAACATTGCCCCATATTTTTTCGCCAGCGGGAGCATATGCTCAATCTTCTCTTTTTCCAGTGAAACGGAATTGATAAGGGCCCGTCCCGGATAAATCCGAAGAGCCGCCTCCATTACATCAATATGGCTCGTATCCAGACAGAGCGGACAGTCCACCGTTGCAGAGACCTCGTAAATAACCTGCTCCATCATTTCTTTTTCGTCAATTCCGTTCATTCCCATATTGATATCAAGAACTGCCGCACCGTTTTCCTCCTGCTGCATGGCCATCTCACGCACCAGGTCCAGCTTTCCCTCACGAAGCTCTGCCTGCAGTTTCTTTTTTCCTGTAGGATTGATTCTCTCTCCTACAACCAGGAAGTTTCCATCCAGACTGATTTCCACATTTTTCCGCTCTGAGGCAAGAATCCTGCGGTGTCTCTCCAAAGGCTTATGCAGCGTTTTTCCACGGACTGCATGGGAAAGTGCCTTAATATGTGCCGGTGTGGTGCCGCAGCAGCCTCCTATGACTGCCGCCCCCGCCTCCACAAGTGCAGTGCCTGCCTCTGCAAACTCCTCCGGGGTCATCTTATATACTGTCTGTTTTCCCTCCAGCTCCGGCAGCCCGGCATTCGGCTTTGCAATGATTGGAACCGTTGCATACTCTGCCATTTTCTTCACAGGCTCCACCATCTCCATGGGGCCTGTAGAACAGTTGATTCCGATTGCATCCACTCCCAGTGACTGCAGTACCACCACCGCAGTTTCCGGCGGTGTTCCAAACAGCGTCCGGCCATCCTCGTTGTAGGTAAGGGTTACCATGATTGGGAGGTCGCTTACCTCCCGGATGGCAATAACGGCCGCACGGCACTCCTGGAGACTCATCATGGTTTCCACCACAAAGAGATCCACTCCTGCCTGCTCCAACACCTTTGCCTGCTCTTTATAGACTGTAACCAATTCCTCAAAAAGAAGATCTCCCATGGGAAACAGCTGCTGTCCGGTCATAGTCATGTCCCCGGCCACAAGAGCCTGATCCCCCACGGCCTCCCGGGAAAGTTCCACAAGCTTTGTATTAATTTCCTCCAGCCGATCCTCTAACCCGTATTCCTGAAATTTAATCCGGTTTCCGGTAAATGTGGAGGCATATACGATATGGCTTCCTGCCTCCACATAACTTTTCTGCAAATCCTTAAGCACCTGTGGATTATCAAGCACCCACTGTTCCGGGCAGACTCCTACCGGCATTCCTGCCGCCATCAGGTTTGTTCCGGTTGCCCCGTCCAGAATGACCGGTCCTTTTTCTATGATAAACTCTGCAAATTCTTTTTTTGTCATTTTGGCTTCCTCACATATTGTACTTTTCCCATTTTCTATTTATAATAACTCATATTAAGAAGATAAGCAAATAAAAGTACAAATAAAGAGAGGTATTTATGTCAAACATCAAATTAGTGGCACTGGATCTGGACGGAACCCTTTTTAACAACAACAGCAAAATCAGCAGCCACAATCTGGAAACCATACGAAGAATCACCGCAGGTGGAATCCATGTGGTCATCTCCACCGGAAGGCCATTTATGGGACTGCCCTTCGACCAGATAAAGGAAACCGGCATCCGCTATGCCATCACCACAAACGGCAGTGCAATCTATGAAATACCAACAGAAAAATGCCTGTTTGAAAACGCAATGGAGGAGGAGCTGGTTTCACCGATCATTCAGTACCTTCTCACTCTGGACATCCACATGGATGCCTTTATCGGCGGAAAGGGCTACTCTCCAACGCAGTGCATCGCCGCAGGCGAAAAGCTGACCGTTCCGTCCTCTCTGAAAAAGTACATTACCACCACACGGATTCGTCTGGACAATATTCTTAAGTTCATCCACGATAATCAGTTGAAAGTCCAGAAAATGACATTGAATTTCTATCCGGACGAAAATGGTATTCCCACAGACCGGGATAAAACCGAAAAATTTTTAAAATCCATTCCCGAAATTACAACGGTATGCGGCGGCTACGGCAATCTGGAATTCACACGCTCCGATGTCAGCAAGGGAATCGCCTTGTATAAACTTTCCGACATGCTGGGGATTGAGCACAATGCCACCATGGCAATGGGTGATACGGAAAACGACCTTGCAATCATTCAGGCTGCCGGTATTGGCGTTGCAATGGGAAATGCCACCAATTCAGTGAAAGAACAGGCAGACTATATCACTCTGTCCAACCTGGAAGATGGAGTCGCCCATGCACTTGATGTTTTCATTCCTGCCGAAGCAGACTGATTCCCCGCTTCAGGCTCTCAATCGCAGCATCCACCTGCCCTCTGTCCGTATCCCGTCCCATGGTAAAACGGACGCTTCCCGGGGCATAGTCATCCGGCACACCTATGGCTTCAATCACATGGGAAATCCTGGTCTGTCCGGTATTGCAGGCACTTCCTGCCGATGCGCAGATTCCGTCCTCCTCTAGGAGTACCAGAAGGGATGTGGCATCAATTCCCTTAAAGCTGAAGTTGACATTTCCCGGCAGCCTCTTATACGGATGTCCGTTCAGTCTGGAATCCGGAATTTCCCGAAGCACACGCTCTGTAAAATAATTCCGCAGACGTATGAGTCTTTGTCTCACCATCTGCATTTCCTGCACGGAAATTTCTAACGCAGCCGCCATCCCCACAATGCCTGCCACATTCTCCGTTCCTGCCCTTTTCCCCCGTTCCTGGCTTCCCCCATGAATAAAGGAAGACAACTCCTTATTTTTCCTCTCAAACAAAAAACCAACACCCTTAGGTCCATGAAATTTATGGGCACTGGCACTCAGATAGTCCACCGGCAGCTGCTGTAAATTGACCGGAATCTGCCCCACTGCCTGCACGGCATCCGTATGAAACGCAACATCCTTCCCCCGAAGGACGGATGCAATGGCAGAAATGGGTTCCAGGGTCCCTATTTCATTATTTCCTGTCATAACAGAGACCAGTGTTGTGTCCTCCCGCACTGCATCTGCTATCCCTTCCGGACTCACAAGACCGTAGCCATCCACCTCCAGATAAGTAACCTCATAGCCCAGTTTTTCCAGATATTCACAGGAACGGAGTACTGCATGATGTTCAATTTTGCTTGTAATAATATGCTTTCCTCTTGTTTTTCTGTCTGCTGCCACATTCTTAATTACCCAGTTATCCGCCTCGCTTCCTCCGGATGTAAAAAAAATTTCTTCCGGCTGTGCTCCCACAAGCCTGGCTATTTTTTCTCTTGCCTGTTCAATCACCTGGTGATTCTTTCTCCCCATCTCATATGCCGTCGACGCATTCCCGTATTCTTCCATGAGGTAAGGTTCCATTGCGGTACGCACCTGCGGAAGCATCTCGGTTGTGGCGGCATGATCCATATAGATTTTGCAGCTCATATTGTGCACCATCCCCTCATATAATAATTAACAAGTTTCAATCCTGGAGTTCACCCCTTGAAGTTTACCAGATTTCTTAAAAATCCACTGATTTCCGGAACTCTCCTGATGACCGCAGCCGGTGTCGCCAGCCGTGTCATCGGCTTCTTCTATAGAATATTCTTAGCGCAGACCATTGGTGCAGAAGCACTGGGAATCTATCAGCTCATAGCCCCTGTTTTTTCCATGTGTTTTGCCTTAACCGCCTCTTCCATCCAGACATCCATCTCCAAGTTTGTGGGAGATGCCTGTGGAAAATGCAGGAACTGCAAAAACGGCGAAGAAAAAGCCAGAGGGTATCTGTATCTGGGTTTAGCCGTTTCCAGCCTCCTCTCCCTGCTTACAGGGTTCCTTCTCTACTATAAATCCCAGTGGATTGCTGTGCATTTTCTTGGGGAGGAACGCTGTGCACCGCTGCTTTCCCTCCTTAGTTTTTCCCTCCTCCCCTGCTGCATCCATGCCTGCATCAATGGCTATTACTATGGGCAGAAGCGGGCATTTGTGCCCTCTGTCTGCCAGCTTGTAGAACAGATTGCTCGGGTAGGATGTGTCTTTATCATTTACCGTATTACAATGGAAAAGGGAATCCAGCTGACTGCCATCCACGCTGTTGCAGGACTTCTGGCAGGAGAACTTGCGGGACTTCTGGTATGTCTTCTCGCCTTTTCCCTGGAAAAACAGATGCCGGCTAAAAGCCTTCGCATTCTGTTTTCGGATGGAAAAAACATGGGAAAGCTCTTTGCTGCCATGGTGGTTCCCCTTACCATGAACCGGGTTATGACCGCTTTATTTAACAGTCTCGAAAACCTTATGATTCCACAGAAATTACAGCTTTATGGCTATTCTGCCTCCGATGCCTTAAGCATCTTTGGTGTGCTGACAGGAATGACCATGTCCATCATTCTGTTTCCCAATGTACTGACAAACTCCCTCTCGGTTCTGCTTCTTCCTGCCATCTCAGAAGCCCAGGGATCCAATAATGCCGCCCGTATTTCCATTGCAATAAAAAAAGCAATCCTTTATGGACTGCTTCTTGGACTCCTGTTTACATTTCTTTTTCTGTTTACCGGTGACTGGATTGGAAATTTTCTCTTCCACAACACCCTGGCCGGAGCATTCATAAAACAGCTCTCCTGGCTCTGCCCGCTTTTATATATCACAAGTCTCTTAAACAGTATCCTGCACGGTCTGGGCAAACCACAGCTGGTTCTCATGGTCACGCTGCTGGCCTGCCTGATCCGTATCAGCATGATCTGGTTTCTTGTACCTTCACACGGAATTGATGCCTATCTGTGGGGAATGCTGCTGTCATATGTATTTGCGGCCATTGCAGATATCTACCTGCTGCGGTCCTATACTTAATCCAGTTGTAATCAAAAAATGCCGGAAAACCAAGGTTTTCCGGCATTGCTCTTTAAACCATTTAATTATACGCGGGAAAGATACTCACCTGTACGGGTATCAATCTTGATCACATCTTCCTGCTCTACAAAAAGAGGTACAGATACCGTTGCACCGGTCTCTACAGTAGCCGGCTTTGTGGCACCGGTGGCTGTATCGCCCTTGAATCCAGGCTCCGTATCGGTAACCTTAAGTTCTACAAAAAGAGGTGGCTCTACGGCAAATACATCTCCCTTATAAGAACAGATCTTAACCATCTCATTTTCCTTAACGAATTTTAATGCATCCCCAACGTTGTCCTTTGTCAGGTCAATCTGGTCATAGGTCTCTACATCCATAAAATGATAGAAATCATCATCTGCATACAGATACTGCATATCCTTACGGTCAATATGGGCAGTCGGACACTTCTCTGTCGGACGGAATGTCTTCTCCACAACGCCGCCGCTGACAATATTCTTTAACTTTGTTCTAACGAATGCCGCACCTTTTCCCGGCTTAACATGCTGAAATTCAATAATCTGATAAATGTTACCTTCCAGTTCAATCGTAACACCGTTTCTGAAATCTCCTGCTGAAATCATTCGATCTTCCTCCTTCAATAACGAGTAAAACTCTCTCGAAATACAATTTTACTATAAAATGGAATACTTTTCAAGTACTATTTACTGCTGTTTTTCTTTTCTATATCCGAAATCATGGCAACTCTTCTTTCATGGCGTCCTCCCATAAACTCTGCCTCAAGATACGTCTTTACAATATCCTTTGCAGTCTCAACACCCACAATTCTGGCACCGAATGCGATGATATTGGCATTGTTGTGCTCCTTTACCAGATGGGCAGTTGTGGTATCCGAGCAGACTGCTGCACGCACACCATTTACTTTATTGGCAGCGATTGAGATTCCGACTCCCGTTCCGCAGATTAAAACGGCGCAGTCCACTTCCCCTGACGCTACAGCATTTCCAACCCTCTCTCCAATCTCCGGATAGTCGCAGCTCTCCGGCGTATCCACGCCGTAATTTACCACCTCATGTCCCAGGCCTTCCATAAATTCCTTAATCTGCATTTTCATTTCCACTGCTGCGTGGTCATTTCCGATTCCGATTTTCATGATACTCTCCTTTTTTATGCATATTGTCCGGTTATTTGTGAAGTTTTTCCCCGGCTGCAGCACTCCCTGATTTATCGTACCTTTGTCAGATAAAAAACGGCCAGCTGGGTTCTATCCCTTAAGGATAGTTTCTCCAGAATCGTACTAATATAATTACGAACGGTTCCCTCACTGAGAAAAAGTTCTCCTGCAATCTCCCGGTTGCTCTTTCCCAGTCCCACAAGAGCAATGATTTCCTGCTCCTTTTCACCAATATCATACATACTGTAATCAAAGGTATTCTTCTGCTGCATCAGCACGGGAATTTTGCTCACAATCTCTCCTCCGAACACGCTCTGCCCTTGTTCCACCGCAAAAAGTGCCGGGATAATTCCTGCAAAGTCCTGTTTTAGAATATACCCTTTTGCGCCAATGTCAAGTGCTTTTATAATATATTCGTCATCTGAAAAGGTAGTAAGAAACAAAATCTTTGCATCCGGATATGATTTCAGAATCATTTCCGCCGCAGCAAGACCACTCATCCCCTTCATCTGAATATCCATGAGAAGCACATCCGGCTGATGTTTCCCATACAGAGCCACAGCCTCCTCCCCGTCCTGTCCGCAGGCCGCAACACGGATATTTTCATCTGATTCCAGAATGGTCTGTAAAGACAGGGCAACCAGCTGGTCATCATCTACAATTATCACTTTCATGCTATTTTCCTCTCATTTTTCATACACCGGCTGGTGTTTCCCAATCCCTTACCTCTGTTTTGGCAGGGACACAAGAATACGAAATCCCCGCTCCGTAAAAAAATGTACACTTCCCCCTAATGCCTTCACACGATCCTCCATGTTGGTAAGACCGATGCCCGGATTTGCACTCATATGGATGTCTGTCCCATCGTCCTCCACAGACAGCTGGTAAAATCCCGGGTGTTCCCGTAAAAAAATGGACACCCTGCCGGCGTTGCTGTGCTTTACGATATTTGCCACAGCCTCCTTCACGATGGTAATCAGGCAGTATTTCACATTGCGGGGGATCTCCTCAGACATATCATAATCCACCATAACCTGACAGCGGTCTTTCAGTTCCTCCGTCACATCACACACCATCTGCTTTAAATCCACGGAATCGTTGTGAAGGTCATGAACGCTCTCCCGGATACTGTTCATGGCAGAATTCAAGGTATCATTTACCGCTTCCAGCTGTCCATGAACCGGCTCCTCCTGATGGATTGTAAGTAAAGCTCCCATCTGCAAAATAGAACGGGTCAGCATATGTCCCACATTGTCATGGATTTCCCTGGCAATCCGGTTTCTTTCCTGTAACGTTGCCAGACGAATCTCATAATCCTGCTTTTCCAGAAGTTCTCTCTGTCGCTTCTGCATCAATAGCTTTCGTTCCGTAGTCTCATCCCGCAGGTGGATAAATTCCTGCTTTTTGCTCTCCAGCTGCTTTGTCCGAAAAGCAGATACTACCGTCATCAGGTACAGGAAAATCCACAGTGCCAGCCTCCATCCGCCGGCCTTTTCCACCGAAAAGCACTCCATCATGGGAAAAATTCCCACCAGGGCAGCCCCCATGCCCCACCAGAGGGAACAGGCAATGCTGTCATAACACAAAAGCGGGAGAAAAACCGAAAGTTCCTTCCAGTAAAAGCTGAGTCCTGCCATAAAAGCCATCAGAATGCCTACGCCCCGCTTATCCGTCAGATAACAGGACAGTGCGAAATAAACCAAAGCCATGAGAATCGCAAGAACCGGTTCCACAAAGCTGTCCAGTCCCCAGAGAAGAATGCAGCCCAGTGTAAACGCCAGTCCCTTATCGATTATTTTGTCCATAGGGCTTTCCTCCAGAAAATCATTACATCACATTCTGTGAACATCGGTCCATACAAAATTTGCCTTCGGCAAATGGACCGATGCTACATGATAAGTTTTCTGCGAAAACTTATCACATTTATAGCATAACAGAAGATGTGACATTTGTCATCCTTGTTTCTGACATCCGACACTGTTTTTCTTTCCGGTCATCCTGTAAGATAGGGGCATAAAACAAAACCCGAAAGGAGAATACCCTATGAGTACCCCCGTAGTGAAAATTGAAAACCTGGTAAAACGATATAAAGAGCTATTGGCACTGGATCATTTTAATCTTACCATCAACGAGGGTGAGATTTTTGGTCTGCTGGGTCCCAACGGCTCCGGTAAAACCACCACCATCAACTGCCTTCTGTCCCTGTTATCCTATGACAAAGGGACCATTGAGATTTTCGGCAAAGAAATGAAACCAGACAGTTATGAATTAAAGCGTCAGATTGGTGTGGTCATGCAAAATGTAGCTGTCTTTGATGAACTGACCGTCTATGAAAACATTGACTATTTCTGCGGACTGTATATCAAAGACCGTGCCAGGCGAAGACAGTATGTGCAGGAAGCCATCGATTTTGTGGGCCTCAATGACTTTAAAAAATTCCATCCCAAAAAACTATCCGGCGGTCTTCTGCGGCGGCTGAACATTGCCTGCGGCATCGCCCATAAACCCAAACTCATTATCATGGATGAGCCTACGGTAGCCGTGGATCCCCAGAGCCGCAACAAAATTCTGGAAGGCATCGTAAAACTCAATGAGGAGGGGGCCACCATCATTTACACCTCCCACTACATGGAGGAGGTGGAGCAGATCTGCACCCGCATCGCTATTATAGATAAAGGCAGAAGCATTGCCGTGGGCACCAAAGAGGAATTAAAAAAGATGATTAAAAAAAGCGAAATCATCACCATCGAACTGGTTGAGCTCCCGGAAAAGGATCTGGCGGCCATCCGGACCCTGCCCCATGTGTATGAAGCCAATTTCACCGACCACAAGCTGGTGATATTATGCAGCGGTGGAAAACACAATCTTGTCCGGGTACTGAACTACCTGCAGGAACAGGAATTATCTGCAGGTCATGTGTATTCCGAACTGCCGACTTTAAATGATGTATTTCTGGAAATCACCGGCAAAGAGTTACGAGATATGTGATAAGAAGATATGTGATAAGTTTTCGCAGAAAACTTATCATGCAGCGTCGGTCCATTTGCCGCAGGCAAATCTCGCATAGACCAATGTTCATTTAGGAGGAACGATTATGATAAACATTTTCAAATATTCCCTGTTTCGCCTTATGCGAAACAAAAGCAACATTTTCTGGATTCTTTTGTTTCCAATCCTTTTAGGCTGTATGTTTAAGGTAGCCTTTTCCAATATCGGAAAAACCGAAAGCTTTGCGCCTATTCCGGTTGCTGTGGTCTTAGAAAACACACCTAATGCAGAGACTTTCCGCGCCACAGTGGAGGAACTGGGAAAGGATGGGGACGACCAGATGCTTATGGTCACTTTCTGCAATGAAAAGAAAGCCTTAAAGCTTCTGGAAAAGAAAAAGATTGACGGGATTCTCTATGCCGGTGACACGGTAGAGCTTACCATTTCTGCCAACATGAGCAGTGCCCAGATGAACCAGAGCATTTTAAAAAGCTTTGTGGAGGAATACAATGTCAGCGCATCCATCATTGCCCGGACCCTGGCCACTCATCCGGAAAAAATGCCGGCTGTTCTGGACAACATCACACAGCATAGGGAGTACTGCAAAGAGGTTTCCCTCTCCCGCTCCAACACAGACACCTACACCCAGTACTTTTATAACCTGATTGCCATGGCCTGTCTGTACACCGCCATGGGAGGTCTATATGTGGCAGTGGAAAACCAGGCCAATCTGTCCACACTGGCTTCAAGAAAAAATATCGCACCTTCCAAAAAACAGTTTGTCATCATGGGAGAACTGGCAGCAAATATCCTGTTTGAATTTATTCTCAACCTGGCGGCCTTTCTATTCATTATTTTTGTTCTCCGTGTGGACATGACCGCCCGACTTCCCTATGCCCTTCTGGCTATTTTCGTAAGCACCATGACCGGCATCTGCCTGGGATTTTTCCTGGGCACCATCGGTCCGAAATCCGAAGGAGCCAAAATCGGAATGATGTTTGCCGTTATCATGCCCTGCTGTTTTTTCAGCGGACTCATGATGGGCAATATGCGGATTATCGTGGAACAGTACCTGCCATTTTTCAATCGCATCAATCCGGCAGCACTGATTTCTGACTGCTTTTACAGTCTGGCAAACTACGATTCCATGGAACGCTATACCCGAAATATTCTGACACTGCTGCTGTTGTCCTTCGTCTTTTGTCTCGGGGGCTTCCTGTTCACAAGGAGGAAAAAATATGCAAGTATATAAGACCTTTTTTAAAATCGCAAAATCAAAGCTGTTCTCATCTATGGTGTATTTTATTGTCTTTCTTGTACTGACCATCATCATGAGTACCACAGCGGTCAAAGACAATCAACAAAAATTTGAGGTTTCCTCCGTAGACATCTGCATCATCGACAAGGATCAGAGTACCGCAAGCACTGCACTCTATGATTACCTGACCTCTGTCCATACGCCGGTAACCTTCGACTCCTATGACAAGGAGACACTGCAGGACAATCTGTTCTACCAGACCATCAGCTATGTACTGACCATTCCGGAGGGCTTTGAAAAGCAGCTTCTTTCCGGTAAGAATCCACAGGTGGAGACCTCCAAAAGGGCAGACAGTGCCAGCGGCTACTTTGTAGACCAGCAGATTGACAGTTACATCCGGGCACTTTCCCTTTCCATCACAGGCGGCGCAGAGATCGACGAAGCCATAAAGCAGACGGATGATGCCTTTTCATCCTCCCCGGAAATCACCTCCCTGCAGTTTGACAGGAAATCAAACAACGCCGGGGAAGGGATGTACTACTTTTTCCAGTATCTGCCCTATGTGCTGATTATGATGCTTTTGGAGGGACTTTCCCCTGTGCTGATTGCCTTCCGTCAAAAGGACCTGTCCGCCCGGATCAACTGCTCTTCCCTGCATATGCACAGTAAAAATACCCAGATTGGTCTGGGCTGCATCACCTACAGTCTCGGTATCTGGCTGCTTTTTGCCATTACCAGCGTGATTCTCTACAAACCTGCACAGGTCTTCAGCCAGAACGGTCTGCTGTGCCTGTTAAACAGTCTGGTGTTTACATTAATTTCCACGGCACTGACTCTGCTGGTCAGTTCCTTCCCGCTGAATGGCAATACCATCAATATGGTATCCAATGTCATCGGTCTTGGCATGAGCTTTTTGTGCGGCATCTTTGTTCCCCAGCAATTTTTAGGCAGCGGGGTCATCAGTTTCTCCCGGTTTCTTCCTGCCTACTGGTATATCCGCATCACAAATATGCTTGCAGGATTTTCCGATGAGGCCCTCTCCATGAACACCTACCGGATGTGCATCGGCATACAGGTTCTGTTCTTTGCTGCAATCTTCGCTGTCTATCTGGCAGTGAACAGACAGCAGGAGAAGAATTCCCTGGCATAAAATGATATGATACAGGGGCTCCGTTGCTCCGCGCATAACACGAAAAAATGGGCGTATAGGAAAACAATTCCTACCGCCCATTTTTTGGTGTATTTATCCGGACTTTCTTCCCGGCCTTTTCTCTTTTTCTGTGAATTTTATAAAAGAATAGAACTACAGCCTCCAGATACCGCTTCAGCACAATCTGGATTTCCTCTCTGGGATTAATTGGTTTCACTAAAATCGTACGGATTCCGGCCAGATTCGCCCCAAGGACATCCGTAAATATCTGGTCTCCAACGAAGATGGTATTCCCTGTATCTGTTCCCATTTTCTCCATCGCCCTGCGGTAGCCGGAAGGTTTAGGCTTCCCGGCCTTATAGATATATTCAACCTGCACCGCATCATTAAACATTTTGACCCGGGGCTCTTTATTGTTGGACAAAAGCATACAGGAAAAGCCTGTCTCTTTCAAATGCCGGAACAAAGAAATCGCCCGCTCATCAGCAGGCGCTCCATGGGGAACCAGTGTGTTGTCAATATCAAAAATAATACCACGGTATCCCTCATTATACAATTTGTCAAAATCAATGCTGTAAGTGGAATCCAGATACTCATCCGGATAAAGAAATGAGCGCATCGCCCTTTCTCCTTCCTGTTGTTCATTTTATGTACTACAAACTAAAGTTTTCTCCGGATCTCATGGATGGCTGTATCTGTTCTGAAACCGCTTTCTTTATGCCGGAATCCTTTGTCCCCACAAAATACTGGTACTGTCTGAGAACCTGATCCTTTTCCATATCAGAAATCGCTTTCTGAATATCCAGACTGGTTATATCACTTTCCTCACCTTTTAACTCGTAAGTTTCATCCGGCCGGTAGGTCTTAGCATAATCATAAGAAGTATAATCCTGCCTGGGTCCGTTCCACCCGAATTCCTCACCCCTGGTTTCTTCTTTCGAATTCTCCCCGGAAAGTAAATCATCCTTTGCCGCTGCAACCTGCCGGCTGCGAAGCTCCACCGCCTTTATGGAATTGTAGTCATAAAAGCCCGCATAGGGGCGCATTCCTGAAATATTCATATCTGCCTCCGACTACAAAATAAATCTAATCCATGATCCCTGCTGTTCACTAAACTCCATCACTCTTATCCCAGCATTTTTTTCAGCTCATTCATAAAAGTGTTCACATCCTTAAATTCACGGTATACCGATGCAAAACGCACATAGGCAACCGGATCTAAATCCTTTAATTTATCCATAAGAATCTCGCCGATCAAGGAACTTGGGATTTCCTTTTCCTCTCTGTTAAAAATCTCGACTTCCACTTCATCCACAAGCTTCGTAATCTGTTCTACGGAAATCGGGCGTTTATGACAGGCAAGCAGTACACCTTTTTCAATCTTCGCCCGGTCATACTGCTCACGGTTGTTATCTTTTTTAATGATAATCAGCGGAATCGTTTCAACCTTCTCATAAGTGGTAAAACGCTTGCCACAGTCATCACAGAGTCTGCGCCTGCGAATTGAATTGTTGTCATCCGCCGGTCTGGAATCGATGACTCTTGTATTTTCACTGCTGCAAAACGGACATTTCATGAAACGCTCCTCCTGTTCTTCCCTTATTTCTGTATCCGACGTTTCATCTCTTTTTCATCAAAGTCTACAAGTATTATATCGGGTCCAATCCGAATAACTTTAGTCCACGGAATAAAAAATTCACTATCCCGGCAAAAACATCCAAGATATTTTCCCGGTCCCGGTACAATAAGCGCAAGAATCCTGCCACATTCCTTGTCAATATCCAAATCCCTGACACTTCCCAGACAGCGGCAGTCCCCCACATTAATGACTTCCTTTTCACATAATTCTGAAAAACGCATGACATCTTCCTTTTATTCATTACTTCTTACAGAATCAACAGGTCAGAACTCTTATCCTGCAAGCAGGAACGAGTTCTGACCCATTGACCCTCGTATCATCATTATATTCAAGTTTTTTCGAACTATGTATCTTTTCTTTCATGTGCGTATGAAAATAAGAATATTTCAGACGTTAAACCTAAACAGTATTACGTCCCCGTCCTTTACCACATAATCCTTACCTTCCAGACCGACAATTCCCTTTTCCCTGGCAGCTGAGAGACTTCCGCACTCTAACAGATCCTCATAATTTACAACCTCAGCCTTAATAAATCCACGCTCAAAATCTGTGTGTATCTTTCCGGCCGCCTGTGGAGCTTTTGTGCCCTTTTTAATGGTCCATGCGCGGCACTCATCCTCTCCTGCCGTCAGGAAGGAAATAAGTCCCAGAAGGCTGTAGCTTGCCTTGATTAATTTGTCCAGTCCGGACTCTTTTAATCCCAGATCCTCCAAAAACATTGCCTTCTCGTCATCATCCAGCTCGGAGATTTCCTCTTCAATCTGGGCACAGACAACGAATACTTCGCTGCCCTCCTCATTAGCTTTCTCACGGACGGATGCCACAAACGGATTATTTGCTCCATCATCAGCCAGATCATCCTCCGCCACATTTGCAGCATAGATCGTAGGCTTTGCTGTCAGAAGATTATATCCTTTATACCAGAGCTCCAGATCCTCATCCTCCGGAAGCTCATAGGTACGTGCCATCTTTCCATCCTCCAGATGGCTCTTAAGTCCCTGCAAAAGTTCCAGCTCTTTGGCTAATGTCTTATCCATTCTGGCCTGTTTTGCCACTTTTGCAATTCTTCTCTCCAGAATCTCGATATCTGAAAAAATAAGTTCCAGATTAATGGTCTCAATATCACGCGCTGGATCAATGCTTCCATCCACATGAACAATATTGGAATCCTCAAAGCAGCGCACCACATGTACAATGGCATCCACCTCTCGGATATTGGCAAGAAACTGGTTGCCAAGGCCCTCTCCCTTGCTGGCTCCCTTTACAAGTCCCGCGATATCCACAAACTCAATGGTGGCAGGCGTTACCTTTTTTGTATGGTAAAGGTCTCCAAGCTTTTTAATCCGCTCATCCGGTACTGCTACAATTCCCACATTGGGGTCAATCGTACAAAAGGGGTAGTTGGCGGATTCTGCTCCTGCCTTGGTGAGCGAGTTAAATAATGTACTTTTTCCTACGTTCGGAAGTCCAACGATTCCTAGTTTCATTTTATCTTATACCTGTCTGAAAATCCCTTATTTTCAAGGATTTTCGCCTTTCTGTCTATATTTACTACACATTTAAAAAAGAGTTTGATACAATTTCGTATTATATCATAACAGTTCCGATTTTGGAACACTAAATTTCCACACTCGTAGATAAATACTGTTCAAACTCTTCCCGAGTTTTTTTCGACAACTCATAAATGCTGATATTTCCTGCATTTTCGGCACTTCTATTTCGCAAAATATCGCTCTTTTCACATCGTTTTTAATACTTTTAGTAGCAAATTAGTTGCTGTATCTGCAGCGATAATTTTCCATCGGCTTGATATAATCTACTTTTTATTACTCACAATGAATAAATTCCTGTGGCTGTCAGGTTATCTATTACACCTGCTGCCACAGCCAAACGAAAGGAGCTATACCATGAGCAATCAACATAAAAACCCAACCATTAGCTTCAGAATTACTGACGCTGAACGCAAACAAATTGAAGCACGGATTCTTGCCAGCGGAATGATGAAGAAAGATTACTTCGTCCGTTCCTGCATCTACAACCGCATCTGCGTTTTCGGTAAGAAAGAAACGATATATCCTTTGGTACAGACCATAAATGCATTGTATCTGCAATTACTTGAAATGCAGAAGGCATTTACCACAACTGGTGACATTCAAGATACACTTCCTTCTTCGGAAGACATAAGAGAATTACAAACTGAATACACCAATATGCTAACAGCTAATATTGACCTACTGGATGGTGCAAAATATCTGTGGGGGGAGATCGCCATGAACAACAATCTTAATTTTCATTTCGGTATGTACGAACCCGCCACAGACTCCATTATCATCAATACCGGCGAGAACGCAATTCTTGTTATCTGTTGCAAAGAATATAATTCCTCTGTTATCTTTGATGTCCCGGCTGATATTGTATATCTATACCGGTTGGCAGAAGAAGCACCTCTACTATATGCCAAGCTAGCATTGAAAGAAAAAGGATTGCAGGATTATGTGGATGCGATGAATGAATTTAATTAATTATTCCCCAAGTTGGGAAAACATTTTACTTTAGTCAGTCTCATCTTAGTCTCACCAGTCTCATAGTAATTTGAGACTAGTGAGACTATAATTAGTTCTATTTGCTTTTACCTTATCAATTCTCCTTTATATTATCCGCAAAAACGGCCACAACATATAAGTTGCAGCCGTTTACATATCAATCAAGACATATCATTATGATTTCCATAATCCATGAAGGTTGCAGTAAGCATATACAGCTTCTGCTTCATCACCTTCAGAAATGGCAAAGCATACTTCTGGTGCATCACCTGGCTTTAACACCTTTCTTTGATTTCCGGATTTTGTCTGTAAAGATACCCATTCAATATAATGAGCTTCTACCATTGGATGCTCTACTGAACCAACAGAAACCTTTACTGTATTACCTTCCACAGTCCATTCTGGAAGATGCTTTTCTACTGCACCATCAGATGTACCAGGAATAATCTCTGTCATTTTCTGACCACAGCACATTACCGGTACACCAGAGTCCTTTACCATTGCAATAATATTCCCACAATGCTCACATATATAAAATCTTTGTTCCATAAATTATATCTCCTTAAATTCATTTTTTAGTAATTCTCTGCATTTACTTCAAAGTATGACTGTGGGTGTGCACATACAGGGCAAACCTCAGGTGCCTTTGTGCCAACTACGATGTGACCACAATTACGGCACTCCCATACCTTCACTTCACTCTTTTCAAATACCTGTGCAGTCTCAATATTCTTAAGAAGTGCGCGGTATCTTTCCTCATGATGTTTCTCGATAGCACCTACCATACGGAATTTTGCTGCAAGAGCTGTGAATCCTTCCGCTTCAGCAGTTTTAGCAAAATCTTCGTACATATCTGTCCACTCATAGTTTTCACCGTCAGCCGCTGCTTTTAAGTTAGCAGGTGTATCGCCTAAACCATTCAATTCCTTGAACCACATCTTTGCGTGTTCTTTTTCGTTGTCAGCTGTCTTTAAGAACAATGCTGCCATCTGCTCATAGCCCTCCTTCTTGGCAACAGAAGCAAAATATGTATACTTGTTTCTTGCCTGAGATTCTCCTGCAAAAGCAGCCTCAAGATTTTTCTCTGTCTGAGTTCCTGCATAAGGATTCTTCTTCTCTTCTTCCATTAACTTAAACTTTTCCTTTGGCTGTTTGCAAACAGGGCACTGCTGTGGTGCCTCCTCTCCTTCATGAACATAACCACATACTGTACATACCCATTTCTTCATAGTCTTTCCTTCTTTCTTAATATTATTTTTTTCGTTGTTTGGAATCATTTCTAATAACTTTCTTGCAACATCCACAGGAAAATCTTTGGTCGGTGGATTTGCAATCAAATCCTCTAAAAGCTCATGTGTATTGTTGCTCTGAGGAAGCATATATCCAGCTTCTCTCATAATGTCTTCAGCTACCAGTCTTTCTGATTTTGCTACCGCTTTCATCAAACGGTACAATCCATCTTTATCAGTAGCTTCTGCTATTTGAAGTGCTTCCTTTTCTTCATCCGCTTTTGCCTGTGCAGTCTTATTCAGCACTGATTTCACCTGATTTGTCTTTGGCTGTTGTGCAGGATAATCCTTTGGCACCATGGAAATTGCACCACTCGGACAAGCCTGTGCACACATTCCACAACCAATACACTTATCTACATCAATCACACTGTTTTCTGTGTCTGTAGCTCCAACAGGGCAAACATAAAGACACAGACAATCTTTGGTACAAAGTCTTAGATTTCTTACAGCTACTTTTTCATCCATGATTATGCTCTCCCTTCTATTTTCTCAAATTTCCAATCCGGTACCTTACAAACCGGGCAAAGTTCCGGAGCTGTATCACCTATGTAAACAAATCCACATGTCGTACATACCCAGATATTGGTGTCTTTTAACATCGCTTCACCTTCATTCAAATAACGATTCACTAATGATGAAAGCATTCTTGTAACCTTTTCACCCCATACACATACTCTTGCAGCACCCCTGTCTGCATTTGCATCTGCAGTAGCTCTTACGGCTGCATAATTGTTTGCATCTGTTTGAAGCTCTTTGGCGAGTTTTTCAACGGATGCATCATTTACCGTCGGTACAACTGCGGTAAAATAATCTGCTAACTGCTTAAATAAATCTGCTTCTTCCTGCTTGTACTGTTTCTCACAGCCTCTTGCAAGATTAGAACAAAGTGCTGCCAGTTGTCCTGCTGAAAGTTTCTCTAAATCTGCATCCATTGGCTCTATGGCAGTAACTACTTTCTTTTCGTCACCATTTGCTTCCGGTTTAAAATCTGATTTTGCCGCACCACATAGTGGGCACTTCCAATCATCCGGCAATTCTTCAAATGGGACTTTTTCTTTGGCATCATCGTAGACATAGCCACAAATCTGACAAACATACTTCATAGAAAATACCTCCTTTTGTTTTATTATGAAAAGCTATTGTCTACCCTTCTCTATTTCTCCGGAATAGTCAATTATGCCTCCAAATTCAATAACATTTGTATACCCTAAGTCCACAAGCTTCTGTGAAGCCTGCTTACTTCTGTTTCCGCTTCGGCAATAGACATATATGGTCTGATCCTTATCCGGAAGTTCCGCAATCTCTTCTTTTCCAATGGATTCATTCGGAATATTGATTGCTCCGGGAATATGTCCTTCTTCAAACTCATCTGTTCTTCTGACATCCAAGAGAATATATCCCGAATCTTCCTTCATAAGCTCAAGTCCTTCTTCCATGGAAACCTGTTTATAACCTGTCTTTTGTTCCGTGTTCTGTACAGAATCAGTATTTCCACATCCCGTGAGGATAAATATAAAAGTCATGCATAGAATCAGTATTTTTTTCATCATGCCCTACTCCTTATCCATTCCACAAGGAAGTGATGCTTCTATCAAATTTGTTTCCCTCATGACATTCTCATAGAAACGATATCCTCCTGAGAAATTGTAACAGTCAAATCCTTCCCCGGCTAAAATTCTACAGGATATATAGCTTCTTAATCCGCTTTGACACATCACATACACTGGTTTTGACTTATCAAGCTTATCAATGTTTTCTCTTAAATCATCTACAGGAATATTGATAAATCCGTTCACATGACCTCTTGCATATTCACCTTGCGTTCTTGTATCAAGAAGTGTCACACTTCCATCTCTTGGTAGCTTGTCCAGTTCGTCAAAGTGGAACTGCTTTACGATTCCGCTTTCAATATTCTCAATCATAAATCCAGCCATATTTACCGGATCTTTTGCAGAGGAATAAGGCGGAGCATATGCCAAATCCAAATCCTTAAGTTCTGTTGCTTTCATACCGGCACTAATTGCTGTTGCAATTACATCCAATCGCTTATCGACACCATCGTAACCCACAATCTGTGCTCCAAGGATTTTTAAAGTACTCTTTTCATACACTACCTTCATTGTCATGACTTTTGCACCGGGATAATAGCCAGCATGGGAAGTCGGAGATAAAACAACTCTTTCATAATCTATTCCGGCATCTTTCGCTGCTTTTTCGGTAAGCCCTGTGCTTGCAGCTGTCATATCAAACAGCTTGATAACCGAAGAACCCATGCTCCCTTTATAATGACTGTCTAAGCCGCAAATATTATCTGCCACGATCCTGCCTTGCTTGTTTGCAGGACCTGCTAAAGAAATAACCGCATTATTTCCCGTAACTGTATGCTTTACCTGTACTGCATCTCCTACCGCATAAATATCCGGCACGGATGTTTCCATTTTATCATTTACAACAATCGCTCCCTTAATGCCAAGTTCAAGTCCTGCCTTTTTTGCAAGTGTAGTTTCCGGGCTGACACCGATTGCCATTAGAACCATATCGGTACTTATTGGCTCATCACCTTTTAAAAGAACCTGTAACTGTTCCTTCTCCTCAAATCCGATTACGTCACCGCCAAGCTTTAGACTTATCCCTTTACTGCGTAGCTTGTTATGTACAAGAGTTGCCATATCGTAATCCAGTGTATTCATCAGCTGTTTCGGTCTTTGTACAACTGTTACTTTAACACCCAAGTCACATAGATTTTCCGCAACCTCAAGTCCGATAAATCCACCACCAACCATAACTGCAGTTTTGGGTTTCTTTTCTTCTACAAAGCTTCGTATTTTCAATGTATCTTCTACTGTTCGTAACGTAAAAATCTTCTCATTTTCTATCCCCGGAAGATTCGGCATTACCGGTTTTGCTCCCGGTGACAAAATCAATTTATCATATGATTCCTCATATATTTTTCCGGTATCCAGATTGCAAACGGTAACTGTTTTCTTTACAGCATTGATGTCTGTCACTTCATGATGAACCTTCATATCTATGCGAAATCTTTTTCCTATGCTTTCCGGTGTTTGAAGTGTCAGTTCCTCCTTATCCTCAATCACACCGCCAATATAATAAGGCAGTCCGCAATTTGCATATGAAATGTATCCGGAGCGTTCAAAAACGGTAATCTGTGCATGTTCATCTAATCTTCTAAGTCTGGTTGCTGCTGTTGCACCACCTGCAACTCCACCCACAATTACAACCTTCATCCTTTCACAACCTTTCCTCTGTATGAACTAATACCTCCTATATTGGTAACATGTGAAAAACCCATCTGTTTCAATGCAGATGTAGCACTACTGCTTCTTGCACCACTTTGGCAATATACAAATAGAGGTGTATCTTTATCTGTTATTTTTGCGAGGACTTTCTCTATCTGTTGAAGAGGAATGTTCTCACTATTCTCAATGTGTCCGGATTCATATTCTTCCTTTGTTCTAACATCTAATAATACTGCTTTTTCTGTTTTCAGAAATTCCTGAACTCCTGCATTGATATCAGCTTGTTTAAAAAATCCGAAGATACTCATTGTAACATCGCCTCCACTTCTGCCTTTGGTCTTGCACCGACAGCTTGTTTTACAACCTTTCCATCTTTAACGAGTACAATGGTTGGAATGCTCATCACTCCAAACGCCTGTGATAATTCACCCTCCTCATCCACATTTACTTTACCGACTTTTGCTTTTCCTTCGTACTCCTCTGCCAGCTGTTCAATAATTGGACCCATCATTCGACATGGTCCACACCAAGGTGCCCAGAAATCAATCAGCACCGGGATATTCGATTTCATCACTTCATTTTCAAAATTTTCTCTTGTTATTTTTAATTCAGCCATTTATTAGCCCTCCTGATTTCATAAGTATTAGCAATCATTCCTGATTTCTAACTTCATTATATAGATTAGGAGTTCTCTTTTCTGTGACTGAGTCTCATTAGCCGACAATTTTTTTCAAACCTTCAAAATCTTTTATAATAATCGCACCTCTATTAAGCTCTATTAGCTCATCTGAAGCAAATTGTTTCAACATTCTCGCCACTACCTCTCTCGCTGAATTGACTTCTTTTGCAATGGCTTCCTGTGTCATTTGAATCTTCTTTTCTCCGGTTTTCTCATAAATAGACAGTAAAAATCTTGCCATTCTCATATCAAATCTTGCAAACAATATTTCCTGCAGCACCCATACCACGTCAGAGAATCTCTTCGTAGCAAGTTCATAGGCAAAACATCTCACATAAATATTGCTATCCATCAGTTTTTGAATCATGCCGGAATGAATTGCCAAAATCTCGGTCTCTTCTTCCGCTAGTAGCTGAACATCCAACGATATTCCTGTAATCACGCAGGAAGCTGACATAATGCAGCATTCTCCGCTTCCGATATGAAACAATGTAATCTCTCGTCCTTCTTCATTTGTGATATAAACTCGTATAGAACCTTTTTGTACATAAATCATTCCAAGACATGCATCGGTTGTTCCATAAATATAGGAATCTTTTTTATACACGCGTAAAACAACACCACTTAACAGCTGTGTTTTCTCTTCATCCACAAGATTATTCCAAAAAGGTATTTGCTTTACTAGTTCATTAATATCCATCCTTCATCCCATCCAGCATTAACATAGATTAATGACAGTTATTTCCACAACCATGACTGCCACAGGTATGTCCACCTTCTCCATGCTCATGGTCATGATGGTCACAACGTACATCCGGATTATATCCAAGTGTTCCATTAATCAAAGCAAGAACTGCTTCATCTGCATTACCGGACACTCCACCATAAAGCTTGATGCCAGCTTCCGCAAGAGCCATCTGTGCTCCGCCTCCGATTCCACCACAAATCAGAACCTCAATGCCTGAATCCGAAAGCAAGCCCGCCAGTGCTCCATGACCGCTTCCATTTGAATCAATAACCTCTGCTTTTACAATCTCACCATTTTCTACTTCATATACCTTAAACTGTTCTGTATGTCCAAAGTGCTGAAAAATTTCTCCGTTTTCATAAGTTACTGCTATCTTCATATCTTTCTGTCCCTTCGCTATTATATTTTTTTCTGAATTTTCTGCATATCTCCGGCATGGTCTTTCACAACAAGCTTTATGTTTTCCGCTACAGATTCTATAATTTCCGCCGGATATCACTAATTGTTTTCCATTCACAATACAGTCCGAAATTTTATATCTTGCTCTTTCATATATTTCTGTGACTGTCGTGCGTGAAATATCCATAACTGCAGCGCATTGTTCATGATTCTGTTTTTCAAAGTCTACAAGCCTTATCACTTCATATTCATCGACAGAAAGAACCACACTTTCCGGATTCGTAACTCCTTCAGGTTCAAAACAGGAATATTCCGGTTCACTACAGACCCTTCTGCTTCTTTTAGGTCTTGGCATTTTATCACCTCTCGTTTCCGACATATGTTGATTATAGCATAATATTTTATGTTTTTCAAATTTTATAGTATCATATTAATAAGCGAAAAGTTGTCGTACTCTCAATTCAATACGACAACTCCTTACCACAAAGTCTCTACATCACCAAAATCAAAAGCCCTAGTATAACACATCTGCCAGATACTCTGAAAACTTCTCTGCATCTCCTTCAGCATCCGAAAGACCAACCAACGCATCATCATTTCCAGCCCTGATACGATTTGTTAATCCGAATCGTTTTCTTTTCAAAATTGAAATCCGCCGGTGTCAGAGCAATCAACTCACCTTCGCGAATGCCTGTCCAATAAAGTATTTCAAATCTATGAGATATTTCCTGTTGCCATTTCCCACATAAAATATGCAAGTTCTCTTGCTATCGCTGTGGTAGCTACATTTCTATTTATACCTTTGTTTAATGTCATCTTATAGAATCGTCTACGCAGTCTTTCATTAATGCTTTAAATGTTTCTTATTGACATTATGAATTTATTGTACTAACCTAAACTCGTAGAATATATTTCAATAAAGGTAATGCTTCGAAAACTTTTGATTCTGATTATAATAGAGCAGCTTTTAGCATCTCTCATTGGAACCTACCAGTGCAAATCTCTGCTTTGAGACGGTTCCCTTTATCACAATTACAAAGCCAATCTGCTGGGTACCATTCTTCATTATTCACAATTCTGTATAAATAAAGAACAACTCTTGTGGGATTGGGGATATGTCTCACTCATTATTGGAATAAGAAAATAATTGCAAAGGAGATATTTACTATGAAAGAAGGCTCTTCATGGGTAATAGTGGGTGCAAAACACCCACAACCCCAGTGTTTATGCTGATTATGCGGTTTTAGGTTTTCGGTTAGGAAGTGGAATCCTCAAATCCGAGCAGACCAGATACACCATATCCAGCATATTTTGGATGTTACGAAAACCATATGCCTTGCGGATTATCAGTTTGATTTTGTTATTGGTTGCTTCAATGCGGGCATTGCTCATTCCCAGCCGTATGGCATTCAGTATGTGCCCTTTATGGCGTTTGATCTTTTGATAAAGTTTTTTGAATGCCGGTATCCTGCTGTGGCTTGCCCACCAGAGCCAGCGTTTTAGTTCTGCGGCTGCTTCGTCAACATCCTTTATTTTTAGAAGAAGCCTCAGCATCTCTTTCATACGGTAGGCACGGTAGAGCCGGCTGTTATTTTCCGCAATCATCGCCACCTTTGCCTGCTGGTTTTCTGTCAGGTGTTCAGGAGCTTTGCCCAGTGCACATGCAGAGTTTTTAATCTCTTCCGCTTTGGCTTTGGCAGCCTTCACGATTGCTGCTTCCTCATCATCTGCCTTTGGGCGGCCTTTCTTCCGGGGATGCTCTTTGGCAAGCTGCACAGCCTCGCTGTAAGCTTCACGCCATACCTCGCGGCGTACCTCATCAAGGGCTTCCATTGCCCATTCAACGACATGGAAGGGATCGACACAGCGTTCGCAGTCCGGGGTGAACTCGTTGACGCATTCCGTGATCCATTTGGCACCATCCCCAGTAACTACCCTGATAGATGAAAGCTGCTGCGGGGTGAGCTGACGGTAAAAGGATTCCAGAACTGTTTTGCCGTGTCCCTGTGCTGCCCATACGACTGTGTTGGTGTCGTGGTTGACAATGACCGTGATGTACTTGTGGCCTTTCTTGTAGCTGGTCTCGTCAATGCCGATATTCACAAGACCGTCCAGCCGTCTGGAACGTTCCGGCTCAATGTCATTCAATGTGCGGTGGACACACCTGCCGACCGTTTCCCAGTCGATGCGCATGTACTCAGACACAACGCTTCTGGGGAGATAAGTCGCAAGCCAGCCGACCGTGAGATCAAAGTCTTTTGTAAAGCCGCTGCCCGGATATGCCCATGGAACATCAGCGACAAGGACGCCATGGACAGGGCACTTGATACGGTGTGTATGACACTCCACCTCAACAAGCGTCCCTC
>JALEZW010000010.1 GCA_022772675.1 Agathobacter sp. | reverse complement strand
TTATCCGTCATATCCTGAAAGTCAGCATAGATACTTTTTCTTTCTGCTGTCACATCATATCTTTCTAATTCTTCCATGATCTGCGGCATAGTAAGACTATGCTCGTCATCTGTCTTTTCCTGCATGATTTTCATGAGATATATAAATTTGAACTTCTGATTGGTTCCTCTTGACATGGGGGCTACCTCCGATTATACTTCATCATCTTAATTATCGTCTTCCCACGTCATTAAGTTCACCATTTTCGATTAAATTATGGAAATTTATCGTACATCATCTTTCTTCTCGTCCTAAATAGCGGCGCACTAAGGCCGCAATCGTTGTTTCTTTGAATTGTCATTTTTCACTCCCAACAATATGAAGCAATTTCAGCAGGTTTTCCTCTTTTATCAAAGCAATCCCCTGACCTTCATCTCCTAAAACGACAAGGTTATCTTCCGGCTTAATATGGAAAATCTTTCTTGCCTTGGCCGGAATCACGATTTGTCCTTTTTCACCCACTTTAACCATTCCAAAGATGTGTTTGCCCTTAGGCGGTATGCCAAGTCCCATTCCAGTTGATTTCTCATAACAAATCAGATCATCCACCGTAATGCCGAATACATCAGCCAACGCCTTACATTTTTCAATATCCGGCAGAGATTCGCCCGTCTCATATTTGGAGAGGGTCTGTCTGGAAACTCCAATCTTCTCGGCCAGTTCCTCTTGGGACAGCGAATGATATTTTCTCAACTCCATCAAATTATCCGCAAACATTATTTTTCACCTCCAATTCCGCAGACACACCACTTCAAAACCGGGATGCGCCGAATGATCTCATAGAGAATAATCGCTCCAGCAAAGGCAGTTGCACACACCAACAGATACATAACCAGTGGTGGCAACGAGATGTAGAGATGTAAATACCACGCACAGGCAGAAAGGGGCAGGTAGTGGAACAGGTAGATTCCCCAGACCTTCCGGCCCATAAAACGTGAGAACGAATTTTCAAAATTACCCCACTTTTTCATAACCGAGAGAACTGCCAGAGTGGCAATCCAGGCGTAAACGTTGCACAGGAAAGTATCCAACACCTGATGCTCAGCATAAGGCTCGCCCCAAAAGACGAACACAAAGCCAATACCTAAACCTAGCGCCGCCAGAGAAAGGGGAAGCCACCATTTTTCCAGTCTTTCCATAACTGCATCGTGTGAAAAGATAAAATACCCCAAGAAAAATCCCACGCCATAGATACCGAAACGATACACGACAATTACCGGCGTGTTTAAGATTTGGGCGGCACCCCAAATCACAAGGGTCAGGCAGAGCAACACCGGAAGATTCGTTTTCTCTAAAAGCCCATAGAGCCTGTCTTTCTCGATTTTGCGTATGAAAAGCAGAAGCAGGGAAAATACCCAGAGTAGTTGTATGTACCATAAAGGACCGACACCACTAATTGCCATTATTACAAACAGAATCGGCTTAGGTATGGCGGGCATATTTTCAAATGCGCCACCAATCGCCATGTTGTAATAGCCCGAAATCCACCAAAAGACAAACAGACCTATGGTAGATGGAACCAGCAACTTCACCGTCCTGCTTTTCAGAAATTTCTTATCTGAATGTCCATTCAAGTAAAACCTTGCGCTCATGCCGGAGACCACAAACAAAAGCAGCATGAACCAGGGATAAACGAAATACAGATAGCTATCCTGATACTGAACCGATGTGAAAGGTCCAATCACACCGCTGGTTACCACGCCATTGAACATATAAAACACATGGTAAATTACAACGATGACTACAGTCATCCATCTGATGTTGTCAATGTATGTTTTTCTCATATATGTACCACCTTTGCTATTATTTTCAACATCATAGTAGCATGAACAGGGCAGTATTTCTACCAACAAAAGGAAACAATTCTGCATGGGTTTTGTTAAAAAAAGTGGCATCCAGCACATCACCCTCGGAGATAACCTCGCTCAACCAGTCTGTAATAGACTCCGTATTTCCTTGAACTATCATCTCGGAAATCTCTGACACACTTTCCGTCATATTTTGATTGTTGTTGCGGTAGGAATAAACATCATAATCATGGCTAAAACGGTCAATTTCAACAGCAAGCTGTTCTGCAGGTGCCAAATCTGGCATTCGTTTCTCCCATACCTTTGCTTCCATATCTTCAGACATGACACCATCTATTCCTGTACTTTTTGTTTTTCTGTTCTTTCGTCTGCCACAATTTTTCTCCTTTTCAAACGCAAAAATACCGCCTTGTAAATTCACAAGACGGTATCTCAAAATAAAAAAGGTGTATGGCCTTGTCATTAAAATTCTTTCCAAGCTGGGCAATCAGATAAGCAGCTGTACTAATTTGTCCTCTCCGAGCCTTTTGTCTTCACTAGCATGTCCTGACCGGTTTTCACCTTTTCACCACAAACCGTACAACAGGTATTCCTTCTACGATGACTTACTCTATCACGGTTATGACATCGTCCAATACATAACAAAATGTCGGCGAAGACGATGTCTTATTTTCTTCAAACACAGTCGTTTTTAAATCAACCCGGTCATTTTCATCATATGGATTCACACCGGTAAACGGACCGGCAAAAACCTTTTTCTCTCCTGTCACAAGTCTATGTATCGTCTTCTCTACAGTTTCCTCTGTATCCGCAGGCACAATCGCCTGGTTGATATCCAGAATCCGCACCCAGCCCTCTTCAAGACCTGCCATAGCATCCTGCCCATATACCTTGCCATCAATGCAGTCTTCAATCTTTTCATCACGCAACAATGCTCCTATGGACTGTTCAAAATAATAGGAATAATCTACCGAACAGCTCACAAGGGAACGGGTCGGTGCGACATCTGTCATACTTTGATTGTATCCGACATGATAAACCGGAATATTTTGATCGGCACTCTCACAGACCGTTGCCGGGCCGATGGTATCCGAGTGCTGCGAGATGATGACACAACCCTCATCTATCAACTCCTGTGCCACCTGCTTTTCAAGAGAATAACTGGACCAGGTATTCGTATATTTCACCAGCATGGTTGCCTCCGCAACGACAGACTGTACACCGAGATAAAAGGATGTATAGCCGGAGATTACCTCCGCATAAGGAAAGGCTGCCACATAACCAATCTTGGCCTGCTCGGCACTCATAATCCCCTCATCAATCATCTCTTTGAGCTTCAAACCGGCAATCACACCACAGACATAGCGACCCTCATAGATGGTTCCCATACAATTATGGTAATTGGATAGTACCGGCTCCTGATTCGCATTGTCTCCGGTCGGCACGCAAAACTGAATCTCCGGATGCAGCTTTGCCATCTCTTTCACAGCTGGCCCATATCCATAGCTTGGTGCAATGATATAATCACATTTTTCATCCACCAGCTGCTGAAGCGGTCCTTCTACCCGATCCTCCGTGACATTGTACATGGTCACACACTCAATCTGGTCTCCATAAACCTCCATCACATGGTCTCTGGCTTGAATAAAGTTATCAGTATAAGGAGTCATCTCATCTCCTACCAGGATGAATCCTACCTTCAGATGCTTTTCCGGTTTTTTTGTCATTTCATGAAACCCAAAAGACAACAGAATCAAAGCAAGCGATGTTGCCATACATAACGCATAAACTCTTTTCATACTATCTGTCCTCCTTTGACTCTGCATACAGACGCTTTACGTCGATTTCACCCTCGTCGATCAAGGCAAGCAGGATATCCACCAGCTTTGGATCAAACTGTGTTCCACTGCAGCGCTTGAGTTCTGCGATGACAAAATCCAGATCCAGTTGTTTTCGATAGACTCTGTTTGCCGTCATGGCATCAAACGCATCCGCAATTCCGATGATTCTTGCATCCAGAGGAATCTGTTCGCCTTTTAAACCATGACAATATCCACTTCCGTCATATTTCTCATGATGATACAAAGCTCCGACACTCACATTGTCAATCATGGTGAAGTCTTTGAGAATCTCGCCTCCCCTGATTACATGCGTTTTCATGATTTCATATTCTTCATCCGTAAGCTTTCCCGGCTTGTTCAAAATGGCATCCGGGATCCCGATTTTACCAATGTCGTGCAAAAGTGCCATCTGCCGGAGGTTCTCACATTTTTCTTCCGAATAACCCAGCCGTTTTGCAATTGCAAGAGAATATTGCGATACACGGAAGGAATGTTCACTGGTATTCGAATCCTTCGCATCTACCGTCCGGGCAATGGAAAGGATCGTTTCATTACCCATCTTAATCTGCTTCTTTGTATATTCAAGCTCCAGCTTCTGCTTAATCAATGTCTTCTGTGTCTGTGTACGTGTGATAAACCATGTAATCCATACCAAAACTAAAGCTGCAATCATCAAAACATAGAGCTCGAACCACCAGTTTTGATACATCTCATTTTCCTTTTTGATACTGTAGCTTGCTGACTCCACTACATTTCCATCCATCCCATCGAGCACGGAAACTCGGAAGGTGTATTTACCCGGCTTGAGCTTGGCATAGGATACACTGTCCAGTTCACTTAAAAGACATACCCTTTCCTTCTTATCATATCCAATCATATATACACTGATATATGGGTCATTCATCGAATAATTCAACACTTCCGGTTCAAATACAAGCTGCTCATTTTCTGCAGAAAGCGTCAATGTATCTACACGGTTAATGGCACATTTTACACCATCCACAATGGCATAATCGAGTACCATACGATAAGACTTTGCTGACATGTCATACTTCTTCATATTCACTTTTACAACACCACTGTCACAGCAAAGATACAGATAATTGTCTTCTTCACACATCCAGGAATTCGCAACCAGAGAGTCACGGAATCCGCGTTTGGAATTAATCAACGGATACTCGCGTTCCTGATTTGCAATCAGATTTTCCGAGTCTGCGATATAAATTCCGGCACTGCCCAAAATCCAACAGGTTCCGTCATCGCTACACACCATATCAAAATTGTTGCTGTACGGAAACTTCTCAAGACACTGAATCGTTCCATCCGCCTGCATATAACACAGGCCATTACTGGTTACAATGAATACACCATCCGAAGCCGGATCATATACCATACGGAGAATCACACCGGATGACAATCCGTCCTTTCTGGTGATATTTTTTACGCTTCCATCCTTCTTGATCTGACTGATGCCACCGCCATCGGAACCGATATAATACATCCCTTTGTATTCCAGAAGACAGAGTGATCTTTCATTGAGCAATCCATTTTCTGCTTTATACACATCCTTCACCTTGCCGTCCTTCATCACAGCAACACCGTAATCGCCCGCAACCAAAATACTTCCATCCTCCGCTTCGAGAATGTTGCGAAAACGCATTCCCGGCAGACCATCATTCTCCGTAAATTGTTCTATTTCGAAGGTGTTATCTTGCTTTTCGTATATTTTGTAAATGCCCATTCCTGAGGTTGCAATCCAAAGCGCATTCTCCCGGTCTGTTTTCAGACATCGGACACGTACACCTTGCAACTGCTTCGTGATATCATTTTCCACTTTACGGGTATTTTTCTCATCGACGATGAACATGCCGTCATCTGTTCCACAAAGCAGCCAATCGTTCCACTTTTGTGTTGTATTGACAACCTCGTTTTCTCCGATTTCCGAAAATAGCTCCTGAAATGGTGATTTGCACATTTCCAGCAAGCCCAATCTCGAGGAACTAAACCAAAGATTCCCCTGATAATCAACCAACATATTATCAATGGAACTTGTAAAGTTATTGGTATTGAGTTTCTTATAGGAAAGGTCCTCCCGCAAAACTGCTATTCCGGTATCAGAGCAGACAAAAATCTCATGAGTTTCTGTTTCATAGAAGGAATTGATATACTCGATTCCGTTTAGTTGCATCGTTTTCTCATGCTTTGGACGATTTCCACTCATGTCATATACCAGCACGTCATTGTCTCTTGTCCCAAGGAACATGCGCTTGTCACTGGAAAAGAATACCGTATTAAGCTGCTGTTCCTGCTTGACAGAAATCGGAGCATCCACAATCTCCCCGTTGTTCAGCCAATACATCTGTCCCCTATCGGTATTGACCACCACATTTCCATCTTCATCCGCAGCCATATAAATCACATTTTTAATCTGCTCCAGAGACTTCGTCACCCTGACACCACCACTAAGGGATACAATCGACAAGCCCTCGGTTGTACCGATATAGTAGTTTCCATCTGTATCGCAGACGATGCTTTTTACAGAATTTGATGTTAATCCGCTCGTCTCATCGATGACATTCATCACTTTCTCATTTATCAGAATCGTGACACCGTCATCGTTGGTACCGACCCATAACCTTCCTTCCTCGTCCACATACAGGCAATTCACGTTTTTTACGGAATTGATATCCTGAAAGAGCCTGAATCTGCTTCCATCGTATTTGTACAATCCGGCATAAGTACCAATCCAAAGCTTTCCATCCTTTGTTTGGGCAATGTCGTTGGCCTCACCGGACAAAAGGCCTTCCTCATTGGAATAAACCGTCTGGATATACGCATCATAGTCCGTCGATGAATCATCCTTTGCCGCTGCCGTTTGCGGCTGTGCTGCAATACCCGCAAGCACCGCGCACACCAACCATACACCGATGGCCTTTGATTTCTTTGCTGTTTTGTGCTTTCGACGACGATTCCAACGGAGCAGCAGATAGACTATCTCTACACACAACAACTTGTCCAAAAATTCCAGACAAAATTGGCCAATCACATAGGAAAGATAACGTGGCAATCCATTGTCCATGCACATCAGCATGACCTGATTGCCCCAAACATTGCCACACTGGCCGTCATAAAACAGCGTATTAATCGCAACTGCAATCGCCGTTGAAACCAAAGCTAGACACATACCAAATGTCATCGTTGCAAACTGTGTCTCAAACACCTTCTTTTTTGCAAAATATCCGGCGAGAACACCAATCAATGCTCCGACTATACAGTAAACCGATTGCTGTTCCACAAAAATTCCATAGATGATATTGTTTGCGAATCCCACAATACCGCCACACACCGGTCCCGCGATATACGCAATCAGAAATGTACCGATGGAATCACACCAAATCGGAAGTGTGAAATGTGTTGCGAACACTCTGCCTGCTAGGTCGATTGCCAAAGCCAACACGGTATAAAAAATGATCCAATATGTTTTTTTATTTTTCATACGTACCTTCTCCTGCTGTCCGTACCTCATATTATGTCAAACTATAAACATTTTTATTTTAGCTTTCTATTACATAACTGTCAATAAAAAAAACCAGGAAGAACATACTCTTCCAAACCTCCGGTGCGTACCCCACCGTCGCCTGCTTTCCGTTTCTGACAATCGGAGTCTTTATCACCTGCTGATTCGCTAGAAACTTCTCTTCTTTTTGCTCCTCAGAAATATACTTCGCAAGCGCAAATGCATCTTTATCCTTGCACTCTTCATTTATCATTGCATTGATGCCACCTACAGCCTGACATACACTGCGGAATTCTTGAAATACAAACTCTATATTTAAAAAATGTTGTTAAGAGAACCAAGGGGGGGTATGACTGCTGAATTATACAATTATGCCAGAGACCTTCTTGCGCGTGGCACATATACGCTGAAAGAGAAATACACCATTGACGGCGAGAAACTTGCCAAACCTGAAAAACAGGCTGTTTTCCTGGGCATTGATGAGTTTAAGCTTCATGATGGCCACAAATATGCGACACACATCACAGATCTGCATACCGGGCATATCCTCTGGATCCAGGCCGGGAAAAAGAAGCAGGTAGTCTATGATTTTATAGACTTTGTAGGTCTGGACTGGATGAAAGAAGTCAAGGCTGTTG
>JALEZW010000026.1 GCA_022772675.1 Agathobacter sp. | reverse complement strand
AGGTATATGGCTTGGATAAAGCATTACGCGAGTAAACTCGCATATTTATTGTGGCTCACTCCGTCTGGACAGGTGGCTCACGCTACACTGGACAGGCGGCTCTGCCGCACAAGAATATTCAGAAAGCACCTAACAGCACAGCAATCAGTCCCATCAGTGCAAAATACATCCAGTCCATGCCCGCATGAATCAACGGCATACATAGTTTCGCAGCAAGAAATGTAAAGATTCCACCAAGAAGTCCGAAAACCAGTAAAAGGAACAGTACGAAATACATGGCTGTTGAAGTTTTAGAACGATCCTTATTCTTTTTCGCATCATAAAAATATACTTGAAAAATTTCAAGAAACTGTTTCTTTAGCAAAAGTTTTAGCATGATTCACCCTCCAATTCCAGGAATACATCCTCCAAAGAATCATCGCCTTTGACTTCCTCCATAGTACCGGAGCGAACCAGCTTCCCATTCTTAATGATTGCTACCTTGTCACAGAGTTTTTCTGCTACCTCTAACACATGTGTTGAGAAGAAAATCGCACCTCCCGCATCACAGACTTCCCGCATCATGCCTTTCAGCAAATGTGATGCCTTTGGGTCAAGTCCTACAAATGGTTCATCCATAAGGATCAGCTTCGGCTGATGCAGCCATGCAGAAATAATCGCCAGCTTTTGCTTCATGCCGTGGGAATAAGCAGCGATAGGCTGTGCAAGCTCGCCTGTCATTTCAAAAAGATCTCCGTATTTACGGATGCGCATCTGTCGTTCTTTGACACTTACGCCAAAAATATCCGAAATAAAATTCAGATATTTGATTCCTGTCATGTAATCATACAGATCAGGATTATCGGGAATGTAAGCAAAACTGCGTTTGCATTCCAGCGGCTGTGTCCGGATGGATTTACCGTCAATATAAATTTCTCCGGTATCAAACTGTAAAATGCCTGCCACCGATTTCAGCGTTGTTGTCTTGCCTGCACCGTTATGACCGATAAAACCATAAATTTCCCCGGGAGCAATGTGCAGATTCAAATCGTCTACAGCCTTCTTGTCCCCATAATTTTTTGATAAATGTTCAATTTTTAACATATGTGACTCCTTTATCTTAAAATTTTCATGTTATCTAATCGCACCTTAGTTTCATGCATCTCAATTACTCTCGACTATTTTTGTTATTATTTCCTTCATATCCAAAAAAACATCAGCTATATAAGGATCAAAGTCCTGTCCGCTTCCATCCTCAATAATTGAGAAGCATTGTTCCAATGGCATAGCGTCTCTATAACACCTTTTCGCAGAAACAGCATCAAATACATCAGCAACAGCCATAATACGTGCACAAAGAGGTATTTCCTTGCGGGATAATCCATCCGGATACCCTTTTCCGTTCCATTTTTCATGATGAAAACGGGCTACCTGATATGCAATCTTTTCATATTCATCGTCACCCATGGATTTAAATGTTTCTTTAATAATTTCTCCGCCTTTTGCCGCATGAGTTTTCATAACATCAAATTCCTCAGCTGTCAGTTTTCCGGGTTTTTGAAGGATTGCATCAGGAATTGCTATCTTTCCAACATCATGCATTGGTGCTGCCATTACGAGATTTTTAATATAATCCTCTGTCAGTTCATCCTTATATAAACCTCTGTCTTTAAGTTCTTTTGCAAGCATCTCAACATAAGTTGTCGTACGGCGTATATGACCTCCAGTGTTCCCATCCCTGTTTTCTACAAGAGTTGCAAATCCCATTACCATCTCTTTATTGTATGCACTGAGCTTCTGAAACAATGGATTTTCCATATTAAGATAAGCCCCTATAATTACAAAAACTGACACCAGGCTTGTAAGAAGCGCCTGCGGATGTATCATCTGATATACTGTAACTGCTAATGCCGCCACAATACAGGTTGTTATTGTAATGAGCTTATTATGTCCCATGTTTTTTCTTCCAAATACAAGCAGCATAGCACTACCAAACATATAAACAGCTACCATAATGTAACAGGTATACACCGGAATTCCCATCGAATAATTTGTGATATTTCCCTGCCTGTATGTAATCTGTGGTATAAAAATTACCACTGTAGCCATATTTACTATAAATGGCAATGATACCAGAATTTTCGTTCTTCTCTTCTTTGGCAATCCTCTTGTGATGTCCAAAATATATAGAAAAATAAGAAAAACAATTGCATCAAGACTGCACAAAAAACAGGCATGAAATATATCATTTAACAGCATTGGTACATTATTCAGGTGGTTTACCGTATATGCAGTAATTCCATCAAATGCAATGCTGAATATTCCTGTAAAAAGCAATAATTCAAACACAATTTCTTTCTTTTTTACCTTATAGGCATATCGCTCACGAAAATATATAAATGCAATATAAATTACAATAAGCATACAGCCTATCTGAAGTTTACTATACTCAATCATAATTTCATTCCGTTATTCCTTTTCTTCGCGCAATTCTGCTCCATAACGGCACACCAGAGACATCACAATAAACATCACACCGAGTGCCACGGAACTGTAATGATCTAATTGAAAAGGCGCAACACCGTGCAGCATCTGTTCCATCACTGCATAGACGATTTCTGCAATCATCTGCGTGCCGAGCGGAATACAGATTACAAGAATCCCCAAACGCATCATTTCTTTTGCACCGCCAAGATCAAATGGTGTACCGTCAGCAAGTTCGCACTTAAAGTAATGTTCCGCAAATTCCTAATTTCCATAGTCTCTTAATTGTTTGCAATTCTTCCATAAATAGCCTCTTTCATTCATTCTCTTTTTTTCTTCTGCGCTCTGCAATCCTTCGGTTTATCTTATCTGCCTCTTCTTTTTCCAAATACCACTTCACAAGATATGACAGCACATCACAGACAGCCGTTGAAATCAATATTGCTACATAAACTATTCTAGAAACGCTGTCTCCCATAATAAGATAAATCACAGCACACATTGCGATTTCCAGAACAACAAGCTCTATACCTCGCTGCCACATGATCTGAGAAATCGTCATGTCTTCCTTAAGATAGATAGGAATACATGGAATCATACAAATGAATGCCAACCCAAACGGCAGAAAAAAATGGATAAAGCTAATGCTGTTATTTCTTGCAAAGAGGCTGCCGATCACTGCAATTGCAAATGTACATTCTGCCACAACCGTTATGTAATCAAACAGAAACTCTCTCTTCGGATCAAATTCTTTCATCGTCATCATCCTCCATAAAACAATCTTCAATTTCCTTTGCATACCTTCTTGTAATCAATATTTCTTCACCGTTTTCCATTCTGGCATATAGTCTTCCGTTCAATGCAGTCCGTACGGAAGTAATATGCTCTACATTGACAAGCATTGTTTTGGACGCTCTGCATATAGTTCTTCTCTTGACCTTGTCTTCTACCTGATACAATCTGCCTTTTATTTCATAAACACTGTCCACAGTATATGCAAATACCAGACCATCCACAGTCTCAAAATACAGAATATCCTCTATTCTGACAGATGCCCTTTCCCTTGCCTTCTTATACCCGGTCAGAGTATCCCCTTTATGTTGTACATATTCTTTTATCTCTTCAAAGTCCTTAGTAAGTCTTATGTACGCAAGGGTCACTCCTTCTTCTTCCGGACTTTTTACAAGTTTTTCCGTTACCCTCATGTGTATTTCCCTTCCAGCTAAATCATATTACCAATTTGCTACCATAATTACTCTATCGTGATTCAATTTCATTGTCCATATGCAGACAACTAACATGCACAAAACCGATGCCAAGATGCATAATAATCCCAGTTTTCGTCAATAATACGATCAGCATAAATGCATACAAATACCGAACTGGCATTATTGAATACTAAAAATTGGCTTTTGCCATCCCCATATAGAGAGTTTCAAAAAAGTGTAGCGGAAACATCCCCATTCCGTCCCCAACGAAAAAAGAAAAAGCCCACAAATCCCGTAAATTCAAGCTTTGTGAGCATATTTCCGCTATTCAAACTCCCTAACTTAATCCTTTTCTTAAACATTTTTGTTAGGGTGTCCTGTTACGATTTGACTTCATTTGGTTTCATCTGCACCAGTCACATGTGCTGTATGAGCTAATGTTATCAAATTGTTATCAGTATTGCGTTATCACATGTTAAATAAATCTGCATGTGTTCCTGTATCGACCAAGGTCAATGTCAAAATACCATCTTCTTTTAAGTATATTAGTAGCCAATCCGGCTGAATATGGCATTCTCTAAATCCTTGATATTTTCCTTTTAATTCATGGTCTCTATACTTTTCTTCCAAAGGAATATTGTTCTGAAGCATAGTGACAATATCCTCCAGAAGAGATATATCAAGGCCTCTCTTCCTGGCTAACTTCAAACTTTTCTTAAATTTGCCAGTAAGTATCAATTCATACTGCATCAATCAAGGTCCTCCATGGCATCCGAAAAACTACTGTATCTCTTAGTATTAGGATCCTTGCTGATTCTTTTCGCTTCTTCCATAGCCTCAATAACCTCTGGCTTATATTGTGGAACCACTACATCAAATGGAAGACCACCTCTCATAACACACTGTCTAAGGAATATATTCATTGCGCTGGACATATCCATTCCTAACTGTGAAAAAAGCTCTGTAGCCTGCTTTTTTAAATTTTCATCAATTCTTACCTGTGTAGGTATTGTAGCCATATGAACACCTCCCATATAACATATTTGCCTATAGTATATACTCATTTCTTAATTCATATTATATGAAGAAAAACATTTCTTGTCAACGTTTAGGTTTACATTGTATTTTATATGTATCGCTTTATCGTAACCACCAATTTGATACCATTCACGTACACTCCAACGGTTGCCCCCTTTTGCACCCTAAAATACGAATAAATCCCCTCCTCTATCTGAGCTTTACTTTAGACATCATCCAAGATAATTCCCATGTCAGCTATTTCTGCTATGAAATTGATGGGAAGTTGCAGAATTTACAAATATCTTTCCAATATCTTTAATCCTTCCTCTGCATCTGTTCCTAGTATTTCCTGCGTTTTTTTGAAATCATGAACTTCATGCAGCTTATCATGAACATAGAAGAATTTTTCTTTTCCATATTTGTGAATAAACATTGCCTGAGCCTTGCAGGCACTTGCCCCGTCATTGTCTGGTTGATAAAAGCCCTTCGTACACTCTTTTAAATCCTCACACTCATAGCAACCATCAAGCCCCTTCTTTTCACAACAATCTATATTTGGACATTTTCCCTTATCATAAAGCGTTCCGTATGAGCAGCAGCTAAATACGGAACGGCATCCTCCACACCATTCGCCAAGAAAGCAATGATTACATGAGAATCCACAATATGCTGTCATATCAACATTTTCTCTTGCTGCTTTTACAATCTCAGCCTTCCATTTAGCACCACTTTCATAGCGTCGATCTTTGTCCGGTCCCTCCACTGCAAGGGCTTTACGATATATACGTGATTTCTCACCTTCGATATCCTTGTCCATTTTATAAAACTCATTTCCATATTTTTCGTACAATCCTGTATGACCGGTGGAAATATATATGTACTCCCTATCCATGACTGTTGCAATACTCTCTGCATAATCTAAAAGCATTCCTACATAACGATGCCCTCTATAATCAGGGAATGTATAAACAAATCCAATCCATGGTGACATATCCGTTGGCTGGATATCATCAAGAGGAGCAAATGTACAAAAAGCAATCAGCTTATCCCCATCCACAAGCATTGGTACAAGAGCAGTTTCACCAACCATTCTTTTCAGACTGTTTTCACTAAGAAGCTGATGTAAATACTGTCCTGCTCCCCAATCACATTTTTTCATTTCATCTAACCAATGTTTTTTGTTCTCTGATGTAAAGTATTCAATTATTTTCATCTTTTTCCATATGTCCATTATATCACAAACAACCACAAATTCATAGCATAAATTGTGCTATTTAATAGCCAAAGCAATATAACGGATTTTCTGTAAAATGAAAACGTTAATTTTATCGACCATTTCAGCTGTGATCCATGCTCACTCTGTCGACTTTATCTTTTTGAGCAGGCTCTCATATTCCGATATAAATTCATCAAAATTACTATGAATGTATGAGATATCTGATTCTTTTGCAGCATGTTCCAGGCGCTTTGCCTTTTCTGAAAGATGTTCTGCTCCGATATTTAGGGATGTACTTTTCACAGCATGAACGAAGGTTCTGAAATCATCATAATTCCCTGCTGCCAGACATTCCCTTAGAAGATTACTCTTATCCTCACCTGCATATTCTTTTATCATCTCTTGATAAAAGTCTTCATCATTCATACAATACATGAGTCCCAGGTTCGTATTTAACTCCGGATATTTTTCCTGTAATGATAGTTGTGAGCGTTCCGCTTTCTTTTCCTGAATGACACTCTCCGTCTTGTGATCCTTCCCTGTCTCCACAAGCCAGTCAGACGCGTATTTTCTGATAGATTCTTCGAGATATTTCACCTCTATTGGCTTACTGAGATAATCATCGAAGCCCTCCTCCAGATACACTTCCCTCATTCCGGATATCGCATTTGCCGTAAGTACGATCACAGGGGTGTCATTGTTTGGTGTGTCCATACTCCTCAATTCGTGCAAGCACTCAATTCCGTCCATATTCGGCATTCTATGATCCATATAGATCATATGATACTTTTTATCCTGACATTTGTTCAAAGCTTCTCTTCCGGAAAAAACAGTGTCTATTTCTATTCCCGTTTCCTTTAACAGACCGCAGAATACCTTGCAGTTCATCTGCACATCATCCACCACAAGAACCTTACATCCGGGCGCATGCAATCCCTGACTGCTATTTTCCCTCTGTTGTCGTTTTCTCGCGATCCGCTCCTCAAAATCACCGATCGGATCAGCCTTCACAATTTCCTGTCTGATATAAGCCGTGAAAGTAGAACCCTCTCCATAGACACTTTCCACCGAAAGTTCTCCACCCATCATTTCAGTAAAACACTTCGTAAGTGTCAGCCCCAAACCGGTGCCCTCTATAGCTCTGTTTTCAACCTCATCTACCCTGGTAAAGGATTCGAAAAGCCGCTTTTGGTCTTCCTCTTTGATTCCCTTTCCTGTATCAGATACAGAAAGATATAGTTTATATCCGATGTCATCCTCAGCACCTTTTATAGATAGCTTGACACTCCCCTTTTCTGTATATTTGATCGCATTTGTCATCAGATTTGTTATGATCTGTGTGATTTTTCTTTCATCACCATACAGCATACTGGGAATTGTCTGATCCACCTCAACCAAAAAATCCAGCCCTTTATCTTTTGCCTTTGTGCTTAACATATTGATGATATCATTGATCACACTGGCAAGATCATATTCAACAGATATGATTTCCATTTTCCCGGACTCTACCTTGGAAAAATCAAGGATGTCATTAATAAGCGATAGAAGCATTCTTCCGGAGCTTTCTATATCCTTCGCATAATCTCTGATATTCTCCTCACTGCTCTCACGGATGATCAGCTCATTCATTCCCAGAACTGCATTGATCGGTGTCCTTATCTCATGAGACATGGACGCGAGGAAATCACTTTTCGCCCGGTCAGCTTTTTCTGCCTGATTCTTTGCCAGCACAAGTTCCCGCTCGCTAAAGTCTCTCATGCTTATCGCTTTTTTATTCATATTTATAAGCAACGTATTCTCATTCTCAAGACGCTTGATCTCACGTTCCGCCATCTTTAGCTGCTTTTTTAGGTCTTTTAATTCTTCTTCCGGAGATAGATCTTCCATATTCCCTTCCTCATCTTTATAAACCTGTTTCAAACAGATACCGATCGTCTTTATAGTGCAAGAATTGTAAATGTCTCATTATGAAACATATTATACAACTTGTCAGAATCAGAACTTTTCGTGGGACATAACTCGCCATAAGAATACATTCCTACCAGATTGATATCATCCGGTATAATATCCTTATATGCTTTACCCTCAATATTTTTATCTCCGATAATGTTCATATATCTTGCCGTACAAGAAGTACAGATAATGGTGCTGTATTGATAATCACTTCTTTTCTCCATCTCATGAATCAGGTCTGTAAATACCTGTGTGACTGATTTTCCGATATCATCCACACTGACGGTAGCCACCTTCAGTTCTGCTCCCTCCGGTACCTGTCCTAAAAAGACGCCTATTCCGGTATCATGCTTGAGATAGGCAAGGTTTCTCAAAAATTCTATTGTTTCACCGTTTTCCACTTCTTTTTTAACAACAAACGGTGTCTGGACATACTCCTTGATCACATTTTCGTTGTCAGAGGAAAGTCCTGCCTCTTCCAGCGTCTGTATAAACGTTTTATCGCCCAAAGAAAACACGATATTGCCTAATGCTTTCGTTACCTGACTCTCTAAACTCGTTTCATTCGAAATGGAAAACTCAACCAAAGTGATGGGGGATACATTTCCATAAACAAGTATGACGACCGCCGCATAATTTACCACTTTTCCGTCATAAAATACTTTAAAATCTTTGTAGGTATACATATCCGAAGGCATTCCTCCGTAAACAGGAACTCCACCGCTGATCTTATCAAAAGTCTTAACATATATATCTCCGTCAGCATCTACTACTTTACCGGTATAAGCTAATATCAGTTTTTCCTGTTCCTGTATGTCGCCTTTCATTGCATCATAAAGCTTTTCTAATTTTTCTTCATAATTATCTTTATCTAAGCGATCAGTCATTCCCACAGAAAATCTGACGTCATCAGCACTCATAACTAATAGTTCCATACCGTAAGCCAGATATCCTTCATGATCTAAGAGCGCCATTGCACTTACACCGATGATGGGAAATTGGAAAGTCTCTGATAACATTTTACTTAATTCTTCAAAATCCGCATCATAATACACATAGGCAATACCGACCGTGTTTGTGAGCAATTCCTCCGTCGGTATACCATTCTTCAATTCCTCTACTGCAACTTCTAAATCATCAATTTCTTCTGTTTTTGCAACCCATGAACGCATATGATCCCTCCATAAAATCCCTACAGCTACTTTTATATTATCGTAACTATTCAGACCCTGGCTCGATTCCGATAGTTTATAAATATTGCCTTGGCTCTGAACAGTTACATACTATCATATTCATTCAGCATGTGCAACTTCATCATACATGCCGGCCAATAATATACGATCCGGAATTTCATTGACAAATTTCCCAAATATGTTAATTTATTTTTAAAATCATTCTAATTTTTCAGTTGCACCTGACCACTTTCCGATGACATGCGAGGATTGCTATGACAAAAAATGCACGCTACATTTTAGAGATCATCAACCATTCCACAGTGCACTTAACGGCAGAACAGATCTATCTGCGCCTGCGGGAAAAGAATGCGAAGGCAGTACTTGCAACGGTCTATAATAATCTATCTTCCCTTTATGAGCAGGGCCTGATCCGAAAGGTCTGCGTCGTGGGCTGCCCGGACCGCTATGACAAGACTGTCCGCCATGACCATCTCGTGTGTAAAAAGTGCGGCAGGCTATCAGATATTGCGCTGGACGATCTGACTGAAAAATTGCAAAAACAGATCGGCGTTCCGATGATCTCCTACGACCTGAAGATCAACTACATCTGTGAGGAATGCCTTGAAAAAGAAAACGGGGGTGATAAACAATGAAACATATGCCTTTGGATGTCAGAGTGCCCATCGAACCTGACAACCCCAGCATCGTCAGAGCTGAAGAAAAGTGTATCAAATGCTGCATGTGTAAAAATGTCTGCACACAGGACATCGGCGTGCACGGCACTTACACACTGGAGCGGACAGGCGGTGAAGCGGTCTGCTGTCTAGAGACAAATACGATTATCGTTTTTTCGTAAGTAGGTAATCACCCGTATCTGTTATCCCCCGATTCCCTTTGGTACAATACCATCAAAACATTGGAGGTGTTGTATTTTATGAACAAAGACGAAAAAGCCGGACTCTGGTCCGAACGGATCCGGGAATTCCGATCC
>JALEZW010000016.1 GCA_022772675.1 Agathobacter sp. | reverse complement strand
ATGATACAAGGGTCAAAAGGTCAGAACTCGTTCCTGCTTGCAGGATAAGAGCTCTGACTTGTTGACCCGCACACACATGAGGACTGTCGTCAATCTTTGATTGATGACCCTGTGATTTTCCTTGGAAAATCAACGGATTCCGAATGTGTGTAGAATTGCGGGAGTTGCGTAGCAACGGAGCAATTCGTGTATCAAATGAGGGGCAAAATACCTTTTGACCCTCATATCATAGAATCCATAAGGAGGATGATTCAGAACCTGTATGTGGAAAGAACCGGTTTTTTCCGGTTTGCGGCAAAGCAGACAGATTGAGGAAAAGAAAAAAAATGAATCGTAAAAAACATGGAAAACCAGGCAATAGGGTGCTCCTTCTGACCGGGATAATCCTGATTGCTTTAGCAGGATATCAATTGATCATTAAGACAGAAAATTATCATTCTTCCAATCAATTATATGAAGAATTAAATAATAAATACGTGGATGAAGATGGAGAGGTAAACTCCCAGGACGAGATGGACTGGACATTTCCCCATGTGGATATAGAGGCACTTCAGAAAGAAAACCCGGATGTGGCAGGCTGGCTGTACTTTGAGAATGAGAAAATCAGTTATCCCCTGATGTACTCCGGAGATGATGATACCTATTTACATACCGCAATGGATGGAAGCTATGCCTATGCAGGAGCATTATTTGTTGAAGGGGAAAACAGTCCGGATTTTGAGGATTCCCATACCATTATCTATGGGCATAATATGAGGAATTTAAGCATGTTCGGGAGACTTCGTTATTACAGAAAAGAGGACTATTACAGGAAACACCCGTATTTTCAGATTATTACAGCAGATTCCGCGTACAGGTATCAGATATTTTCCTGCGAGGATGTGGCGGTAGACAGTTTTATCTACCAGGTTCCCTTTGGGGCAGATCGGGATTTTTCTGATTTTATCGGGAAGCTGTATCAGCAGTCCTTATATGATACAGGGGTCAGCGCAGACAAAAATGATAAAATAGTGACACTTTCTACCTGTTCACAGTCCGGAAGGAGATTTGTGGTACATGGGGTAAGAGTGGCGGAAGAGAGGATAAAGAGATGAAGAAGGAAGAACATTTGGCAAGAGAACTCACAGACATGATTCAACAGACGGAGAAAGGAAAGATATATTGGGATGTACTGTGTCAGACAACAGAATATAATGATGCTGATACAAAACCGGTAGAAGTGGAGGATTCAGAACAGTGGGTGGTGGATGAATGTTTTGTGTCCTACCACTGTACGTACCATGAGGAAGAATTCCTTTTGATTTCCTATGAGCAGATTTATACCTGCGGGGAGAAAAAGAAATCCATGAATCTGCTGTTTTTACCACCTCTTGGAATGCGTTTCTTTGATATTGACATGCTGGCACCTTATGCGGTTGAGGCAGACAGGATGCTTGTCTATGAAGTGCATACCTTATGGACAACTTTATTGGAAATGTATAAAAAAGACCCGGAATCCGTAAAAATAGAGGTCAGCCCCCGGGAACTGGTTTTAAATTAGAAAATTGAGAAACTATAGTGGGCAGAGAGGATGAGTTGCATGAAAAAATCATATGCAGTAATTACGGGGGCAAGTTCCGGAATAGGAGAGGAATTTGCCCGCCAGCTTGCAGAAGAAGGACATTCACTGATTCTGATTGCCAGGAGAAAAGAACGGCTGGAAAAACTAAAATCAGAATTAGAGAAAAATGGGACAGAAAGTATTGTTATGATTACGGATCTTTCTAAACCGGAGGAATGTAATCGCCTGATAGAGGAACTGGAACCGTACCGGATCAGCATTTTTATTAATAATGCCGGCTTTGGGGAATGCGGCAGCTTTCTGGAGACGGAAGAGAAGAAAGAACTGGACATGATTGACGTGAATATCAAGGCCATGCATCTGCTTTTTAAAAGAATCTTAAAGCATATGGAAAAGCAGAAATACGGTTATATTTTAAATGTGGCTTCATCTGCAGGGCTTCTGCCGGCAGGACCCTATATGGCAGCTTATTATGCGACGAAATCCTATGTGGCAAGTCTGACCAGAGCAGTTGCAAGAGAGTTAAAGGAGAGGGGCAGTCATGTCTATGCAGGAGCTCTCTGCCCCGGACCTGTGGATACGGAATTTAACCAGACGGCACATGTGTCCTTTGCCCTGCCGGGGATTACACCGGAGTATTGTGTTAAATATGCAATCCGCCAGATGAAAAAAAGGAAGGTTGTCATCATACCAACTGCATTATTAAAGATTGCTGCGATTGGGGGCAGGTTTATTCCCCAAAAGCTTTTGATTGCCATTACCGGAAGACAGCAGAAGAAAAAATTCAAGAGGTGAAATAATCCTGAAAAGATTAGATAATAGATATAGTATTTTTGTCCTGCTTCTGATATAATAATCTAAAACTATCGTTAACTATACTGTACGTGGAGAAAAGAATGAGTTATAAACAATACAATGTACTGGCAATTGATGATGATCCGGAAACTCTGGAAACAATTAAACTGTATCTGTCAGAGATTGCGGATGTGACAACCCTTACAAATGGAAAACAGGCGCAGATGCAGGTGCGGCAGCAGAAGTATGATGTGATACTTCTGGATATTGAGATGCCGATTTTAAACGGGTTTCTTGTGTTAAAGCAGCTTCGAAATGTAAAAGAGTGTGTGAATATTCCGGTCATTATGCTGACGGGAAAACAGGATAAATACTATGTCATGAACTCCATTGCCATGGGAATTGACGGATATCTCTTAAAGCCGGTGAATAAAAATGAGCTGGTTTCAAAGGTGAAGGAAGTCTGCGGGAAAAAGCATGATTCCGGGACCAAGACGATTCTTGCGATTGATGATGATATGTCCTATCTGAAACAGCTGAACAGTTTTCTCAAGGATTATTACAATGTCATAATGATCAATACTACAAAACTGGCTCTGGATTATCTCACCAGCCATGTACCGGATGTCATTCTTCTTGATTATCAGATGCCGCTGTATAATGGGGTGGCACTGCTTAATATGATCCGGCAGAATGATAAAATTAAGGAGGTACCCGTTATTGTTTTATCCGGGAATCTGAATCAGCAAATTATTATGGAATTTTATGAATGCCGGCCGGCAGGATTTCTGGCTAAGTCCGTTGGCAAAGATGTGATTCTGGAGAAAATCCGTGATGTTTTGGAACAAGACGGGGAAGGAGAAAATTAAATGCAGATTATGATTTTTCCATACATTATTTTTCTGGATTTTGCTTTTGCTGTTTATCTGTTTGCAAAACAGTGCGGAAAAGAAAAACGAAAATATATGGAGAACAGCCTCTTTGCCCTTTTATGTTTGGCCAGTGCAGTATGGAGTTTTGGATTTTGGGGCATTATGATTCAGACACAGCCCTTTTATGCCCATATTTTCCGTATTATCGGCGAGATTGGCATGTTTGCCTATCTTTCAGCGGCTCAGCTTCTGTTTTGCCAGTTTATGGGAACTCTTAAGCAGTATGAGGTTCCAATTGCTGCTGTCACAGCTTTTTCCTATGTTATCTGTTTTTTTATCTGCCAGGATGGACAGGTGATTTATCACCGGGAACGTTTTGGCATGTCTTATGAATTTAAACCCGGTTTTTGGAATAATGTCTATGTCCTCTATTGTATCGTGATTGCAGGACATCTCTTTTTCAGTGTCATTTATATGCTGGTAAATGCCAGACGAAAAAGCATGCAGGTATTTGCAAAAAAACTGCTTGTAATGCTTTTTATTGTTGTTCTTGGCATGATCTTAGATACTATCCTGCCCTTACTTGGAATGCTTGCAATTCCGGGAAGCACGATTGCGCAGTTTATTGCTATTGTTGCTTTACAGAGGGCACTTGACTTTGCGGACCGATCGAGGATTACCATTGGGAATATGTCCTATTATGTCTATTCCTCTCTGACGATTCCGGTTCTGGTATATGATGATGATTATGATCTTCAGATCATCAATGATGTGGCCCATGATTTTTTCCGGATGCATGGAGATGAAAAACAGAATCCCAGAATTGATGATCTGTTTGCAGTCAGTGAGTTTGATGTGTTTCGGTTTAATGGATCTCATAAGGAACTGGATACTCTCTGTAAAAAAAATGATCTTCCCTGTAACCTTACAGTCAGTAAAATTCATGACGATTACTATGATGTAATCGGTTATATTATTACGGTAACGGATCTGTCGGAAAGACAGGAAAACATTGCAAAGCTGAAACAGGCAATCCGGGATGCGGAGAGTGCTAACCAGGCGAAGACAACATTTCTTGCCAATATGTCCCATGAAATCCGCACACCTATGAATGCAATCATAGGATTCTCGGAGCTGGCACTTAAGAAAAAGCTTTCCAAAGAAGTGAAGGAATATATTCAGGGAATTCATCTTGCCTCCAAAAACCTGCTGGCTATTATTAATGACATTCTGGATATCACAAAGATTGAATCCGGAAAAATGGAGATTATTCCGGCCAATTACTATATGGCAGATTTACTGGATGATGTTTCCCTTATTATATCCAGACAGGCGGCGGCAAAGGGACTTGCCTTTTATATGAATCTGGATCCAAACATTCCAAACCAGCTGTATGGAGATAAGGTGCGCATCAGAGGGGTGCTGATTAATATTTTAAATAATGCAGTCAAGTACACAAATGAGGGAAGTGTTTCTTTTGAGGTGAAGGTACTCTCACTGGAAGATGATACCATCAGACTCTCATTTATCGTTAGTGATACAGGTATTGGCATAAAGAAGGAAAATTTAAAGAATCTGTTTAAGAGTTTTGAGCGATTGGATCAGCAGTTAAATTATGGAGTGGAGGGTTCCGGCCTTGGCCTTTCCATTGCTAAGGGGTATGTGAACCTGATGGGTGGAGAAATTACTGTTGACAGTGAATATGGACAGGGTTCGGTATTTACCATAACCATCAACCAGAAGGTGGTGGATGCCACTCCATTTGAGCATCAGTTTACAATTGACAGGGTACAGGAAGAAAGTGATACCAGGCAGCTGGTTATCAAAGATATGAGAGTTCTTCTCGTGGATGATAATCAGATTAATCTGATGGTTGCGAAGGGGTTATTATCCTCTTACGGCTTAATGGTGGATACGGCTTCCAGTGGGGCTGATGCTATTGAGTTATGTAAAAAAACCCATTATCCCATCATCTTTCTGGATCAGATGATGCCGGAGATGGATGGAATTGAAGCTATGAAACGCATTCGTCAGATTGATTCTTTCTATGCCAGGGGCGGAGAGGGAAAAATTATCGTCCTTACAGCCAATGCTATCCGGGGTACCAGAGAGCTGCTGATGAAGGAAGGGTTTGATGAGTATCTTGGCAAGCCGATGAATATGAAGAGAGTTGAGGCATTGCTCACCGAATATACTCCGGAGGATAAGATCAGTTATGTGGAACTTCCGGATGAAGACATCGAAGAGCAGGAAGTGGAGAAAGAGGAGAATACCCAGAGAGAGGATATCGGATATCTGAAGGAACAGCTTCCGGAGGTGGATGTAGATGCCGGACTTGTCAGCTGCGGAGGAAAAGTGAGCGATTATCTTGATATCTTAAAGATTAATTATACATATGGTAAAAAAAATCTGGATGAACTTAAGAGCCTGCTGCAGGAAAAAAATTACAAAAATTACACCATCAAGATTCATGCAATGAAGAGTACCTCAAAAGGCATCGGAGCTATGGAAGTGTCGGATATGGCTCTTAAGCAGGAAGAAGCAGGAAATGCGGAAGCTTACAGTTATATTGATGAGAATTTTGAGTCTTTTAATGAGGCATACGAGTCTCTGTTACAAAAAATAGGAGAGGTACTCAGACATTATGGTCTCATTCAGGAAACAAAAGAAGATGCTGAGATATTAAGTGAAGATATGATTTCTAATATTCTGTTAAATATTAAAAACCATGTGGAAGCATTCGATTTCTCGGAAGTCTTTGATATTCTTGAGGATGTAAAGCAGTACCGGATGGATGCAGAAAATGAGGAATTGTTTGCAAAGATTGAGGAACTAATGGATGATCTGAAGGTAGAAGAAGTAAAGGAACTGATTGCAGGCAGGCTGCCGGATCTGGCAGAGGGTTAAATATTTCCGCAAATTACCATTCATATGACAAATTACATATTTTGTCGTAATTTAAGGGTTGACATTTGCACTTTGATGGATTAAACTATTAACAAATCAAAGAAAAAATCGATGAGCGAAAGTAAGTACAGCAGGTGATTCCTTACAGAGAGCCGGCGGCAGGTGTAAGCCGGCAGGATAATTTGTCTGGAATGGATTCGTTAGATGCGAGGTGAAAGTGCATTGCATGAGTAGTTGAGCCGTTTCCCCACGTTACAGGGGGTAGATATCGGAGTGGTTTAAGATATGAAATCGTTCCTGTATCAGAGAGGTTGCGTAATTGGTGGCAGTTATTTCCGGTTTCGGGGGTAGCTGCCTTTTTATTTTTACTTATGCAGCAAAGATGGGTGGCACCACGAAGAAAATCGTCCCTGACTTATGTCAGGGATTTTTTATTGAGAAAGGAGCACAGGCATGAAAAGAAGACTGCGCGTGTACAAAAAGACGGTCAGTATTGTAAATGAGACAGCGACCGGTATGTATGAAAGCCTGGTAGGAAATAAAAAAGGGTTTCTGCTGGAGAGTTACGATAAGAATTACGACCGATATACGTTTTTTGGGAGGGAGCCGGAAGAGATTATTACATCCCGGGGAAATTCCCTTGTCATTACAAAAAATGACGGAACTGAGGAAGTCCGTGAGGGGAACCCCCTGGAGAGACTTAAGGAGTACTACAGTGAATTTGATATCGTAAAGGATAATGAGGAACTCTCCTTTTCCGGAGGACTTGTAGGAAATTTAGGATATGATTTCGTCCGTTATGCGGAAGTCCTTCCGGATAACAATCCGGATGAAATTGGAATTGAGACTATCCAGATGATGTTAATGACCAGATTTCTTCTGGTGGATCATGTAGCGGAAACCTTAACGGCCATTGTACTGGGGCCGGATTCCCAGGAGGGACGGGTGACATCTCTTGCTGAGGCGGCTCAGCTTATCCAGGATGCCAGAAAGAATGCCGGGGAGAAAGAGGAAAGGCACTTTGATCACGACGGTGTAATCGTAAATCAGTCCGACAGCTTAGAGCAGTACTGTGAGAAGGTTGAGAAAATCAAGGAGTACATCAGAGAGGGACATATTTTTCAGACCGTTCTCTCCCAGAGATGGACGATTGAGACCCGGCAGACCGGTTTTGATTTATATAAGGAATTGAGAGAGTTAAATCCATCTCCATATCTGTATTATTTCAACTACGGAGATTTCGAGGTAATCGGAAGCTCTCCGGAGATGATTGTAAAACAGCAGGGGAACAGAGTCTTTACCTGCCCTATTGCAGGAACCAGAAGGCGTGGTGTGGATGCTGAGGAGGATGCACTGCTTCGGGATGAGCTGCTTCGGGATGAGAAGGAACGGGCAGAACATGTTATGCTGGTGGATCTGGCGAGAAATGATATGGGCAGGATTTCCGAGTTTGGAACTGTTAAAGTAACCCAGTTTATGGAGGTGCAGAATTACTCCCATGTCATGCATATCGTATCCATGGTAGAGGGACGGAAAAAAGGAGAGTTTCATCCGCTGGATCTGGTATCTTCCTTCCTTCCGGCAGGAACCCTTTCCGGAGCTCCGAAGATTCGTGCAATGGAAATCATCGATGAGTTGGAAAGTGTAAGAAGAGGTCTTTATGGAGGGGCAACCGGATATGTGGATTTCTCCGGGGACATGGATTTCTGTATCACAATCCGGACCATGGTCAAAAAAGGAAATCGTGTCTATCTGCAGGCCGGTGCCGGAATCGTGGCAGATTCCGTACCGGAGAACGAGTACAGGGAGTGCTGCAATAAGGTCATGGCACTGGCAAAGACACTTGTGGAGGAGGAAAACTTATGATTTTACTGATTGATAACTATGATTCATTTACTTACAATTTGTATCAGTATATTGGAATCTTTAACTCCGACATCCGTGTAGTACGAAACGATAAAATCACGATTGATGAGATAAAGAAACTGAACCCGGAGCGTATTGTGCTCTCTCCGGGGCCAAAGAGTCCGAAAGAGGCCGGTATCTGTATGGACGTGGTAAAAGAGTTTACCGGAAAGAAGCCCATTCTCGGTATCTGCTTAGGACACCAGTGTATTGGCGAGGCATTAGGCGGCACCGTTTCCTATGCAAAGGCACTGTTTCATGGAAAACAGTCCCTGATTCAGCACGACGGAACCAGTGTATTTACCGGAATTGATTCTCCAATCCGTGTGGCAAGATATCATTCACTTGCCGTACAGGAGGAGGGGCTGCCGGAGTGTCTTAAGATTCTTGCCCGCACGGAGGACGGCGAGATTATGGCAATGCGCCATAAGGATTTTCCTGTGGTGGGACTGCAGTTCCATCCGGAATCCATCTATACGGAGCACGGCAAACGAATTGTGGAAAATTTTGTAAACGGTACAGTATAGGAGCATGACATGATTTTAGACGAAATTGTAGCGGATAAGAAAAAGAGACTGGTGGAACACAAGAATCGGATTCCGGCAATCAAAATGCGTTCCATGGCAGAGAAAACAAAAACAAGATCCTCAGACAGTTTCTATGAAAACTTGAAAAAACCGGGTCTTTCCATTATCGGGGAGTTTAAAAAGGCATCTCCGAGTCTTGGGGAGATTCACAGTAAAATAGATTTAATGGAGCGGATCAGTGAGTATAACGAATCCGTGGATGCAATTTCCTGTCTGACCGAGGAAGACCATTTCCACGGGAATGTGGATTATTTAAAGGAGATTAGACAAAAGTCGTCTCTTCCGGTTCTTCGTAAGGATTTTATGATCGATGAGTACCAGTTTTATGAGGCAAAGGCAATCGGTGCAGATGCGGTTCTTCTAATTACAGCAATTCTTGATGATGTGCAGATGCATGATTTTTATATGCTTGCCAGAGAACTTTCTTTAGATGTGCTGGTGGAGGTGCATAATGAGGAGGAAATTGAACGGGCGATGAAAATTAATCCGAGAATTATCGGTGTGAATAACCGTAATCTCAAGGATTTCACCATCTCCCTGGAGAATACAAAGCGACTCAGACCTTATGTGCCGGGGGATAAAGTCTTTGTAGCGGAGAGCGGCATTACCGGCGATGGGGATGTGGAATTTTTAAGAGACTGTGGTGTGGATGCATTCCTGATTGGAAGAGCGTTTATGGAATCCGAAAACCCCAGGGCACTGGCAAAGAAATGGAAGGAGCTGTATCAGAAAAAATGATACCGGAAATAAAAATCTGCGGGCTTACCAGAATCCGGGAAGCTGGTTTCTTAAATACTGCAGGTGCTGATTATGCTGGATTTGTGTTTTTTAAAAAAAGTAAGCGGAATGTAACGGTGCCCCAGGCACAGAAAATTATGAAGGGATTAAATCCGGAAATTAAAAAAGTTGCGGTGATGGTATCTCCGGATACGAAGCTGATACAGATGCTGCAGGAGGCGGGATTTGATATTCTGCAGATTCACGGAACACTTAGTGAAGAGGTATTAAAGGAAGCACAGCTTCCGGTCTGGTACGCCGTCAATATTGCAAGACCGGAGGAATTAAAGGAAAAAACTGCGTTTTTTGAAAGGCTGCCGCAAAGATTACAGGATAAGGTGCAGGCAATTGTGGTTGACGGTGCTGTTTACGGAAGTGGAAAGACCTTTGACTGGAAACAGACAGAAGATGTCAGAAAACAGAGTACCTTATTTTCGGGAAGAAAATTTATTCTGGCCGGTGGGCTGAATGCCTCTAATGTGAGAGAGGGGATTGAGATCTTTTCTCCAGATGTGGTGGATGTCAGCTCCGGAGTAGAGAAAACAGAGGGAAAAGATGAAAGATTAATTCAGGAATTTGTATCCGCTGTCAGGCAGGGCTGATGATGTGATATCAGAACAACAGGACGAAAAACATATAGAAAATAGATTATGCAGGAAAGGTGAGGATTATGAATAAAAAAGCATATTACGGACAGTTTGGCGGGCAGTATGTGTCCGAGTCACTGATGAACACGCTGGAAGAACTGGATAAAGCCTTTGAGGAGGCCATCCATGATCCGGAATTTATGGAGCAGTACCACTATTACCTGCGCCAGTATGTGGGAAGAGAAACTCCTCTCTATTACGCAGAACGGCTTTCCGAGAAATATGGAACCAGGATTTATTTAAAGAGAGAGGATTTAAACCATACCGGTGCCCACAAGATTAACAATGTGATTGGTCAGATTCTGTTAGCAAAACGGATGGGAAAGACAAAGGTCATTGCAGAGACCGGGGCAGGACAGCACGGTGTGGCAACGGCAACGGGTGCAGCACTTTTTAACATGGAGTGCACGGTCTATATGGGAAAAGAGGATATGGAGCGGCAGAAATTAAATGTCATGCGTATGGAAATGCTGGGAGCAAAGGTGGTTTCCGTGGAATCCGGCAGCAATACATTAAAAGATGCCACAAACGAAGCAATCCGTACCTGGGCAAAGACCGCAGAGGATACCTTTTACATTATCGGTTCCGCAGTAGGACCTTACCCGTATCCCAAAATGGTTAAAGAGTTCCAGAGTGTGATCAGCCGTGAGGCAAAGAGACAGCACATGGAAGCTGAGGGCAAAAACCCGGATGTGGTAATGGCATGTGTGGGCGGCGGTTCCAATTCCATTGGAATGTTTGCAGATTTTATTGACGAAAAGGATGTGGAACTCATTGGAGTAGAGGCTGCAGGACTTGGAATCGAGACCGGAAAACATGCCAGTGCCATGGCTCTTGGGGAGCCAGGGGTCCTGCATGGCATGAAATCCTATCTGCTTCAGGATACGGATGGCAATATTCAGCTTGCCCATTCTATTTCTGCAGGGCTGGATTATCCGGGAGTCGGACCGGAACATGCCTATTTAAGAGATACCGGTCGTGCAAAGTATGTGGCAATTACCGATCAGGAGGCAATGGAGGCACTCCTTGAGCTCTGCAGACTGGAGGGTATCATCCCGGCTATTGAGAGTGCCCATGCTGTTGCCTACGCATTTAAGAAGGCAAAAGAGATGACAATGGATCAGAGCATGATCATCTGCCTGTCCGGCCGGGGAGACAAGGATGTTAACACAATTGCCGATTATCTGGATGGAAAAGGCTATCTGAATTAAGGAGGGATTGCAGGATGAATCGAATTGAGAATGCGCTTAGCACATTACAGGATAAAAAAGAGAAAGCATTTATTACTTATATCACCGCCGGGCTTCCGGATTACGGGAAAACCAAAGAAATTATAAAGGCACAGGAGAAAGCAGGAACGGATATTATCGAGCTGGGAATTCCCTTTTCCGATCCGGTTGCAGACGGTCCGGTCATTCAGGCTGCTTCCTATGAGGCAATCCAGGGTGGGGCAAATCTGGAAAAAACCTTTGCCCTGATGAAGGAAATGAGGGATGAGGGTGTTGAGATTCCAATTGTATTTATGATGTATTACAATACGGTACTTCATTACGGACTGGAAAAGTTTGTAAAGGAGTGCGGTTCCTGTGGAGTGGATGGTCTGATTATTCCGGATCTGCCGTTGGAGGAGCAGGAGGAAATAAAGGAATTTTTGGATAGAGAGGATAAAACGATTCTGATTGAGCTGGTTTCCCCGGTGTCCAAAGACCGAATTCCTAAGATTCTTGAGAATGCGAGAGGCTTTGTCTACTGCGTCTCTTCCATGGGAGTGACAGGGCAGGAGGCTTCCTTCCACAGGGAGGTCATGAACTATCTGGCTGACGTGAAAAAGCAGTCAAAGATTCCGGTTATGATGGGGTTTGGAATCCGTACGGCAGAGGATGTGCGTCCCATGAAGGATATCATTGACGGAGCAATCGTTGGTTCCCATTTCATTACATTGATGCGGGAACACAATTTTGACCCGCAGACAGCGGCGGATTACTGTAGCACGTTTAAAAAAGAACTGAATGTATTATAGGAGGATACTGACAATGAAGGAAATACTTGCAAAACTGGTTGAAGGAAAAGATTTGACAAAAGAGGAGGCAATGGAGGCACAGGAGCTGATTTTAACCGGTCAGGCAACACCGGCCCAGATTGCATGCTTCCTTACGGCACTTCGTATGAAAGGTGAGACATTAGATGAAATTACAGGTATTGCAGCTGTCTTACGAGATAAGGCAAACACCATCAGCCCGAAGGTTGACAATTATGTAGACCTGGTAGGAACCGGTGGTGACTGCACCTATTCTTTTAATATCTCAACAACCTCTGCTTTTGTTGTCGCAGCAGCCGGGCTTCCGGTGGCAAAGCATGGAAACCGTTCCATCTCATCTAAGAGTGGTGCAGGAGATGTGCTGGAGGCACTTGGAGTTAATATTTCTGCGGATCCTGAGGTTGTAGAGAAATGCGTAGAGGAAGCAGGAATCGGTTTTATGTTTGCGCCTCATTTCAATCCGGCCATGAAATATGTGGGACCCGTAAGAAAAGAGCTGGGTATCCGTACGGTATTTAACATTTTAGGACCCCTTTCCAATCCATCCCGGGCGAAGGCAATGGTTGTGGGTGTCTATTCCCCGGCGTTAACAGAGGTCATTGCCGGTACGATGATGAATCTTGGTGTGGAGCGTGGGTTTGTGGTCAGCGGAGAGGACAACATGGATGAGTTTACACTGACAGGCGCAACAACAGTTTCTGAGATCAAAGACGGTAAGGTAAATACTTATCAGGTGACGCCGGAGCAGTTTGGATTAAAGAGATGTACCATTGACAAGCTGCAGGGAGGGGATGGAACCGTCAATGCACAGATCACAAAGGATATTCTTTCCGGAAAAGAAAAGGGAGCAAAGAGGGATATTGTTCTTTTGAACGCCGGTGCAACCCTTTACATCGGAGGCAAAGCAGAGAGTATTGAGGAGGGGATGAAACTTGCTGCAAACGCAATTGATTCCGGGGCAGCTGTAAAGACAATGGATGCAATGGTAAAGGCCACAAATCAGTAATGTTTCATTTTTCCCGAACAAAAAATTCTCTCTTGACTTTTTAAATAACTACAGGTATGATAAGCTTTATAATTAAATATGTAAAAGAACAAGGGTGTTCAAAAGAGGACACCCTTGTTTTTTTTCGTAGACAGGGAGGAAAATAGTATGAAAAAGAAAATTGCATTATTGTTAACAACAGTTATGGCATTTGGTATGCTTGGAGGCTGTGGCTCTTCCAATGCTGATTCAGCAGGTACAGCTGCACAGTCCGGGGCTGCTGAGAGTGAGGCAGCAGGAGATACGGAAAGTCAGAAGGAAAGCAGTATTGATACATCGGGCATCACTTTGATGAAGGATGGCGTCCTTACGGTGGGAGTTGAAGTGGGATATCCGCCATTTGAGGATTTCGCCGATGATGGAACGACACCAATTGGCTATGATATTGATATTGCAACAGAGGTGGCGTCCAGGCTGGGTCTTGAGGTGAACTTCATCAACACCGCCTGGGATGGTATTTTTGCCGGCATTGACACGAACTATGACTGCGTATGTTCTGCAGTTACCATTACCGATGAGCGTCAGGAGACTATGGCTTTCTCCACACCTTACATCAACAATTATCAGGCAGTCGTCATTCCTACAGGCAGCGATCTTGCTATTTCAAGTTTCAATGATCTGGATGGTATGACAGTTGCAGTTCAGAAGGAGACTACCTCTGACGAGCTGATGAGTGATTATAAATCTACAGGAACCATTGATGTTGAAATTGTAGCGAATGAAAAGGTGACAAGCTGCTTTACACAGCTGACCAACGGTGAAGTGGATGCAATTGTGGTTGACAGTACCGTAGCAGATGGATATGTGGCTCAGAATCCGGATAAGTACACTATCGTATATCAGGATGAGAAAGAGCCGGAGCAGTTTGGTATTGCCATGGGTCTTAAGAACACTGCACTGAAATCTGCTATTGATGAGGCACTGGCACAGATGGAAGAGGATGGATTCATCAAAGAGACTTACGATTACTGGTTTGGTTCAGCGGAATAAAAAACCATATACAGAAGTTGGAAAACAGGAGAAACAGATATGAGTGATGAAAAGAAAAGGGCGGCAGTGCCGGTATCTCCGGCGAAATGGTCAAAGAAAACAAAAAGGCTGTGTCTGATCTGGGCCCTGGTGTTGCTTGCGGTTTTTGTACTTGCGGCAATCAAACCCGGAAGAACAGAGATGGCAGGACAGGCTTCCCAGCAGATGCAAAAGCTGATAAAGCAGGATCAGGGCAGATCCAGAAAGCGCGTAACGGTCACATATAACAGTCTGGGGGTGATCAGCTACTGCTCTTTCTCATCCTCCGGCGCCAGCCAGCTCAGTGAGAAGTATGTAGGATTCGCAGGCCATATTTATTCCGCAGATAGCGGTGCGGCCAAAGTAGCAGGCCAGATGGTCAACTATACTTATCGTATGCTGGGATGTGGGGAAAACGTGATGCATGGTGCAAAGCTCACGATTTTATTGACCACATTAACGGTTATTATCGGTGTCATTTTAGGAACTTTCCTGGCATTGGGAAAAATATCCAAAAATAAATTATTAAGCAGATTCTGCAGCGGATATATTTTCTTTTTCCGGGGTACTCCTCTTTTGATACAGCTGTTTGTGATCTACTTTTCTGTGCCAAGCATATTCGGATTTGCGTGGCGGGATTTGTTTTCCGCCGCCGATAACGAAGCAGTATACAAGGGCGCATTTCTGGCAGCATTGATTTCCTTTGCCCTAAACAGTGGTGCCTACTGTGCAGAAATCGTCCGTGCAGCCATCCAGTCAATCGACAAGGGGCAGTTTGAGGCGGCCAGGGCTCTTGGTATGAATTACGCAAAGACCATGTCCATTGTCATTATTCCCCAGTCTGTACGGCGGATGATTCCACCGGTCTGCAACGAGTTTATTATGGTTTTGAAGGATGCTTCATTAGTATTTGCAATCTCGCTGATGGATATTACTACAATTTCCAAGAATATCATGACCAGTGAAGGGTCTTATCTGGTCTTCGTTCCGGCATTGATTATCTACCTGATTATTACGGCAATTTTCAGCTGGATTTTTGATAAGATTGAGAAAAAGTTTTCAGTCTATGAATAGGAGGGAGAGAAAAGATGCAAGAACCATATACCTATATTTTGGAGACAGAACATATTAAAAAGAGCTTCGGTGAGCTGGAGGTGCTTAAGGATATCAGTCTCAAGGTACGAAAGGGGGAAGTAATCTGCATGATTGGTCCCTCCGGTGCCGGAAAATCCACCTTCCTGCGTTCCCTGAATCAGCTGGAGAAAATCACCAGCGGTAAGATATACATTAAAGACACGCTCTTTTTGCACCGGGAAAATGACAGGACGATACACCGGATTGACAAGAAGGAGCAGCAGAGATTACTTCTGGAAATGGGGATGTGTTTTCAGAAGTTTAATCTTTTTCCTCACAAGACAGCATTGGAAAATGTGATGGCAGCTCCTGTGGCTGTGAAAAAGGTGGACAGGAAGACGGCCAGAGAGGAAGCCCTGATGCTTTTGGATAAGGTGGGGCTTCTGGAAAAAGCCGATGAATATCCCAACCGTCTGTCGGGAGGTCAGCAGCAGCGGGTGGCGATTGCCCGTGCATTAGCCATGAAGCCGGAAATCATGCTGTTTGACGAGCCGACTTCAGCACTGGATCCGGAACTGGTGGGCGAGGTACTTAAAGTAATGCAGGATCTTGCGAAGGAAGGAATGACCATGCTCTGTGTGACCCACGAGATGAGCTTCGCCAGAGAGGTTGCCGACCGGGTTCTCTTTATGGCAGATGGAATCATTGCTGAAGAGGGAAAGCCGCAAGATATCTTCAATCATCCGCAGAATCCAAGGACACAGAGTTTCTTAAAGTCCGTCCTTGAGAAAAAATGAAGTACATAAAGGAAATTTAAAAATGACAAGTAAGAAAAAACAAATAAGAAATTCCGCTTTACTGCTTTTGACTGCATTCATCTGGGGAGTTGCCTTTGTGGCCCAGAGTCAGGGAGGAGATGCTGTTGGACCGTACACCTTTAACTGTGTACGGTCTTTACTTGGAGGCTTGGTTTTACTTCCGGTCATAGCACTTCTGGATAAGATGGGGTTCACACAGCGAAAACCTCAAAACAGAGAGGACAGAAAGCGTCTTCTGACAGGGGGAATCATCTGTGGAGCCGCGCTTTTTACGGCATCAACTCTCCAGCAGCTGGGAATTACCTACGGTTCATCGGTGGGGAAGGCAGGATTTTTGACAGCATGTTACATCTTGATCGTACCAGTCATGGGAATTTTCCTGGGGCGAAAATGCGGCTGGAACATATGGTGTGGTGTGGTACTGACACTGGTGGGATTGTTTTTACTGTGTCTGAAAGACGGATTTTCCGCGATACAGATGAGTGATATTCTGCTGCTTTTCTGTGCATTTTTTTTCAGTGTTCAGATCATGGCAGTAGATCATTTTTCTCCTTTGGTGGACGGGGTTCGTTTGTCCTGTATCCAGTTTTTTGTCAGTGGTATCATCGGTCTTATACCCATGATTTACAGTGAGATGGGACACTCGGCAGAGACAATCATGGTCTGGGCCCGCTCTCTGGCCTCATGGAATGCCTGGATACCGATTCTTTATGCAGGTATTATGTCCTGCGGGGTGGCCTATACGCTGCAAATTGTGGGACAGGACGGTCTGAATCCGACCGTTGCATCACTGCTTATGAGCCTGGAGTCTGTGTTCTCCGTGCTGGCGGGGGCAGTGATTCTTAAGCAGTATCTGAGCAGCCGGGAAATTATTGGCTGTATATTTATTTTTGCAGCCATTGTGCTGGCTCAGATTGATTTTAAACAGCGAAAATGAAATAACAGAACAGGGTGATGAGTCATTACAGATGTTACAAATATAATAATTATTTCTTTGCCATGCCTGTTTTGATATAGTATAATGGATTGGATTGAAACAAAAGAGACAGGTAGGAGCAATGGTTACATTAAATGATTATCTATATTCCGGAGATACCGTTCTTCGGATTTTAAAAAAGTACATGGAGGATTTAAAGGAATCCGCAAAGAAAAATCATAACGAAGTGGATCTTATCCATTGTAATTTTCTTCTGCAGATTGAGGGTCTGTTGGAACATAATGATTTCCTTACGGCACAGTCCCAGAGAATCCGGGAATTTTATAAATATATGGTGAAGGAGTATCCGTATCTTTCCTTTACATTTAAGGGAAGAATTAAATCCCTGATTCGTGCAGAGGAAAAGTTTAACGGATACATCGTGGAATATATTTATGACTATTATACAAAAAACGGAACCTATCCGTCGGTATCGGAGCTTAAGAACCGGCTGACCTGTTTTCGTGACCTGATTGCATACCGTATTGTGATTTCCATGCCAAAGTGTCATTTGAGTTGTCTGAAAGATCGTGAATCAGAGGAAATCAGTCATTTGTATCGCATTGCAAATGTACTTCCTGATTTTTTGGAGGAGCGTGGGTTTACGGCTGAGCCGGCAGGAGGAGTCAAAGAGAGCGCATCGAAGCTGATGGATGATGCTGTGCGTCCCTATTTCAGGGATTATATTGAGCAGGAAAGCCCAAACGGATATCGTTCGCTGCATATTACTTTTTTTGACAATAGTGCCGGATGCTATATGGAAATGCAGCTTCGCACAAAAGAGATGGATGACATTGCGGAAATTGGTTCCGCCAATCATCTGGGTTATGAGAAAAAACAGGAACTGGAGCGTGCCAGAAGAGACAGGATTCCGGAAGGGGAATGTATCTACTTTGATGAGGCATATGAGCGGGGAATGAAGCTTCAGCAGCTGGAACTTTCCAAACTGGATGTGAACATGTTTTCTGCAGCCAATAATAGTCTGATTAACGATGGATGCGGACTTTTCCGTGGCAGGCTGATTCTTCCCTATGAGCACCTTTCACGGTTTCAGAATGATCTGATTGATTAACCTTAGAGATAAGGAAAAGAGGCAGTTCGATATAATCGAACTGCCTTTTTGACGCATATAAGCGAAGCGGATGGATATAAAATGAATATAAAACGGATATAAAACGGTTGACAATATGCCGAACTATTGGTACAATAATGGAAATAATATGGATACATGCTGCAGAAAAAACTGTAAGGAGGAATCGGTATGACAATTGAGGAAATGAAGCAGAAAAAGAAGGAGAAGGGCTACAGTTATGCCAGAATATCAGAATTGTCAGGGGTGCCGTTAGGCACGGTACAGAAGATTTTTTCAGGGGAGACCACCTGTCCGCGCTATGATACGAAGGCAGCTCTGGAGAAAGTCTTTGATGAACCATCTTTTATGGTGCGGGAAGAAGCCGGTTTTCCGGTTCACACACAGGGATCCTATACAGTGGATGATTATCGGGCACTTCCGGAGGACAGGAGAGTGGAACTGATTGATGGATATTTTTATGACATGGCATCACCTTCTTTTTTGCACCAGCAGATAGCAGGAGAAGTGCATAGGCAGATTGCCAATTACATTATGGAGAATGGAGGTTCCTGTAAGCCACTGATTGCTCCGGTGGATGTGCAGCTGGACTGTGATGAGAAAACTATGGTTCAGCCGGATGTAGGTATCCTCTGTCATGATGACAGGGTGAAACGCTGGGGCGTTTATGGTGCGCCGGATTTTGTTCTGGAGGTTACTTCTCCATCCACGAGACGCAAAGATCATATTAAGAAGTTGTCGAAGTATGTGGAAGCAGGAGTTCGGGAATACTGGATTTTAGATCCATATCAGCAGAAACTGCTGGTGTATTATCTGGAGAATGAGGAAGATTCATGGCCGATTCTCTATGGATTGGATCAGCCTGTTCCGGTTAGAATCTATGATGGGAAACTGGAAATTAAGTTCGATTATATTAAGAAATGGATAGAGGAGACCCGGTTGTAAAAAAACGTTACTAAAATAAGCGAAAGTGCTAGGAATTTATCTTTTGTTATGATACCATAGAATTGTCATCAATATGAAATTTGAAGGGGGAAACTTATATGGCAAAAGAACTAGTTGCAATGCTGCTCGCCGGAGGACAGGGTTCCAGACTGTATGCGTTGACACAAAAACTTGCAAAACCTGCAGTTCCATTTGGTGGAAAGTATCGAATCATCGACTTCCCTCTGTCGAACTGCGTAAATTCGGGAATTGATACAGTGGGTATTCTGACTCAGTATCAGCCGTTCGTTTTGAATGAATATATTGGAAACGGACAGCCCTGGGATCTGGATCGTCTCTACGGTGGAGTTCATGTTCTGCCACCATACCAGAAGGCATCCGGCTCGGACTGGTATAAGGGTACGGCAAATGCGATTTACCAGAATATTGCATTTATTGAGCGGTATGATCCGCAGTATGTTATTATTCTGTCAGGTGATCAGATCTGTAAACAGGATTATAGCGATTTCCTTGCATTCCATAAGGAGAAGGGAGCGGAGTTTTCTGTTGCAGTCATGGAAGTTCCGTGGGAGGACGCTTCCCGCTTTGGGCTTATGGTAGCAGATGAAAATGACAGGATTACAGAGTTTCAGGAGAAACCAAAGGAGCCAAAGTCTAATCTGGCTTCCATGGGAATTTACATATTTAACTGGGATGTTTTAAAGAAATACTTAATTGAGGATGAAGCAGATCCGAACTCAGAGAATGATTTCGGAAATAACATTATTCCGAACCTTTTGCGGGATGGCCGGAAGATGTATGCTTACCATTTCAATGGATACTGGAAGGATGTTGGAACCATTCCATCTCTCTGGGAGGCAAATATGGAGGTTCTGGATCCGGAGCACAGTGGAATTGATCTTTTTGATGATAACTGGAAGATTTACAGCCGGAACAGTGGTATGACCGGACACCGCATCGGTGAGCATGCAGTTCTTGATAATTGTATGATTACAGATGGATGTAATATAAAGGGAACGGTTAAGCACTCCATCCTTTTTGCAGGAGTTACGGTAGAAGAAGGAGCAGTGGTTGAGGATGCTGTTGTTATGGGGCACTCTACCATTAAAGCAGGGGCAGTGGTCGAACACTGTATTATAGCGGAGAATGCAACCATTGAGGAGAATGCCATTGTCGGTGTAAAACATGAGGGAGAGGGCATTGGTGAAGTGGCAACGATTGCAGCAGATGTGACCATCGGAAAAGGAGCTAAGATTGGTCCAAGTGCCATGGTTTATGAAGATGTGAAGGAGGGTGAGGAGCAATGTTAAATTCAAATACAGAGGCATTGGGTATTATTTTTCCAAACAGTTATGACAGTATGGTACCGGAGCTTGTATCGGAGCGCCTCATGGCATCCATTCCATTTGCCAGCAGATATCGTCTTTGCGATTTTATGCTTTCCAGCATGGTACACAGCGGCATTGACAATATTTCCATGATCGTTAGAAAGAATTATCATTCCCTGCTGGATCATCTCGGTGCAGGCCGTGAGTGGGATCTGGTTCGCAAAAACGGCGGACTGAATATCGTACCTCCCTTTGCCCAGAAGCAGGTGAAGGTGTTTGAGGGAAAAATCGAGGCATTGGAGAGTATTCGCGGCTACCTTCTCAAGCAGCCACAGAAGTACGTTATTATGACCGATGCAAACCTTGCACTTAATTTTGATTTCAATGAGCTTTTGGATGCACATATTAAGAGTGGCGCAGATGTTACGATTATGTACCGGAAGCAGGAAATTCCAAAGGCATTTATTCGCCAGAGCAGGGAAAGGGATGCATTATATTACACCCTTGGGATGAATGGCGACCATGTCAGCAAGATTTATATTAATCCCACCGACGAGGGTGAGATTAATTTCAGCATGAATATTTATGTGGTTGACAGAAAGCTGCTGATAGATCTCATTGATGATGCCTATATTCATGGATATACCTACTTTGTCCGGGATCTTCTGGCAAGACAGATTGACCGTATGGATATCAGAGGCTTCTGTTACGACGGTTATGTGGCAAATATCCATGATACCCAGAGCTATTTTGAGGAGAATATGCGTCTGCTTCAGGAAGAAAATTTAACTGCCCTGTTTTCTCCGAATCAGATTTATACAAAGATTCGTGACGACAACCCTACACGATACATTTCGGGCTCTAGGGCAAAGAATGTGATGGTCGCCGATGGATGTGTTATTGAAGGCGAAGTGGAGAACAGCGTGCTGTTCCGTGGTGTCCATGTCGGAAAAGGCGCAAAAGTGAAAAACTGTGTTCTGATGCAGGATACCATTGTCGGTGAAAATGCAAATGTAGAGTATGTCATCACCGATAAGGATGTAAGAATTTCTGCCGGAAAATCTCTGACCGGTAATGATTCTTATCAGGTGTATGTGGCCAAGGGGGAAACCGTATAGTTATGATTCCTGTACAAATTGTGCTTTCCAAATAATACAGAGTCTGCTATAATAAAATAGATAAATCATGTAGGAGGCATTGCATTATGGCTGATAGCAGAAAAACATTTCAGATAAAAGAAGATCCCGTCGGGGAAGTCCGTATTGCAGACGAGGTTGTTGCAATAATCGCAGGTCTTGCCGCAACAGAGGTGGATGGGGTCAGTTCCATGGCGGGCAATATTACGAACGAGATTGTCAGCAAGCTTGGCATGAAGAACCTGTCAAAGGGAATCATGACAGAGATTGTGGACAATGAGGTCAAGGTTGATGTTGCAATCAATATTGCATATGGATTCAGCATTCCGGAGGTTTCGGCAAAGGTACAGGAAAAGGTGAAATCTGCCATTGAGAATATGACAGGGCTTACAGTTGCTGTGGTTAATGTCCGTATTGCAAGCGTCAGCATGGAAAACGACATTTAACGCTTTGTATTTGAAAGAGAATATGCTATAATAAAGGATGTCTGACATAGGACATCCTTTACTTATATTATGAGGAGATAAAATGACTAGAAGAGAATTAAGAGATAGTGTATTTAAAATACTTTTTCGTGTGGAATTCTATGATGAAAAAGAGCTTACAGAGCAGCTGGAACTTTTCGGCGAGGAACTTGATCATATAAAGGATCATGAAGTGGATATGGTTACAGAACGCTTTCAGGATGTGTATTCCCATCTCCCTGAGATAGATGAGGCCATCAATGGAGCTGCAAAGGGATGGAAAACCAGCCGTATGGGTAAGGTGGATCTGGCAATCATCCGTCTGGCAGTCTATGAGATTCTGTTTGATGATGATATTCCCTTTAAGGTAGCTGTTAATGAAGCCGTGGAGCTGGCAAAGAAGTATGGAACCGATGAGTCCTCTTCTTTTGTAAACGGGGTTCTGGCAAAATTTGCAAAAAATGAATAATGTTTATTCTGTAGGACAGGTTAATCAATATATAAAAAATATGTTTGCCCAGGATTTTATGCTGCATGAAATCAGTCTGAAGGGCGAGGTTTCCAACTGCAAATATCACAGCAGAGGACATATTTATTTTAAACTGAAGGACGAAACCGGCACAATAGATGCTGTCATGTTTGCGGGGAACCGCAAGCGGGGGTTGCTTTTTCCCATGAAAGAGGGGGATATGGTGATTGTGACCGGTTCCATTGAAGTCTATGAGCGTGACGGAAAATACCAGATTTATGCCAGAAATATTGAGCAGGATGGAAGAGGAAACCTATATCTGGAATTTGAAAAGCTGAAGCAGGAACTGGAAGAGATGGGGATGTTTGCTAAAGAGTATAAACAGCCAATTCCCCCTTTTGCAAAAACAGTCGGTATTGTAACAGCACCCACCGGTGCGGCAATTCAGGATATCCGGAATATTTCTGCCAGACGGAACCCCTTTGTACAGCTGATTCTCTACCCGGCGCAGGTCCAGGGACTGGGGGCGGCGGAATCCATTGTAAACGGTATTCACGCCCTTGATATGATGGGGGTGGATGTGATGATTGTCGGACGAGGCGGCGGTTCCATCGAAGATCTCTGGGCATTTAATGAGGAAATCGTGGCCCGGGCAATTTTTGAGTGCAGGACACCGGTTATTTCCGCAGTGGGACACCAGACGGACTGGACCATTGCGGATTACGTGGCGGATCTCAGGGCACCAACACCGTCAGCAGCGGCAGAACTTGCAGTATTTGATTACCGGCAGACGATAGCAGAGCTTGCGGGACTGAGACAGCAGATGGATAAGGAATTAAGCCGGAAGCTTGCCTTTGCCAGAGAGCGGCTCAACCGGGATAAGATGCAGTTGCATTATCTGAGCCCGCAGAACCGCCTGAATGAAAACAGGCACAGGGCAGCGGATTATGAAGAAAAGCTGACGGATAGTATGAGAAGTCTGATTAAGGACAGGCGTCATACTCTTTCTTTGCTGGCGGGAACACTTGACAGCTATTCTCCGGTCAGAAAGTTAAGCGGTGGATATGCATTTGTGGAAGGGCAGGATGGAAAAGCAGTCCGGTCGGCAAAGTCGGTAGAAAAAGGAGATACGGTTCATATCCGGATGCTGGATGGAACCGTGCATGCCAGGGTGACAGAGACGGATTCCGAATGGGTGTAGAATTGCGGAGTTTGCTTGCAGCGGAACAATTCGTGTATCAAATAAGGGGCAAAATACTTTTTAACCCTTATATCATAATATGAAGAAAAAGCAGGAAGAAATAAAGTGGAAAAAAGTGATAGCAATTGCAACGTGGAAGAAAAAGTAACAAAGAATGCAGAGGTCATGGATGGGGATGAGAATTCCAAGAGAAAAGAACCGGGTTTAGAAGAACGGTTTGCGGCAATCGAGTCAATTCTGGATCAGATGGAGGCAGAGGATGTGACACTGGATCAGTCCTTTGCCTTGTATAAACAGGGATTGGAACAGATTAAGGCAGCGAATCGGTCACTGGATTCCATTGAAAAAGCCATGCAGGTATTAAATGAAAATGGAGAACTGGAGGAATTCTGATGGATATCGAACAGGAAATTTTAAACAGGGCTTCTGCCATTGAAGATAAAATTCGCACATATATGCCAAAAGAAAAAGGATTTCAGCAGACGGTGCTGGATGCCATGGATTACAGTGTTTTTGCAGGTGGTAAAAGACTGCGTCCGATGCTGATGGAGGCATCTTATCAGATGTTTGGCGGAAAGGGAAATGTGATTGAAGCCTTTATGGCTGCAATCGAGATGATCCATACGTATTCTCTTGTTCATGATGACCTTCCGGCTATGGATAATGATGAATACCGCCGGGGAAAAAAGACTACACATGCAGTATATGGGGAGGCTATGGCGATTCTTGCCGGTGATGCACTTTTAAATTATGCCTATGAGACAGCTGTATCTGCAGTTGTGCAGAATGCCGGTGATATACGTGTGGCAAAAGCATTTCAGATTCTGGCAAAAAAAGCAGGCATTTACGGCATGATCGGCGGACAGGTTGTGGATGTGGAAAGTGAAAAAAACGGTCAGACCATTGACAGGGAACGTCTGGACTTTATTTACCGCCTTAAGACCAGCGCATTGCTTGAGGCCTCGCTTATGATTGGAGCTGTACTTGCCGGAGCAGATGACATCGAGGTTGCACAGATGGAAGCGGCGGGTACGAAGCTGGGGCTGGCATTTCAGATTCAGGACGATATTCTGGATGTGACGGGCACCTTTGAACAGCTGGGAAAACCCATTGGAAGTGATGACAAAAATGATAAGGCTACTTATGTGGCCTTTGAGGGGCTGGACAAGGCAAAGGAGGATGTGCGCAGGTTTTCAGAGGAGGCAGTTTCTATTCTGGACAAACTGCGGGGAAATCACACTTTTTTGCGGGAACTGTTTCTTTATCTTATTAACAGAAACCGTTAAGATAAGTGTGAAATCCAGATGCTGCGACAGGACACGCAGCTTTGAAAAGTAATTTGTAATTGAGGAAACTATGGTTTTAGATCGGATAAATAAGATAAATGATATCAAAGAACTGAATGAAGAAGAACTGGGAAAACTGAAAGAAGAAATCCGTGATTTTCTAGTGGAAAACATTTCCAAAACCGGAGGTCATCTGGCATCAAACCTCGGGGTGATTGAACTTACCATGGCATTACACCTTTCCTTTGATTTGACCATAGACCGTGTAATCTGGGATGTGGGGCACCAGTCCTACACCCATAAGATTCTAACCGGCAGGAAAGACGGATTTGCCACGCTAAGAGAATATGGCGGAATGAGTGGTTTTCCGAAAACACAGGAAGATGAGGCGGATGCCTTTAATACAGGACACAGTTCCACCTCCATTTCTGCCGGACTGGGAATGGCACAGGCCAGAGAACTGATGGGAGAGCATTACTACGTGGTATCCGTCATCGGAGATGGGGCATTAACCGGAGGCATGGCCTATGAGGCTATGAACAATGCTTCCCGCATGAAGTCCAATTTTATCATCGTTTTAAATGATAATCAGATGTCCATTTCCGAAAATGTGGGCGGGATGAATCAGTATTTAAGTTCTTTTCGAACCTCGGACGCCTATCTGGACTTAAAGAATGGTGTGACAAATTCTTTGAATAAAATCCCGGTGGTAGGCGAGAAAATGGTTCGGAAAATCCACAATGCAAAAAGCGGAATCAAGCAGCTTTTTGTTCCCGGCATGTTTTTTGAAAATATGGGAATCACGTATTTGGGACCGGTGGATGGTACGAATATTCGTGACATGTGGAAAATCTTTGACGAGGCAAAGCGTGTACGGGGACCGGTTCTGGTACATGTCCGCACCAAGAAGGGAGCAGGTTATCTTCCTGCAGAACGTCATCCTGCACGTTTTCATGGAACCGGCCCCTTTGATGTTGACACCGGTGTGCCGCTTCAGAAACAAAGTAAAGCCAATTATACAGATGTGTTTTCTACCGTGATGCGCAAGATGGGAGAGCGGGAGCCAAAGCTTGTTGCGATTACTGCAGCCATGGGAGAGGGAACCGGACTTAAGCGTTTCCGAAATATGTTCCCAGATCGTTTCTTTGATGTGGGAATTGCGGAAGAACATGCGGTTACTTTTGCGGCGGGAATGGCAAAAGCCGGACTTAAGCCGGTGTTTGCCGTCTATTCTTCGTTTTTACAGAGGGCATATGATCAGATCCTACATGATGTCTGCGCCCAGAAACTTCCAGTGGTTTTTGCCATTGACCGGGCCGGACTTGTGGGTAAGGATGGGGCAACTCACCAGGGGATTTTTGATCTGTCCTATCTGTCTGGTATTCCGAATCTGACGGTGATGGCTCCGAAAAATAAGTGGGAGCTTTCTGACATGTTAAAATTTGCCATTGCCGCTGAGGAACCGGTGGCAATCCGCTATCCCCGGGGCGAGGCCTGTGATTTATGGAAGGAAAAGCGTGCACCAATTGAAAAGGGCCGCGCAGAGGTACTGGTAGAAGGAAGCCGTGTGGCACTCTTTGCCATTGGTTCTATGGTTCAGACGGCATGGGAGGTGCGTGCGCTTCTGGAGACGAAGGGAATTATGGCAACGGTTGTCAATGCGCGTTTTGCTGTTCCCTTTGACAGAGACCTGGTGCAAACCCTGGCAGAAAGCCATGACCTTTTGGTTGTGCTGGAGGAGAATGTGGCTAGCGGCGGTCTGGGGCAGCATGTGGCATCCATGCTTATGGAAGAGGAAATTTCCGTAAGATTTTTAAGTATAGCAATCCCGGATTGCTTTGTGGAGCATGGGGATGTAGGGGAACTAAAAAAAGCACTGGGCATGGACCCGGATTCCGTGGCGGAAAGAATTATGGCAAAATTACCGGAGGCGACAGAATGAAAGAACGATTGGATGTACTTCTTGTAAAGCGGGGGCTTGCGCCTTCCAGGGAAAAAGCAAAGACCATGATCATGGAGGGCAATGTTTTTGTCAACAATAACCGTGAGGATAAAGCGGGCAGCATGTTTCCGGAAGACTGCCCCATTGAGATACACGGCAATACTTTAAAGTATGTAAGCCGTGGCGGGCTCAAACTGGAAAAGGCCATGACCCATTTTGGCATCCGGCTGGATGGAAAAATCTGTATGGATATCGGTGCGTCAACGGGAGGATTTACAGACTGTATGCTTCAGAACGGAGCAAAAAAGGTCTATTCCGTAGATGTGGGTTACGGGCAGTTTGCCTGGAAACTAAGACAGGATCCCCGGGTAGTATGTATGGAAAAAACCAATATCCGGTATGTAACTCCGGAGGACATTGCGGATGTGCTGGATTTCGCATCGGTGGATGTTTCTTTTATTTCCCTGACGAAGGTTCTGGGGCCGGTCCGTGAGCTTCTTGCTGAGGGAGGAGAGATGGTCTGTCTCATTAAGCCGCAGTTTGAGGCCGGACGTGAGAAAGTCGGGAAAAAGGGTGTGGTAAGGGATAAGGCAGTGCATGAGGAAGTAATCACCAATATTATTTCTTTTGCACTGGAAAATGGTTTTTCCGTGCTGCATCTGGAATATTCTCCCATCAAGGGACCTGAGGGTAATATCGAATATCTGGTACATATTCAGAAATCTGAGGAAACGGTAAAGGAGGAATCCGTGGACATTCACGCAGTTGTGGAGGCCGCACACGGAGAACTGGATAAATAAATGCGTAAATTCATGTTGATCACCAACCGATATAAGGATCAGAATCTGGCACTTTCCAGGGAGATTGTCACATACATACAGCAAAAGGGTGGCAGTGGGGATATCTGCGTCAGCAGCGTGGAGGATGATGATGAAAAGGGTTTTGAACTTTCTGAAATTCCATCTGATACGGAGTGCATCATGGTGCTGGGCGGTGACGGTACACTGATTCGGGCTGCAACGAAAGTAGAGTCTTTACAGATTCCGTTGATCGGGGTGAATCTGGGTACCCTCGGATATCTGTGTGAACTGGAGGAGACAACGGTTTTCCGCGCCATTGACTGTCTGATGCGGGATGAATATATCATGGAAGAACGCATTATGCTGACCGGCGAGAAGCTGGGGGGAGGCGGAGCACATCTGGCATTAAATGATGTAGTCATCCACTGGTCCGGGGATCTGTCAATGCTCCTTTTGCTGGTCTATGTAAACGGGGAATATCTCGCAACCTTCCATGCAGATGGAGTCATTATCGCCACGCCCACAGGCTCTACCGGTTATAATCTGTCTACCGGAGGACCGATTGTGGATCCCAAGGCCCGGGTGCTTCTTCTGACCCCCATCAATGCCCATGATTTAAATTCCCCCAGCATTGTATTTGGAGCCGAGGATGTGGTGGAAATTGAGATGGGAAGCAGACGTTTCCAGCGGGATGAGACTGCCTGCGTAAGCTTTGACGGCGATACACCGGAGCACCTGAAAGTCGGTGACCGTGTGCGGATTTCCCAGGCAGCCAGCACCGTAAGAATCTGTAAAATCAGTAATCAGAGCTTCCTGGAAATCATGCGCAAAAAAATTATGTGATATGTGATGAGCTTTTTAAGCTCATCACGCAGCGTCAGCCCATTTGCCGAAGGCAAATTATGCATGGGCTGATGTTCCCGATAGATGAGCTTTTTAAGCTCATCACATTGGTCAGCCCATTTGCCGGAGGAGATACTCTATGAAGACAACACGACAGTCAAAAATACTGGAACTAATTCAGAAAAACGATATAGAAACCCAGGAGGAACTGTCTGCCTATCTGGAAAAAGAAGGCTTTCAGGTAACGCAGGCAACGGTCTCCCGTGATATTCGGGAACTTAAGCTTACCAAGATAGCCCTTCCAAATGGCAGACAAAAATACGCTGTGATTGCGGATGCAGATTCCAACATGCTGGAAAAATACTCCCGTGTTTTAAGGGAGGGTTTTCTTTCCGTGGATGCGGCAGAGAATATAGTTGTCATCAAGACAGTTTCCGGCATGGCGGGTGCAGTTGCGGCTGCTGTGGATGCCATGCGTTTAAATGAAATCGTTGGTTCTCTTGCGGGGGACGATACGATTTTATGCGTGCTGCGTTCGTCTGAGGCTGCAATCCGGTTCATGAAGAAAATAAGAAAAATTGTAGAATAGTAAAAAATAGTTATAAATGGAAAAATAGTAACAAGTTGAAAACAGGGGAAGATTACTGCTTCGGAAAAGTAGTAAGGAGAAGATATGCTGCAGAGTTTACATGTGAAGAATCTCGCTTTGATCAAAGAGACGGAGATTACATTAAAAGATGGACTGAATATTTTAACAGGAGAGACCGGTGCCGGAAAATCCATTATAATCGGCTCAGTTTCACTGGCACTGGGAGAAAAAGTTCCGAAGGAACTTTTGCGGGAGGGCGATGATACCGCCCTTGTGGAACTGGTATTTTTCGTGGAAAATCCAAAAGTACTGGAAAAAATCCGCTCTCTGGGAATTGAAGCCGAGGACGAGACGGTAATTTTAAGCAGAAAGATTACGGCAGGACGTGCTATCGCAAGGGTCAATGGAGAGGCGGTCTCCGTATCGAAATTGAAAGAGGTGGCATCACTTCTTATTGACATTCATGGTCAGCATGAACATCAGTCACTGCTGTCTAAGAAAAAACACTTGGAAATTCTGGATGCCTATGCAAAGGATGCGTTAGGAGATAAAAAAATCCGTTTGTCAGCATGCTTTCATGAGTATCAGAAACTGAAGAAAGAATGGGATTCCTCCAATACGGATTCCGAGGAACGGGCCAGGGAATTGTCCTTTCTGGAATATGAGGTAAAGGAGATTGAGGACGCAAATCTATTGGATAATGAGGACGCAATCCTTGAGGAACAGTATAAAAAATTTGCAAATGGCAAGCAGATTATGGATGCGGTCAGTATGACCTACGGGGCCACCGGCGGTGACGGAGAGTGCGCATCGGAGCTGATTGGCAGAGCACTAAGAGGACTTGGTACGGTTTCACAATATGATGAGAAGCTTGCAGGGATGGAGCAGTCATTGACTGACATTGATAACCTGTTAAGTGATTTTAATCATGAGATTGCTTCTTATCTTTCCGAGGAGGAATTTGATGAGGAGGTTTTCTATCAGACCGAGAAACGGCTGGATGAAATCAATCACTTGAAATCCAAGTATGGAAGCACCATTGAGGAAATCAAAGCGGCAGCTGAGGAAAAGTCCAAACGGATTGCTGTATTACGGGATTATGATACTTATCTGGAAAAGTTAAGATCATCTTTAGATTTGAAAAAGAGAGAACTGGATGCCCTGTGTACAGAAGTATCTGAAATCCGGCAGAAGGAAGCTGGCGGGCTTTCGGATGCAATCGCCCAGGCACTTGAGGATTTGAATTTCCTGGATGTGCAGTTTTCCATGGAGTTCAGGCAGACCGACTACAGTGCCAACGGTACGGACGAAGCGGAATTTATGATCAGTACCAATCCGGGTGAACCGGTAAAACCGCTTGCAAAGGTGGCATCCGGTGGAGAACTGTCACGTATTGCTCTTGCTGTTAAAACCGTTATGGCAGATACCGATGAGATACCGACCCTTATTTTTGATGAGATTGACAGTGGAATCAGTGGCAGAACTGCCCAGATGGTTTCCCAGAAGATGAAACTTTTAGCCGGGACACACCAGATTATTTGTATTACTCATCTGCCGCAGATTGCAGCCATGGCAGATGTCCATTTCCTGATCGAAAAGTCCGTCGAGAATAATGAGACCATTTCCCGGATTCATCCGCTCAATGAAGAGGAAAGTGTGCAGGAATTGGCTCGGATGCTTGGCGGTGTAGAAATTACAGATACCGTGATTCAGAATGCCCGAGAGATGAAGGCACTGGCGCAGAGAATAACAGGGGAGTAGAGCAGAGTAGAATAGAATAGGAATAAGAATAGAATAGACTAAGAAACACCCGGGCAAATTCTGCCCGGGTGTTTCTTATGAGTTCTCTTGTCCATCATTTGATGTTAACGTAGCTTTGGTGTAGTCTTCTTCCGAATATTTTGTAAGAATAAGCTCTGGGGAAACCCCTAAAGAGAGCATATTTTTGATAGCGGTAATACGTTCCTGCTCAGAGCCTTGTTTAAATCCCTGCTCAGAGCCTTGTTTAAATCCCTGCGCAATGCCTTGTTTAACACCCTGTTTAACACCCTGTTTAATACCCTTTTTAATACCTATTTCGATTCCGTCTCGAACAGCTTCTTCACGTTCTAATGCAATTTGTCTGTCAAATGTATAATCCAGCTGTGTCACTTTTACCACCTCCGAACGATGCTCGCTTAAAAAGTCCTTCAGGACATTTTCCTCTATGCATCGGTTGATTGCAAGGTTGATTGCAGTTTCAAGATTTTCATAGCCTTCCCGCTTGTGGTATTCCCTGACATAATCCACGAAGATCATATATTCCTTTAAAACAGGGCAGCGATTAAGAAGCTCTGCGTTATGTCCGTTATTGATGTTATATATATGACATGTCAGTTCCAGTTCCGGATTCTCTACCGGTTTTTCAAAAGCATCAGACAGCCTCATTTCATATTCATCAGGCTGATCTTCCTGTCCATTGTAAAATACAGCAAATTTTGGAATTGGAATGCGAATCAGGGAACGACCGTAAATGTTGCGTTTTTTTAACAGGCGTTCCAGAATGTTCGTAAAATAGACCAGACAGCGTACCGGCATGTTGGGGCAGATACTGGACTGGTGCTCGTAAATGCTTAAACTTGCATCCAGAATGAATGCGGCATCATTTCTGACGGAAAGGGATACTCCTTTATCCAATGTGTGAATCTCCACCAGCTCCGGGTCAGAATAATCCGAATGGTTCATGGCATTGTAAAGCTGAAGAGCATTTGCCTTGTCCTCCATCAGCATTGAAAAAACATCACTTTTGTACTCTCTGTTTCCTGACATAAGATTCCTCCTTCGTATATGCCGGCAGAAATCTTTAGTCTGTAAAGTCAGTTACTGCATTACCGTACGGTACATTTACAGAACCATGCATTCAGAAAATTCCTGCCTTCAGTTGTAGTGTGGTAATAAAAAGCAAGAATTTTCGGGATATGTAATCAATAAACTAAGATATATGGAAGAACATGTAGCCAATGGCCATGCCTGCTATGAAAATTTGCTTTTGTAACATTATAGCATGTTACCGGATAAAGCGCAAGAAAGTTTTGTAGTTAATCTTTCACGGTGAAATGGATATATAGGAAATTTTTGACAGTTCTATGTCCCGAAAAAGCTCAGATTACAATGTAGAATTGACGTGTGAGGACATATAGAGTATTTTTCAGTGCTGTATGTCCCCGGACGCATATCTTACATAGCCAAAGGTGATTCATGAACATATGCAGTGTCAGTTAGCCTGAAAACAGAAAAAGGTATTTTAGTGCTCCACCATATTTTCAATAAAAATCCCATATCCCTTTGTTGGATCGTTGACCAGCACATGGGTTACAGCTCCGATGATCTTTCCGTCCTGCACAATGGGGGAACCACTTAATCCCTGCACGATTCCGCCGGTAAGGGATAGCAGGTTTTCATCCACCACATGAAAATGGATTCCCTTGTTGGTGTCAGCAGGCGAGTAGTCTATATCATCGATTTCAATCCGGTAAAACTGTGGGGTTCCGCTGACATCTGAGAGTACGAAAGCCTGACCCTGTTTGATTTCCTGCTTGTAGGCAAGAGGGTACAGCATATCCTGCCCATTCCGTTCTGACAGGAAATTTTCGTCAAGTTTTCCATAAATACCGATTTTAGTATTGCTGGCTACCTCGCCAATACGGTTTTTTGCTCCGTAATAGACGATTCCCTGAATTTCCCCGGGATCCCCTCGTTTTCCCTTTTTAATATCTACAACCCGGGCACGGTAAAGTCTGCCATTGGAAAGGCGCAATAAATCCTTGGTCTGTCCGTCTCCGATGCCATGTCCCAATGCTCCGAAATTTCCCTGGTCGTCATAATAAGTAAGTGTTCCGATACCTGCCATGTCATCCTTTACCCACAGCCCGAGCATATAGCCGCCATCGGCAGCAGAAACAGCAGAGACCGACACATCAATCTGCTCTGAACCGCGCCATAAAGTAAGAATCATGGGAGCACTGCCGAAATGGTTCACTGCTTCTATTAATTCCTCTTTTTTTTGGATTTTTTCTCCATTTACGGCAGTAATGTAATCGCCGGAAAAGAGGACATGCTCCGCAGGCTCCTGATAGCTTCCATCATCGGCTTCCACCGGACTGGAACCCAGTACGAGAACTCCCTGGGAAGCCCCGTAAATGCCTACCACATGGCCACTGACATAGAGCTGTTTTCCATCCACAACAGAAAGCTGCACTTCCTTAATAGGAAAGATTCCAAACAGACAGCAGTCTAAAGTATATTCGCCTTCTGAAAGAGATTCACAGGCAGTGCCTGTTTGTTCTCTTTTTAAGGTTTCATATGTGTTATGCCCGATGTCCGCCATGACACTCTGCCTGCTGTCACTCATTTTGAGAGCCACCGGGAGTTTGCTGTCCAGAGAAAGCTCATCTCCCTCGCACAGATATACATGGTCAGGGACCGCATCTATCATGGTGGCATAGCTGAGACAGCAGACGGCGCAGAGATAAATTCCTGCTATATTTTTAAAAAAACGCATAAAATAAGATTGCATACGATTACTCCGATTTTGATATTATCATGTGTTCCGGGAACAAGATAAGGATAGTATTTGTTTTATAGAAGGGTTCTATACGCACACTTTAGTTTGACTTCAGGGCATCAAAATGTGACAGGAAAAGACAGGAATAAACGTCAAAATTCCGAAAACAATGATAAAAACAGGACGAAGGTATAATAGAAATTAGTACTTTAGTAAGAAAAACCAGAGGGCTGGGCAAATAATTTTGTAATATTTGTTCAAATACTTGCCAATCCAGAATGAAAATAGTATAATACAAATTAGATAATACAAAATGTAGTATAGCTACAAATACTGGGGTGTTATTGTAAGATGGATAAGCCAATCGGGTTTGGCCGGAAGAAACGACTGGGTGATTTACTGGTAGATGCCGGGGTGATCAGCCAGGATCAACTTGTAAAGGCCTTGGGCATTCAGAAAACTGAAAAGAGAGATATGCGTCTCGGAGAACTGCTGATTGATTTGGGCTACACAGATGAGAAGCAGATTATGAAGGCAATGTGCGAGCAGTTAAAACTGCCGGGCATTGATTTATCCACGGTAAGAATACCGGAGGAAGTTATTAAGCTGTTGCAGGAATCTATATTGAGAAAATACAGCTTGATTCCATTTCAATTTAGCGAGAAAAATCCGAATCTGATTAAAGTGGCAATGAGCGATCCACTGGATATCCGTGCAATGGATGATGTTTCCATTATCACAGGTCTCCAGATTGAACGGTATGTTGCGACACCCAGCAATATTGCAGCAACCATTGACCGCTATTATGGTAATGCCGAAGCACTCCGGGTGGCGGAACAGTACACAAAAGAACGCGAAGAACAGGAAAAAGCACGGGAAGCTGAGAAGAATGACGAATCGAATGTCGCTGAGGCACCGATTGTCAGACTTTTAGGACAGATTGTGGAGCAGGCTGTCCACCAGCGTGCCAGTGATATCCATATCGAACCGTTGGAAAATCAGGTGCGCATCCGTTTCCGTGTGGATGGCGTATTACATGAGGTGATGCGGCATGATATCGGCCTTCATGCAGCACTGATTGCGAGAATCAAGATTGTCAGCGGCCTTGATATTTCTGAAAAACGACGCCCACAGGACGGACGAGCTACCAGCATTGTAGACAGACAGGAGTACGATATCCGTGTTTCCATTCTGCCTACAGTCTACGGAGAAAAGGTCGTTATGCGAATTGCCCAGAAGAAAGCCCTTACCATGGATAAACGTGATCTGGGATTCCCGGATGAAGAATTAGACAAATTTAATCGTATATTAAGCCATCCCAACGGCCTGATCCTGGTAACAGGACCTACCGGAAGTGGAAAATCCACCACATTATATACCGCTCTTAGCGAGTTGAATGTGGAGGGAGTTAATATTATTACAGTAGAAGACCCGGTTGAGGCTAACTTAAACGGAGTCAACCAGGTACAGGTAAATGAGAAAGCAGGACTGACATTCAGCAGTGCCCTTCGTTCTATTTTGCGACAGGATCCGGATATCATCATGATTGGTGAGATTCGAGACCAGGAGACCGCAGAGATCGCCGTTAAGGCATCTATTACAGGACATCTGGTTGTCAGTACTTTACATACAAACAGTTCTGCCAATACCATTACCCGTCTTGCGGATATGGGAGTGGAAAACTATCTGATTTCCGATTCCGTAGTGGGGGTGATTGCACAGCGACTGGTGCGCAGGGTCTGCCCGGTTTGCGGAACTTTAAAAGAAGCAGATGAGAGAGAAAAGAAGACCTTAGGTATTACGGACCCGACCCGCAGGGTGATGATTAAGCATCCCGGACATAAAGAATGTGTCCGATGCGGAGGAACCGGATACTATGGACGAATCGGTGTCTATGAGATTATGCCCATCAATGCAGAACTGCGCCAGGCCATTAACCGTGGAGATAATGCAGATGAGCTTGAGGCCATTGCATTAAGGCAGGGAATGAAAACCCTCCGCATGGGTGCAGTGGAATATGCACTGAAAGGAATTACAACCGTTGAGGAAGTCAGACGTGTTGCATTCGAGGATGATGATGAATTGTAGTCTGCAGTGCAGAAATGGATCATAAGGATGATTCTTAAGAAGGAAATACAGATGGGGGAAATAGAAAATGGAAACAAATATGTACAATCTGCTTGCCACTGCAAAGGCAAACAATGCATCTGATATACATATTACAGTAGGAATTAAACCCAAGTGCCGTATCAGCGGTACCTTATATGAGATGGCAGCCTTTGAAGTGCTGACACCAGCAAAGACAAAGGAACTGGTAGAGTCCCTGTTTCAACCTAAGCAGCAGGCAACTATGGATGAGAAAGGAGAAGTGGATTTCGCCTATGCCCATCCGGATCTTGGCCGGTTCCGTGTCAATGCATTTAAACAGAGAGGCTCCTATGCGGCAGTTCTTCGAATCGTAGGCTCCAAGATTCCCACACCGGAAAGCCTGGGAGTGCCGGAGGCGGTTATTGGACTGACCAAGAAGAAACGTGGCCTGGTACTGGTAACAGGACCCACCGGAAGTGGTAAATCTACCACGCTGGCATCCCTGATTGATGTCATCAATAAAGAGCGAAATGAACATATCATTACTCTTGAGGATCCAATCGAGTATTTACATAAGCATAATCACGCCATTGTCAATCAGAGGGAAATCGGACTGGATACCGATTCCTATGGAAATGCACTACGTGCAGCACTCCGTGAGGATCCGGATATCATACTGGTAGGAGAGATGCGTGACTTCGATACCATATCCACTGCCATTACTGCAGCAGAGACCGGACACTTAGTGTTCTCCACACTGCATACCATTGGTGCGGCACCGACTATTGAACGTATTGTGGATGTATTCCCGGCCCACCAGCAGAACCAGATCAGAAGCCAGCTGGCTTCCGTACTGGAAGCGGTTATATCCCAGCAGCTTCTTCCCACCATTGACGGGAAAGGACGGGTGGCAGCCTTTGAGGTTATGTTAGGCACACCGGCCATCAAGAACCTGATCCGAGAGGATAAGGCTCATCAGATACCATCTATTATGCAGACAAGTAAGAAGCTGGGCATGCAGACCATGGACGACTCACTGTTTAACCTTTATCTGAAGCATAAGATTGACGGAGCCAACTGCGTGGAGTTTGCCCAGGATACCGAGAGTATGCAGCAGAAGCTATATTAAGCCCAGAAAGGATTACATAAATGCCTAGTTATAAGTATGAGATTATCGGACCGGACGGAAAACCCCAGTCCGGGCAGATTGACGCAATCAATATAGAGGCAGCCTCCGGAGAGTTAAAGGCTGGAGGAAGTGTTATTGTTTCCATCAGTAAAGCCAATGCACTGAATAAGGATATCGATATCCATATTGGAAAAGCGGTAAGCGTTCGGGAATTGAGCGTATTCTGCCGCCAGTTCGAGAGTGTATTGAATGCCGGTGTTACCGTGATTGAGGCTCTTTCCATGCTGGCAGAACAGACGGAAAACAAGAGCTTTAAGTCGGCACTTGAGGATGTAAGGGACGCTGTGCAGAAAGGTGAGACGCTTGCTGCGGCAATGTCAGAGCATCCTAAGATTTTTCCACCTCTCATGATTCAGATGATTGCGGCAGGAGAGACTTCCGGTGGACTGGATAAAGCGTTAAATCGTATGGGCACTTCCTTTGAGAAAGATGCGCATCTGAAAGGACTGATTGTAAAGTCTGCAATTTATCCATGTATATTGATTCTTGTAATCATTGTTGTTGTGGCAATCATGATGATTAAGATTGTACCGACCTTTACCGAATCATTTGATGAGGTGGGTGGACAGCTTCCGGGTATTACATTGGCTGTAATGGCAGTCAGTGATTTTTTTGTAAACAGCTGGTATATTATGCTGATTGTACTGGTGGCTGTTGTTCTCTTTTTAAAAGAGTTTAAGAAAACTTCCGTTGGGGCAGAACTTTTTGGAAAATTAGGTCTGAAGGCTCCTTTGTTTGGAAAATTAAATATCAAAACAGCCTGTGCACGAATGACCAGAACCTTAGCCACGTTACTGGCATCCGGTATTCAGCTGGTGGATGCCATCCGGCTGGTAGCTGAAATGATGAGCAATGCAATCGTAAAGCATGCACTGGAAGAGGCACAGGAAGAGGTTACGAGGGGCATCTCCTTATCGAAACCGCTGGCAGACAGTGGAGTATTTCCACCTATGGTTTACCACATGATAGAAATTGGTGAGGAAACCGGTAATATGGAGGATATGCTGGACAAAGTATCAGAGTATTATGAGGATGAGGTAGAAATGGAGACCCAGTCACTTCTGGCTGCGATGGAACCGCTTATTATCATTATTATGGCATGTGTGGTTGTACCGATTGTGCTGGCAATTATGATGCCGATGTACACGCTGTACAACAATATTGGAGCGTAGATTGTTATGTGCCTGCCATGGGGCATATGATGATAAATTAAAAAATTAAGAAAAGGAAAAGGAGAAAAAGGGTATGAAATTTATGAGCAAATTACAGAAAAAAAGAGACGAATTAAAAAAAGATAACAATGGTTTCTCTCTTGTTGAGTTGATTATCGTTATCGCAATTATGGCAATTCTTGTTGGTATTGTTGGTACACAGGTTATTCCTTATATCAATAAGTCAAAAGAAGCAAAAGATTATCAAGTGGTTAGTAGTTATTCAACAGCTGCTGTAACAGCATATTCTTCAAATGTTGCAAAACTAACAACAACAGGAACTACTATTGATTTTGATGTTTATGATAGTAGTATTGATGAAAATTCAACGGGTGATACGGCTGTTTTAGTTAATGCAATTAGAGAATTAACATATAGTACATCTGCAGAAGCAAAGAACAAATTTAAGTCTAAAAAAGGAGATAAATTTAAAACTATTAAAGTACACTATGACTTTACTAAGAAAGTAGTTTCAGCACAAGCTTTTGATACATCTAATAATCCTATGCTGGATGCTGCTGTATCTGATATGTAATTAAAATCTAAAGGAGTAATACATAAATGCTAGTGTCACTTACCATTTTACTATACACAATCGTCTTCCTCTACGGAATCGTCATTGGCAGCTTCTTAAATGTCTGCATCTACCGTATTCCCAACAGGGAGAATATTGTAACCCATTCTCATTGTATGAGCTGTGGGCATAAGCTGCACTGGCATGATATGTTTCCGATTTTTTCTTATCTGTTTTTAAAAGGCAGATGCCGATATTGTGGGGCAAAGATATCCATACAGTACCCATTAATTGAGGCTCTGAATGGCATGCTGTATGTGATCGTTTTCATGGCGAACGGTTTTACCTTCAGCAGCGTTCTCTATTGCCTCATGACGTCGGCACTCATTGTCATTACAGTGGTAGATGAGAGAACCATGAAGATACCGGTGACCTTCAACCTGTTTCTAGGGCTCATCGGTATCGTAATGACAGTCTATGACTGGCGGCACATCCTGTCCCATCTGATTGGGATGGTATGTGTCAGCCTGTTATTGTACGCACTGTACTATTTTTCCTCCGGACAGGCAATCGGAGGAGGGGATATCAAACTGATGGCAGTGGCAGGGCTGATCCTTGGATGGAAAAATATTATTCTGGCATTTGTGCTGGCATGTGTTCTGGGGTCTGTGATTCACTTGATCCGCATGAAGGTCAGCAAAAAGAATAATCTGCTTGCCATGGGACCGTATCTGTCTCTTGGAATCTTTATTGCGGCTCTCTGGGGCAGTCATTTCTGGAACTGGTATATGTCACTGATGATTTCATAGTTTAAAATGAAAATGCTGCTGTAAATGGCGGCAAATGGATAGGGTATCTCTATTCGAGGGGAACCGGGTGTTCTTTTGGAATAGGGGTACCATTTAGAAATTTAAGGAGAAGAAACATGACATCAAAAAAAGTAATTAGTATCGAGGCGGGGGTCTGGTGGACCAAGGTCGCTCTCGTAGAATACCGAAAGAAAAATCCGCCTGTCTATCAGGCATTTGCATTTCCTACACCGGAGCATGCGGTGGAGGATGGTTATATCCGGGATAAGGACAGTCTGGCCTCTGCCTTAAAGACTGAGCTGGCAAGGCGCAGCATCCGGGAAAAGGATGTGGTATTTACCCTGTCTTCCTCTAAGGTAGTTACCCGTGAGGTGGTCATTCCCTTTGTAAAGGATAACAAGATTCGGGGAATCGTGGATGCGCAGATCCGTGATTATTTCCCCATGGATGTGAGTAACTATACCATCAGCTACAGTAAGATGGATGTCTTTGAGGAGGATGGAAAGAAGCAGTTAAAGCTTCTTCTGGTAGCCATTCCCGACAACCTGCTGAACAATTATGTTACCTTTGCCACACTGGCAGGTTTACATGTTGAGACCTTTGACTATCTGGGAAATGGTACTGTTCAGCTCATGTGCGACAGCTTTGTGCAGAACGCAGTGGTGGTACAGCTGGAGGAACAGTCCACCATTATCAGTATTCTGGAAAACAAGCGGCTGGTATTCCAGCGTGTGACTCCCTATGGATATGGTCAGACTCTGACCAGTGTGGTAGAGCATCCGATTCTTGGTGTGAAGGATGAATATGCAGCCTTTGATTTCATGTTAAGTCACAACGTGGTTTACAACCGCCCGTCCATCCAGTCGATGGCAGATGAAACAGAGCGGGAGAGGAGACAGAAGCTTGCAGATGAAGCCTATGATGATCTGGCAGAATCCCTCCGTTACCATCTGCGGATTGCCCATACGGCAATTGAATATTACCAGAATCAGAAGAAAGAGGAGTTTACCGGAAATCTTTATCTTGTAGGAGAGGGCTCCCGTTTTTCCGGCATTCACAAGCTGTTTTCACAGGAGATGCCACTCCCACTGCAGGAGATTGATTTTGCGGTACTGATCGATTTAAAGAGAGAAACGCCAAAGGTAGAGGACAGTGAAACCGTTTCCTCCCAGGAAGGAGCGGCATCTGTAAATAACAAGCCGAGAGCAGCTACGCCGGTGGGATTCCTTTCCGTCATTGGTGCGGCGGTGCATCCCATTGATGCGAAGCCCAAGGATCTGGTGGAGGCAGCCAGCAAGAAGAACAGTCTGAGAACGTCATATATCATACTGGCAGGTGCAACTCTTGTGAGCCTGGGACTGATTCTTGGCTCCAGTATTCGTCATCTGGTTGCGATTACCCAGCATAATAAGTTGCAGAAGCGGATTCAGGATCTTTCCTATGTGCAAGACACCTACGATGAACAGGCTTTGATTCAACAGGAAGAAGGGGTCTATGAGGGACTGCATAACCAGACCCGGACAAAGAACGAGCAGCTTCTTCCGCTGATTACCCAGCTGGAGGAAAATCTCCCCAGTGAGATTCATGTAGAAAGTATGCAGGCTAATAATGACTCTGTTACCTTAAATATGGTTTCTGATACAAAGATTACCGCTGGTCAGATGCTTCTTAATTTTCAGGATGTAACATTACTTACTAATGTTTCCATTCCTGCCATGCAGGAGGACGAGGATGATGCGGGCAATACCCAGTGGAACTATTCTGTAAATGCTGTTTACAGTGAGCTTCCACCGGAGGATCTTCTTAATATGCAGCTTCCGGGAGACTCCTTAGAGACAGAAGGTATGGAGAATAACACAGATAATGTGGATGCTGATCAGACAGCGGAAGGAGAGGGCGAGGCAGATGAATAAACTTAAATTATCCGATTCAGACAAGCGTCTGCTTGTAATCTTTCTGGCAATTATTATTGTGGTATGTTCCTATTTCTTTGTTTTTACCAAGAATATGGACAAGGCATCTGAAATTGAGGAGCAGAATGATAAAGACCGGGCAACGGTACAGCAGATGGAGGCAATGGAAGCAAATCTGCCGCAGGTTCAGGAGAATATTAAAGAGTTAAAGCAGAAAGAGGCAAATATCATTGCCAGATATCCGGCAGATTTAAAGACGGAGAAAGTAATTGAAATTTTGCAGTCCATTGAGGACAATAACAACAGTGATTTTCACATTAAAAGCATTTCGTTTCTGATGGGTTCTCCGATGATTGCACCTACAGCAGACGGAACAGCGGAGGGAAGTACCGATACCGCTGCTGCCGATACTTCGTCTACCGAGGCGGCATCCACAGAAACTGCAGCTTCGGATGGAACAGAGGCTGCGGCAGCACCGTCGAATCCGGTCAGTGGATATTACGCAACTATTGGCATAAATTATGAGGCAAGCTACACCGGGCTTAAGGATATGATAGAGTATGTCAATACCTATGAGGACCGTATGACTATTTCGGATACCTCCGCAAGCTTTGACAGTGAAACCGGCGGATTATCCGGTACGATGACCTTGAATATGTACTATCTCATGAATACCGGAAAAGAATACATTCCACCGGAATTTGAGGGAATCTCCAAGGGGGTTACGAATATCTTCGGCGGCTCTGCCGATGATGCAGGGGATACCGATGAGTAACCTCATGAATTAAAACAGGGAACAGATGTGTTTTATCAGGATGGATGAATGCAGGAACTGCATGGAAAGGATGGATTATGAAACATAAACTGAATGATGGTGGTTTTTCATTGGTAGAGGTTGTCCTTTCCATGGCAATTCTGGCAATTATATCGATACCGCTTCTTAGTTATTTTTCAGATTCTATGAAATATAATGCAAAGATGGCGGAAAAGCAGCATGCGACAGCACTGGCACAGGAGGTGCTGGAGGGCATGAAGAATGAAGAACATCTGGTGCAGGAAGTGACACCGGCGGCTGTATCGGGAACAGCATATTCTGTACCGAGTCTGACCGGTAAGGGATATACAGAAATATCGAATGATATGGAAGTAGTATCCGGCTCAGCAGTCAGCGGTTCTGCGGTATATTTAGGTGATGGAGTCATGACTGGAAAGGATTATGATGTAGTTGTAAAGGTGAACTGCTCGACACCGGAGAATGAAAAGGATGTGGCACAGGTTGCAGCAATCAATGCGGATACGGATGTTTTTGCTGCTGAGAATGGACAGGCGAATGAGGCAGTAACAAAATTTATGGCTGTGAATACCAGTGCCAATACGATTTCTCCCGCAGCGGTTACGCTATTGACCGGGGATCAGATAAAGGCTGCCATGAAACGGACCATGAAAATTGACATTTCAAAAGAAGCTTTGCCGGGAACGGAATATAAGGTGGAGGTAACCTGCTCTTATTCCTGTAGCGGATTGAAAGGAACAACGGGAACAGATGAATATTTCGAGTGCAGTCCGTTTGCAGAGAAGAAACTTTCGGATGTGAAAAAGATTTACCTCCTTTTTTCTAAAGAGGCAAATGATAATTTGGAGATTTCAGTGCAAAGCGGAATCTTTCCGTCAGGGTATCTGCCGGAGTTTTATCTGATCTGCCAGAATCTGGATCCGGCGGGGACAGGAGATCTTTTGAATATCACTGCAAAATACAGTGATTCCACAACGATTAGTGGTGCCATGCTCGGAAATAATATTGTGACAAATATCGGTAAGAATTCGAACCATAATGTGATAAAGGCAGATGGGGTACCTGTTACGATCAGCGCAGCAAATAATATTGTAGACTATGCTCCACAGACACGTAAGGTAAATCTGGAAGTCAGTGTATACAAAAAAGGAACAGGCAATACTCTTGGGGCAGAGCCTTATATCACTGTGAATGCATCGAAAGGAGAGTAGACTATGGAAAAGAAGAAGTCTTTAAAAAATGATAACCGTGGTGCCTCTCTTCTTGCAGTTATTATGGTGCTGGTGGTTGTGACTGCAATCGGTGTTGTGATTACAAGGGTTACCATCACGAATATTCAGATGAAAGAAGTGGAGCGTGCCACCAAGAAGAATTTCTATAATGCAGAATCTGTCATGGATGCTGTCTATGCAGGAGCAGGAGAGAAGGCTTCTACGGCAATGGGAGATGCCTACCAGCATGTGCTGGAGAATTATGTTAGTATTGTAAATGCAGGGCAGAATCCACAGGAGGTATTCAGCGAAAAGTATCTGGATGGTCTGCAGGACCAATTTGGGGCGGTGACAGGGGCCGCAATTGAGACCACCGATGGAAGTAAGGTGATATTCCGACAGGCTTCCTATAAGGTGGGCAATTTAAAAAGCTGTATCGATGCTGCACAACAGGATCTGGTTACAACAACCACCGGTGATGCCATCTATTATGTGGATTATAAGGAAGGAACCTATACACTGAAAAATGTGCAGGTCAAGTATAAAAATGACCAGGATTACGAGGATACCATTAAGACAGATCTGGTATTTTCTGTGCCGGTCATGAACTTTGATGATGACCGGATGTCCGAGTTCATGAAGTATTCCCTGATTGCGAATAAGAAGATTGAAATAAATGCAAATGCCACTGTTGGAGGAAGTGTTTATGCCGGAGCAGAGGGAATTGCTGGAGGTGATGGTACTGGCGGAAGCCCAAGTACAGGAACTTTCACAGGAAAAACAATTCTAACACGGGGGGATATTGCAACCTCTGGTTCTTCTTCTCTGGTACTTGGAAATGGAAGTTCCTCAATCTGGGCAGAGAATATTGAGACAAAAAGAGGAGGGGCATCCCATATTACAGTGAATGGAAACTGTTATGTGGCGGATGACCTGACTCTGAATGGATGCGTGAAAAACGGTGACGTAGTCACTGGCAGTACTGTTGAACTGAATGGAAGCTACTATGGATACAATTTCAGAAAAAATTATGGAACCACGACGGAACCTTCTGTGGAGGCGAAATACAGCAGTGCCATGATGATCAACAGCCGGGATTCCCATCTGAAGATGGAAGGACTGAACTATTTGATGCTGGCGGGCAGAACATATCTGTCGCGGGGGGAGGAAACTCTTGTGCCCAGCGGATCAGCAATATCAGATGTGACATTGGGAGAATCCCTTTCGGTCAGACCGAATCAGATGGCTTATTATGTGCCGGAGAAGTATCTGGATACATCCGTAACTCCACATACTAAGATTACGACAGATGGAGCGGTAGAGTTTAAAGCAGATACAGGGATTGACCTGGATGCTGGCGGATATTTAAATGCAGAAAAGGAAGTAGTTCCTTATTATTATATAGAAAAGGGAACCGGTAACCACAAAACAAATTACTATTTAAACTTTGCCAATGAGGAGAAAGCAAATAAGTTCTTTATGGAATACTGTCAGAATAAAAGAATAAGTGTTTCTTCTCGGGCATCAGAATATGCTGCAAATGATGCACTGATTTTAGACTCCCATACGATTTATACCTTAAAAGGGGATGTTATGTGTAGGGATACGGTTGGTGGTGAATTTAAAGAAATCACTATCGAGCCGGCAGTCGGAGGAGTTTCCAATTGGGACAACGGTAATATATATTGGAATCTGTCTTCTCAGCTGGCTGTGAAATATAAAGCATTACAGCTAAGTCTTTCAGATTCACACCCGGATGCAACACCGGATAATGTAAGAATCACAAGTGGTGCAGCAATTGATAAAACGGTTTCGCCGATGTTTATACATCTGATTAATGAGACGGAACTGAATGGTTTATCCGGAGCATCCACCTCAGAAGTAAGGACTTTGGAGGATGGCACCACTTACGCTGTACATTATGATGAAACTGCCGGTACTTATCAGATTAGTTCTACTAACTTTGGAGCCGATTTTTTGTCTGCAAATCATCAGGTACTGATTGCAAAAGGAAATGTAGAGGTTAATGTTCCGTTCAATGGCATTATTGTTGCAGGTGGAGATGTTATGGTTTCTACCAATGATTTCAAAGGACTTATTATTTCCAATGGGAAAATAAATTTTGGATCGGGAGCAGTAATTGATAGTGATGAATATCTGGTTTCCAGTTTGTTTAAGGATGATCTGAAACATTCCACCAAGCTGTTTTCTCAGTATTTTAATGATTACAATGGAGTGGGAACGGAGAATAATCCAATCAGTGGTCTCATTGATATGAAGCAGTATCTGACTTATGATAACTGGAAAAAGAATGTATAAGGGGTGAGCCAATGAGTAAGTATTTGAAACTGAATCAAAAAGGTATGACATTGGTGGAAATCATCCTCGTATTTGCCATAGTAGGTATTATGGCTGGCTCTGCGTTTCTCGTTATTGGACATCTTAGGTATGCGGATACAGAGAAAGCGGCAAGAGCTATAGATTCTGCACTGGATAAGCTGCAGGTGGAGACCATGAGTAAGTCCGGCAGCCGTTATCTTTATATTTATCATCTGGGAAACGGTTGCTATATGAAGGTATTGTCCGAGGATTTAACCACCTTTGACAGTTCCAAGCTAGACAATAGTGGAAAGAGACTGGCAAATAATACGGTAGAGATTTATATGGATTCGGAAGATTCGGCACATAAGGTGGATGGTACAACTTTTATAAAGGTTACTTATACCAAGGCATTAACCTTCGATTCGACAAATACAAATGTAAGCAATATTATTGTGAAGGGCGGTCCGACTTATAAAATTCAGCTTGTTACGGATACAGGAAAACATTTTTTGAATCACTGATTTAAGGGATAAAGCAAGCAGAGACAGAAAGGAGAGTGATTGTGTGCGAAAAGACGATAGAGGACTTACATTGGTGGAACTTTTGATTGCGATTGCAATCTCGTCCATTATCGTTGGAGCGGCAACGCTCCTTTTGAGTTCCGCCCACAAGGGATACAGTAATGCATCTTCAGCGATAGATTTACAGTCGGAAGCACAGGTTTTGATGGAACAAATCGGAATGTGGACGATGGAGGGAAACCGGGTTGAGGTTGGAAGTGATTATATAAATATTTATCAGATTCCACATATATCTACAACCACAGGTGCTTCAGCTGGGGTGACAACGACATCGGCAATTCGTAAAATCTGGTATCATGACAATAAATTGTATATGAAAAATTTTCCGGCGGTAAACTATCCGACGGATAATCCGGCAGCACCGGAGCATTTAACAACAGATGAGGGAAATGATACGCTGATTGGGGAATATGTTACTGTATTTTCCCCTGCTGCAATGGTACAGACAGTCAGCGGACAGCAGGTGACGGTTGCGACACCGGGGTCTGTTGTCAGCGGTTGTTCTGCAGTTGATGTTTCATTCAGTATGAAAGCAGGAAAGCAGGACTATAAGCTTAGTAACGAGTTTAAGCTCAGAAATAAAGTCCGGTAGTCCAGAATTTTGTTAATAGAAAAACATGCTGGTCATATCGTGAAGGGAGAGAGCGGTAATGAAAAAAAAATGGAAGAGTAGAAAGGTGTCAAAGATAACAGGCCGGCTTTTAGCTGCAGCTTTTCTGGTGCTTTGTCTTGCTGCGGCCGGTTTTGGCATAGCGGGAATGCAAGAGAGATTCTATGCGTGGGATGTTGTCACTCGTGGTGTAATAAAAGATCTCAACCAGATTCCCCAGTCCAAGAAAGATATATACGATAATAATACGGAAGATACCAAGGAAACCCTTGGAACCAGGGAAAATCCGTTTTTGATACTGGAAGTGGTTCCTTATAAGGAATATGCTCTCTTCGGATATCATATCAGTGGTTGTGAGCCCATTGACATGAGTCAGATGAACGGGCATACGCAAAGTGTCATGGGAACTATAAAATCATTAAAGACTGGAATTGTAGAACAGCAGGATGAGGCTTTTTTCTTTGAGGAGGAACCGGAGCGAAAGCTTCAGTATGATGATAGTTCCGCAAGTCCGACAAAAAAAGTAGATAATCAGTTCAAAAATGGATATTACGAGCGTGTGGCAGAGGGCAGCGGTTATTTTGAACAGCTGGAAGATGGAACCATAAAAAAGAAATCAGGCGGGAATATTATCTGGCACACTATGTGTGCAACGGAACAGGAGCAGGATGAACAGGATTTCTTAAGCCTTGATGCTGCTAAGGATGTTAAGTTAGTGAATGTGGGTGACCGGGTTTATACGGTGCGTATGAACTCTGAAGAGGATCCAGCTTATTGTAGCAACAAAGGGTATTTTTATTACAAAAATAATGACGATTTTTTGATAAAATCTTTGAAGCTTTCGGTCGAGGAGGCAAAGAATTATTCTGTTGTTGTTAAGACGATTACACCGAGTGAGTTAAATACAAACCAGAATTGGACAAAGTATGCAGATCTGATTCTTTTTACCGGAAAAGAATATTACGGGCAGTCAGGTCTTTGGATAAAATATAACCGTTATAATGAATCTCCCACAAACAAAGGAAGCGGCTATGTTAAGAATGGTTTTGTCAATACAGGTACAGATAAAAGTCGTGATATCAGCTGGAGTGTGGCAATGAAAATTTTCGATAGGGTGAGTGCCAAGAAGAACTTTGCTGCTATTGTTATGGGAACCACATTGTACAAGGTTGACGACCCGGCACTGGCCGGGTCTACCGTGGGCAGTAAAAAATTGTACGCTTATGACTGGAATTTAAAAAAGACAATATCTACGGTTGACAGCGGTACAAGAAGTAATAATAATGTTTACAAGCTGGCTCTCATGCTTCTTTCCATGGATCAGGATCTCTTTAAGAATCTATATCTGACAGATAAGAATCCACTGAAAAAGAAGCTGATAGATAACTCTGGAAATTTTCTACTGCAGGAGGATAAGGAGGATCAGAAATACTGGTCTATCTATTCATTTTTGACGATTCCGCCGGTGGAGCAGACCGGATATATCAATCCATATGACTACTGGACCAATAACAGTAAGTATGGTTTGTGGGAATCCCATGGAATTCTGGGAAATCTGAATGATGGAAACTACAATGTGCGGGTTGACGGACATGTGTATACGTTCAATGATAACAATGCGCTTTCCTTTGATTATACAGCGGGCTCAGAGGTACCAAATTCCAAGTTTACAGACTATCAGGATTATCTGAATGAATATTACAACGTGACAGACGGAACCAATCATGGTGGTACTCCATCGGATGCGGTGCGTTATATTTTAGGAGATAATTCAAAGAAGAAAGACGATAAGATTACAGGCAAATTGAATATTCTGGATATCGAACCATGCTATGACTATGAGAGTAAAAAATGGGGACTGCAGGAAAGTTATATCCGTATGATGATTCCGAAATTTGTTGGTGATATTGAGATTAAACATATGACTACCGCGGAATATATCGGTCTGGCAGAGGATTTGAACAGTACCTATGATTTGATTTTTATGGGACTGGACTGCGGAGCATACAATCTTGGAACGGATGGACTTCCGGTATGGAATGATACCAGTATGAATGGCAAAATTTATTTTCATACGGGAGATTCCTCCTCATGGGGAGGGCATAATGGTTCGGGAGAGAAACGTAACGTGGACTTCCTGTGGTCAGTAAAAGATAAAAAAAAGGTGGAAGGCTATGACCTTCGGTTTCCGGGCAATGATATTACGAAACTGAAGAAGGATGAACTGGAGGATTTCCTTAAAGCAGGTTATCCGATCGTTGCAGTTCCGTATCTGTACGATACAGATACCACAAGGATTGATCAGCATTCCCATATTTGTGACTTCATGAAAGAAAACAAAGAGAAGTCAACTCTTTATAAATCCACAGATGCGGATAAGATTTATGAAGCCATCAGGAATGGAAAACCGCAGGTGGAATTTACCCAGCTTCCGAATATATACAATGGTACAACCGACACGGGAAAAGCCGAAATCAAAGATGCAAATTATCTTGAGAGGGACAGTATTGGTAGGTCTTTACTAAAGTTTAAATTCACAGTGAAAGACCCGGTAGACAGGAAGTATAAGTGGCGGGTTTATATCGATCAGAATCAGGATGGTAAGTTTTCAAAAAAAGAACGGTTTTATACAGGAAAATCCTTTTCTGCGTCGCAAGGAGCTCAGAAGGATATACCATTGTCCAAAAAGTACATGGGACTGATTCAGTGGAAGATTGAGGTGTATTTGGAGGACAATGAGAAGGTTCGTTTTGTCAAAACCGGATGTTCCGCAGCAAAAAATATTACAGGAACTAAGAAGCAGATTAAAGTTTTACAGATTATGCCGAATTCTGGAGGAAACCTGAATCTGCAGGAGGACGAGTTATTTAAGAAATATTATGATGCATTGGATGATTATAGTATTACCGTTGAAACCATGAAGGTTTCGGATTATCTGAAAAAGTTTAAAGATCATCCTTTCAAATTTGATTATTCGAAAGATGTCACTTATGAGGGGGAGTCTCTAAATCCGAGTCAGATTTCCGATGAACAGAAGCAGCTCTTGGAAAATTATAATATGCTCATTGTAGGTTTTGGAGATATGTATGGAGGGGACGATCTTGATAATGAAAATGGGGCTGTTGATTTTATCAAGTATTTTATTGCGGTAGGAAAGGGTGTACTGTTTACGCATGATCTGACATCCATGAATGCTTCAAAGGATGGTGCCAGTACCTGGTTTGGATATTCGGCAAATATGCTGATGCGTGATACGATGGGCATGAACCGGTATCAGGCTGTCAGCAACCGGATCAGCGAGGATGAAAGAAACAAAATCATTGGATATCAGGAGAACTATAAGTATGACACAGTAACGGATATCAATGGAGATCCATTAGATGCCCGGCACGGATATACCTATTATTGTATGAGACGTCTGGGAACAAATCTGAGTAAAACGAATTCGAGTGGAAAACAGATAATGATGCCATATAAGACTCTTACAAAGAATGGTGGTACCGGGTTTGGTGACGGCAATGAGTCAACAACTAAGGTATCACAGATTAACGAGGGACAGATTACGCAGTATCCCTATAAGATTGACCAGATTTTTAATGTTGCGTCTACCCACGGGCAGTATTATCAGCTTAATATGGAAGATCCGGAAGTTACGGTGTGGTATTGTTTGTCGGGAAATACGGTATATGACCTTTCTCCCCATGATGCTGCCAACAATTACTATATTTACAGTAAGAAAAATGTGTTCTATTCCGGAGTAGGTCATGCTAAGGTGAATGATAATAATGGTGATATGGAAGCTAAGCTCTTCATCAACACGATGATTGCAGCTTACAGGGCTTCCTATGAGTCGCCAATTGTTGAAGTGTTAAATTCTGAGGCAGAGCTGACAGATATTAATAATCTCACTTATCAGATGTCTTTTGCGCAGGAATATAACAATGTTGTGGAAACAGAACCAGAAACAAATAAGGAGGTTAAGATCGAATTCAGTCCGGAGGAGGTTAATGCTGTCAGCCCCCAGCTGAATTGCTCTGTCTATTATGATGTGAATGGAACGAAGGAATATATTGATGTCATTTATGAGAAGGATACAGATAAACCAATCTACCTGGCAAAAGAAAAAGATGGGAAAGAAAATCCGGATTTGAAGCTGGATGGGGATGGAAATCCGTATTTTGAAGGTCTTAATAATATGGATGAATACTATTTCTTTTATCCGGAAAAATACTTGAATGAGTGGAAGGATGTAGATGGAAATACACAGACTCCCAGACGTGACATTGTATTTAAGATTAAAAATGAAGAAACAAAGAAACTGGGATATACAAAATTGAATATGTCGTTACAGGCATTGTTTCTCCTGGATTAAAACTGAGGGTTCATGACAAACTGCCGCTTCATGGGATTTTTCCCATGGGCGGCAGTTTTTGTGTTTTGATTTTGAAACAGTAGCAGTGGTCAGACACGCAAAACTGCCGGACAAAGTTTTTCGCCAAGATTGTAGGCTAGCCCTGTTGGAAATGGAATAGTTTAGTGATATAATAGAAAAAGAGAGAAGGAGGATTTAGGTTTTGGAGAACACAATACAGAAAAAGAAAAGAAATACAATACTGATTCCATCAATGATTGCACTGGGGGTTATACCACTTATCACGCATGCATTCAATTACGATAATCAATTAACACAGTTTATCTGGTTCCCGGATGATTCAGGTAAATCCTGTGATTTTTTTCTTGCATGGAAGATGATAGCCATCATTACGGTTGGTGCTGTGATGACCATGCTTCTGCTAGTTCAGCGTTTTGTGAAACACAACAGGATAAGATTTGAGAGCAATTTTTATGCACTGTTTATCTATGGAGTATTTGTTGCCGTATCGGCATTGCTTTCGCAATACAAGCATTGGGTAGTTTGCGGGTCTTATCAGATGTTTGAATCTGTCTGGGTGCTTTTTGCATACATCATGTTTTGTTTTTATACATATCAGTATGTCAGGGATGAATCACAGATCCGTTCACTGCTTACGTGGGGTGGAGTCGGCATTGTGATATTAACATTGATTGGAACCTTTCAGTTTATTGGTTTGGATTTTTTCAAGTCTAAAATCGGAAGGCTATTAATTACCAATCCGAGCCACTGGAAGGAGATTGACAAAATTCAGTTTCAGGTTCCAAAGCATACGGTATATGCCACATTATATAATCAGAATTTCCTGTCATTTTACTGTGGTATGATGATTCCTTTAATTTTAGGGCTCATCATTGGATGTAAAAAGGTATCGTATCGTATTGTTCTGATTGTCGTAGAGATTCTTGCTATGGCATGTATGCTTGGAGCCAGCAGTTCATCCAGCTGGATTGCTCTTGCTGGATCGGCTGTTATAGTTGCGTTTGTACTTTTCAGCAGGAAAAAGAAAGCCTTCAAGACAGCAGGGATTGTGATGGGCATCGGTATTGCGGCAGTAATTGCAGTCTGTGTGCTGACACCTATTGGAAATGCAGTTTCAGCTTCACTGCTGGGAACTCCTGCGGGACATGCTGTACGAGAAATTGATACCACAGGGGACAGCATTATTATGAATATTAATCACAAAACCCTGCAGGTTACTTATGATTATAATGAAGTTTCCGGTGAGGTTTCGGTTAACTGTATGGATGAAAATGGGAAGAAGCTGGCCACCACCCCTTTGGAAACCGGCTCGCTGACAAGCGTGATTGATGATAAGGATTATATAGGATGCGCGGTTACTCCCATGATGGTTGAGGATATTCTGGCAGTTGATGTCACAGTAGATGGTCATAACTGGTATTTCGCAAAAACGAAGGATGATGGCTATTGTATGATTAATCAGGCTGGAAAGCTGGAGAGATATAAGTCTCCGGAATTTTCATATCTGTTTTATGATAATGCCCTGAATGGAAGAGGACGTATCTGGGATGGGGTTCTTCCTATTTTAAGGCATTATTTGCTGGTAGGAAGCGGAGCCAATACATTTATCTTTGCCTATCCACAGAACGATTATATCTACAGGGAGTATAATAACATGCAGAATACACTGGATGTAAAGCCCCACAGTCTGTATCTGCAACAGTGGGTAGAAAATGGTTTGATTGCCATGTGTGCTTTTTTAGTATTCTGTCTGGGGTATCTGGTTAATTGTATCAGAATTTACCGGAAGGCAGATCTCCATGAAAGCCTTACATGGACGGGAATCGGACTTTTTACAGGAGTGCTGGCATATTTGATCGTAGGTATTGCAAATGATTCCAATGTCTGCACGGCTCCGGTATTTTGGATTTTACTGGGACTGGGTATGGCGGTTAACCGCATGCTTTCAGAAAAGCTGGAAAATGAGAATGAGGCATAGAGGATAACTTTAAGGTTATTTTGTAAGTAACTGGAAAGTAACAGGACAGGAAAATCGAAGGATAGACATTGAAATGTTAAGGAAGATACAACAGCATTTTCATAATAGTGCAAAAACGGTACGCATTGCATTTCTGATTATATATGATATTTTGGCAGTCTGTTTTGCCGAGTTTTTGGCATTGTGGACACGGTTTGAGTTTAGTACCAGTCATATTACACCGGAATTTGGGGAAAATGCCTTTCAGTATGCGGTAATTAATGCTGCGGTCACGGTATTTATTTTTGCTTTTTTAAAACTATATAGCAGTTTGTGGCAGTATGCCAGTGTGCAGGAGATGATGAATGTATTAGTGGCATGTCTTCTGGCTGCTGGATCACAGAGTGTCGGCATGCATATGCTGATGTGGAATATGCCGCGTTCTTACTATATCCTGTATTTTTTCTTTTTACTGGCACTCATTTGTTTCAGTAGATTCTTTTACCGGGGCATACGGGTAGTGAGAAATTCCTATACCATGGTAAAGAATGTGGAGACGGTACCCACCATGGTAATTGGAGCCGGCGATACTGCGTGTTCGTTGATCAAGGATATGAACAATAGCTCTGTTGTGCTAAATCATGTAGTATGTGTGATCGATGCGGATTTAAGCAAAATTGGCAACAGTATCCTTGGAGTACCTATTGTAGGAAATGATGATAAAATCCTGTGGGCAGTTGAAAAATATGCTGTAAAAGAAATTTTTATTGCGATTCCACATTTAACTGCTAAGCGGAAAAAGGAAATTATTGAAATATGTAAGAATTCCGGCTGTAAGATTAAAATCCTTCCGAGTGTGGCACAGCTTGTCAATGAGGAAGTGACAGTCTCCAAATTCCGGGAGGTGGAAATTGAGGATCTTCTTGGAAGAGAGCCGGTAAAAACAAATCTGGACGAGGTTATGGGATATATTTCCAATAGTGCTGTTCTGGTTACCGGTGGTGGTGGTTCTATTGGCAGTGAACTTTGCCGTCAGATTGCTTTTCATCGTCCGGATAAATTGATTATTTTTGATATTTATGAAAATACTACCTATGATTTACAGATGGAGTTAAGACACGACTTCCCGGAGCTGAATCTTATCGTGCTCATTGGCTCCGTGCGGAATTCCCACCGCGTGGATATGGTATTTAAACAGTACCATCCGGATATTGTATTTCATGCGGCGGCCCACAAGCATGTTCCGCTTATGGAAGAGAGTCCCAATGAGGCAGTAAAAAATAACGTGTTTGGTACCCTCAATGTTGCGAGGGCAGCTGGGGAGAATGGAACCTCACGTATGGTATTGATTTCCACTGACAAGGCGGTCAATCCCACCAATATCATGGGTGCAACAAAGCGCATCTGTGAGATGATTATTCAGGGAATGGGGCATCGCTATCCGGGAACAAATTACGTGGCAGTCCGGTTTGGAAATGTGCTGGGGAGCAATGGCAGTGTGATTCCCCTTTTTAAAAAGCAGATTGAAGAGGGCGGTCCGGTTACGGTTACCGACAAAAATATTATCCGTTATTTTATGACCATTCCGGAGGCTGTGTCCCTTGTGTTACAGGCGGGAGCTTATGCAAAGGGCGGCGAAATTTTTGTCCTTGATATGGGAGAGCCGGTCAAAATTGATGATATGGCTCGAAATTTGATCCGTCTTTCCGGATTTGAACCGGATGTGGATATTCCCATTGTTTATACGGGACTTCGCCCCGGGGAAAAGATGTATGAGGAATGTCTGCGGAAAGAAGAGGGATTGCAGAAAACTGCAAATAATCTGATTTTTATCGGGAGACCGATTGAGTTTGATGAGGAGAAATTCTTTGGTGAGCTGGTGGAGCTTAAGAAACTGGCTTATGAGGATGGAACGGATATTAAACAGGCAGTAAAGGAGATTGTGCCGTCGTATCAGGGCGCGAAAGGTGGGAGAAGTATAGAGTGAAACGATTTGAAAATAAAGTCTGGCTTGCATCGCCGACCATGCATGGCGAAGAACTTAAATTCATGACAGAAGCCTACGAGACAAACTGGATGTCGACCGTAGGCGAGAACATCAATGAGGTGGAAAAAATCACCTGTGAGAAAACAGGCTGTGGCTATGCGGTGGCACTTTCTGCGGGAACCGCAGCATTACATATGGCAGTGAAACTGGCAGGAGAAGAGGTATATGGTCAGACAGTGCCGGGCAGAGGGGCATTGGGCGGACATTATGTATTCTGTTCGGACATGACATTCGATGCGACTGTCAATCCGGTTGTCTATGAGGGGGGAATACCTGTATTGATTGATACAGAGTATGATACCTGGAATATGGATCCGGCAGCTCTGGAACAGGCATTTACGAAGTATCCGGATGTCCGGATTGTCGTTATGGCACACTTGTATGGCGTTCCGGGGAAATTGGATGAAATCATGGATGTCTGCAAGCGTCATGGGGCGATTCTGGTGGAGGATGCAGCAGAGTCTTTAGGGGCTTCTTATCATGGAAAACAGACCGGAACCTTTGGAACCTACAGTGCTATCAGCTTTAACGGAAATAAAATCATTACCGGTTCTGCCGGAGGAATGCTTCTGACAGACAGCAGAGAAGCGGCGGAAAAGGTACGGAAGTGGTCCACCCAGGCCAGGGAAAATGCACCCTGGTATCAGCATGAGGAGCTTGGCTATAATTACCGCATGAGCAATGTGATTGCCGGGGTGGTTCGTGGGCAGTATCCGTATCTGGAAGAACATATCTCGAGGAAAAAGGAAATCTATGAGCGGTATCAGGAAGGATTGAAAGACCTGCCGGTTACGATGAATCCTTTTGATGAGAAAAAGAGTGACCCCAATTTCTGGCTGTCCTGTATTTTGATTGATGCAGATGCCATGTGCCGTCAGGTGCGTTCGGAGCATGAGGCACTCTATCAATCGGAGCCGGGAAAATCCTGCCCCACAGAAATACTGGAGACACTGGCGGCATATAATGCAGAGGGACGTCCCATCTGGAAACCCATGCATATGCAGCCGATTTACCGGAACAATCCGTTTTTTACAAGGGATGGAAGCGGACGCGCACTGACCAATGCCTATATCAGCGGGGGCAGTGTCGAAAGAGATGGAAAACCGGCAGATGTGGGAATGGATATTTTCCACAGGGGGTTGTGTCTTCCCAGTGACATCAAGATGACAGTGGAGCAGCAGGAACAGATTATTGAGATGGTGCATGGCTGCTTTGAGTAATGTTGTTATAAAGATTGAGCGGAGAATGATGAGAGGATGATTTCTGTGGGTGATAGGAATGGAAGAGGGGAGAAAAAATGAGTCATAAGATGGGATTTTATGAAAAGTACATAAAGCGTGGACAGGATTTTGTATTGTCTTCCCTGGCACTCATTCTTCTTAGTCCAATCCTTGGCGTGACAGCCATTCTGGTCCGCACCAGGCTTGGGTCTCCTGTGATTTTCACCCAGGATCGGCCGGGCAGGAACGGAAAAGTCTTTAAGCTCTATAAATTTCGAACCATGACGGACGCAAGGGATGCAAAGGGAAATCTGCTTTCCGATGAGGAACGCCTTACGGATTTCGGGAAAAAGCTTCGGGCAACCTCGCTGGATGAGCTTCCGGAGCTTATGAATATCTGGAAAGGGGATATGTCTATCGTGGGGCCGAGACCCCTTCTGGTTCAGTATCTCCCCAGGTATAACGCACATCAGGCAAGGCGGCACGAGGTACGTCCGGGATTTACCGGACTGGCACAGGTGCATGGACGTAATGCCATTTCCTGGGAGGAAAAGTTCGACTGGGATGTGAAATATGTGGATCATGTGACGTTTCTGGGGGACTGGAAGATTATTTTCCAGACTATAGGAACGGTGCTGAGGCATGATGGAATCAGCTCACAGACCAGTGCGACGATGGAAGAGTTTATGGGAAGTGGACAGAAATAGTTCTGCTTAAACAGACAAATAAAATTGGTTTGTAATGATGCAGGGGGTGGGAAAACAGGATGAATAAGATTGCAATCATAGGTGCCAGCGGTCATGGAAAAGTGGTTGCTGATATCGCAAAGAAAAAAGGATATGATACGATTGTGTTTCTGGATGATGATGTGTCTGTAAAAAGGTGTGGAAATTATCCCGTTGTGGGAAATTCAAAGCAGGCAGAAGAATTGAATTGTGATACCATAGTGGCAATTGGAAATGCAAAGATACGGCAGCAGATTCAGGAAGAATTGATACAGCGTGGTGTAAAAATAGTGTCACTGGTACATCCCAATGCTGTGATTGCGGATGATGTCAGTCTTGGAATCGGGACAGTTGTGATGGCAGCTGCAGTTATTAATCCGGGAGCAATCATTGGTGATGGTGTAATCTTGAATACATCTGCGTCTGTTGACCACGATTGTGTGGTGGAAGATTATGTGCATGTTTCTGTGGGAGCACATGTTGCGGGAACTGTACATATTGGACGGAGTACATGGATTGGTGCCGGGGCTGTAGTAAGTAATAATGTTTTCATCTGTGAGGAATGTGTGATTGGAGCCGGAGGTGTGGTGGTGAAAGATATCACAGAATCAGGAACATATATTGGGATTCCAGCAAGGAAACTGTAAAATGAAAATTTTAATTTTGGCAAATAATGATGTTGGGTTATACAAATTTCGCAAGGAACTGATTCAGGAACTTCTTTGCCCGGGAAGCATAGTGAATGGACGAAGCGGGGAAGGCGCAGAGGTATATATTGCCCTTCCCAACGGAGAATTTGTTAAACCGCTGGTGCAGACAGGCTGTCATTTTATTGATACACCGATTGACCGGAGAGGGATGAATCCGATTAAGGATATCCACTTGTTCCGGCAGTACCAAAAAATTATCAAAGAGATTCAGCCGGATAAAGTGATTACCTACACCATTAAACCGAATATCTATGGCGGTATTGCCTGCAGATTGAAAAAAACACCGTATTATGTTAATATAACTGGATTAGGAACTGCATTTCAGAAAAATGGTTTTTTACAGATCATGGTTACAAAGATGTACCGGATTGCCCTGAAGAAGGCTCAAAAGATATTTTTTGAAAATTCGGAAAATCGGGACGTCTTAGAAGAGAAGAAAATTGTAAAACCGAATCGGAGCATTCTCTTAAACGGAGCCGGGGTGAATCTTAGTGACTATCCCTTCACAAAATATCCGAAAGAGGAACCGTTGCTACATTTCCTGTTTATCGGACGGGTCATGAGGGAAAAGGGAATAGAGGAGCTGCTGCAGGCAATGGAACGGCTGTGTGCAGAGCAGTATCCGGTCTATCTGGATGTAGTGGGACCCTGTGAGGAAGATTATGTTTCTATCATGAAACAGAAAGAGCAGGAGGGCTGGCTGACTTATCACGGATATCAGAAAGATGTGAAGCCTTTTATTGAGGCCTGCCATTGTTTTGTACTTCCATCCTGGCATGAGGGAATGGCAAACACAAATCTGGAATCTGCAGCCATGGGCAGACCGGTGATCACCAGTGATATTCCGGGATGCAGGGAAGCCGTTGTGGAGCATAGGAGCGGTTTATTATGCCAGGCTGGAAATGGGGATAGTCTGTATCGAACCATGAGGCAATTTGTGGAGCTGCCATATGAAGAAAAAATAAATATGGGGGCAGAGGGCAGGAAGCATATGGAATTGGTGTTTGATAAAAAACGGGTGGTTGAGAAAACCATCGAGAATTTATCTTCTGATAGTTTTATATGTTAGTAGAGAACTTTTTGAACAGAAATAGAGAGATTTAAAGATGGCATTGATAGGAAGATATAATGATAAGAGTGTTACAGGTTATTCATTCCATGAATTTAGGCGGGGCTGAAAACTTTATAATGAATATATATCGTGTCATTGATAGAGATAGTATACAGTTTGATTTTTTGGTTAATACAACGGGAGTATTTGATGATGAAATTATTCGGATGGGCGGTAAAATCTGGAGAATGCACTATGTAAATGAGGTTGGTCCATTCCAATATCATAAAGAATTAAAAAAATTTTTTGCGGAACATCCAGAGTATAAGGTGGTTCATTCTCATTTAGACATGGTATCCGGAATAGTGGTTGAATGTGCAAAAAAAGCCGGGGTAGCAACATGTATTACACATTCTCATAATACAAACATTTCAGGGAATATTTTTGTGAAATTTTTGAAAAAACATTATCAAAGAAAAATTCCCCGGTATGCAGATGTTTATTTGGCATGCAGTAAACAGGCGGGAGAATTGTTGTATCCAAAGAATAGTGCAGTTGTAATTAATAATTCTATTGATGTGGATAGATTTCGATTCAGACAGGAATATAGGGATGAAATACGGAATAAGTATCATATTTCAGAAACTCAATTTGTAATTGGTCATGTGGGACGCTTCAGCCGGGTAAAAAATCATCGTTTCCTGGTAGAACTGTTTGAAAAATTCAGTAAAAAACATAGCGAAGCAGTACTTATGGTATGTGGGGATGGTGAGGAAAAAGAATATATAAAACAACTGGTTCGGGAAAGAAATCTCTCTGAGAAGGTTATTTTTGTTAATGCATCAACTGAGGTGTATAAAATGTACAGTGCCATGGATGTGTTTGTCTTTCCATCCGTGTATGAAGGAATAAGTTTGTCTATGTTAGAGGCACAGGCAAATGGACTTTCTATTGTTGCTTCTGATTCCATTGATGTGAGTTGTAATCTAACAGGTCATGTGGTTTTTTTAAATTTGAAACAGGATGAGGGGGCATGGATTCAATCTATTGAAGAGGCGGGTGTCCAGGAAAGATACAATGGAACTGAGATTTTAAGAACTGCAGGATATGATGTCAGAGAGAATGCAAAAAAATTACTACAATATTATCAAATTTAATTTAAGAATTGAGGTTGTTTGAAGAATATGCAAAAATTGTTGACTATCATAACTCCAGTATATAATAGGGCATCGCTAATAAATAAATTGTTTGATAGTTTGATAAAACAAAAAAATAAAAATTTCATTTGGATGGTCATAGATGATGGAAGCACGGATGAGATAAAGAAAGAAATGGATCAAATTATAGGAGAAAGTGATTTTGAGATTCGATTTTATCAAAAAGATAATGGGGGAAAACATACTGCATTAAATGTAGCATTTTCAAATTTAGAGACAGAGCTTGCACTTATAGTAGATAGTGATGACACATTAATTCCGGATGCTACCGAAATCATAGAAGAGACATGGAAAAAACGTGACGATAAAGAGGTTGCAGGATGCGTGTTTTTAAAAGGACATGAGGATGGAACATGTATCGGATATTCGGAGTTGGAGGATGGAACTTATGATATGATCGATGCAATGTTTTCTCATAATATCAGTGGTGATAAGGCGGAGGTCTTTAGGAGCGATATATTAAAGCAATTTAGATTTCCAGTTTATTCCGGGGAAAAGTTTATAGGAGAGGATTATATTTGGCGTCAGATTTATTTAAAATATTCTATGATGTATTGTAATAGGATTATTTATCTTTGTGAGTATCTTGAAGGAGGATTGACAAAGCAGGGGAGGAAACTGAGAATTTCCTGTCCACTTGGAGGCATGGATAATTCTAAAGTCAGTTTTGATAAGCACTTTCCACTGAGAGAAAGAATAAAGAGAGCCTGGCTTTTTGTATGCTATGGAAAATTTGCAGGTCTTGCATATTGGGAGATTATTGATAGAAGCAATGCAAAAATCTTGATTTCCTGTAATTATATTTTTGGGGTTTTATTATATTTTTTTTGGAAAATAAGATATGTGTAATTAAATATATTGTTTAACTGGGTGAGAAATGAAAAAAGTACTTATTTTGATGGCTATCGGAGAAAGAGAAAACAAACTTAGTAAAAGTGGAATGAATAGTGTTGATGGAGTAGTAACAGAAGCCATATATTATCCGTATCATAATATTTTGATAAGAATGATACGAAAAATTTGGTGTAATTTCAATTTACCGGGATTTCAAATATGGTTTGGAGAGTGGTGGAAGGAAATAGAGCAATATGAGGCAGTTATTGCTATTGCATATAAATCTACATATAGATTATTTCAGATTTTAAGAAAAAGATACCCAGCTGTTCGGAGAATAATATACTGGTGGGATCCAGCAATTAAAACGATATTACCTGATAAGGTTAAAAGTGAGGTATGTGAAAAATGGTCCTTTAGTAAGAATGATTCTTTAAATTTTAATTTGAAATATAATCCGACTTTTTTACCAGTTGATTCAAAAATATATGAAAACATAATGGAACCAGATAAAATGCTTTATGATATTATGTTTGTAGGTAGTGTCGGAAAGATATATTATAATCGGGTGCAAATATTATCTGATTTTTATAGTATATGTGAAAAGAAAGGATTAAGTACATATATTAAAGTATTGTATCATTCTAGAGGGAAAAACAGGCCATTTGAATTAAAGTCGGCAATTGCTGAGAATGAGTATTATGAAATAGTAAAAAAGTCCAGAGCAATTTTAGATATCGTGGAACCAGACAATAAATGGATGACTTTACGACCATTAGAAGCACTGTACTTTCACAAGAAATTAATTTCAAATAATGAAGAATTGGTTAATGAACCTTTGTATCATCCAGATAATGTTTTCATCGTAGGAAAAGATGATATAAATAACTTGCCTGAATTTTTAAATAAACCTATTAAACAATTGGAGGAAGCAGTTTATCAGCATTATGCGTTTAAAGCATGGTTGGAAAGATTCGGATTAGATATAACGGGAAATAGAATTGGGGAAGAGATATGAAGTTTGTGATTGTTTCTTTGAGACCAGGGTGCGGAGGAGCTATTGTTTTACATACGCTTTGCAATTATTTGACACAACTTGGATATGATGCGTCAATATATTATGTGGGACAAACATGTTATAAAAAAGGGAGAAAATTATATTTTTGGTTTAAACAGATTGGATTTACAATAAAAGACAGATTAAAAGAACTTTGTGTCAATATCCTGGGTGACAATTTCTTTTCAAAAAAAATCAGTTTTAATGGATATGTTAATGTTTGCGTTAAGAAATGTAAAAAGAAAGAAATTCCAATAGCTGACAAAAATACAATTGTTGTTTATCCGGATATGATATATGGGAATTTCTTACATGCAAGAAAAGTTGTGCGGTGGTTGCTATATTATAATCGTTATGATGAAAGTGCATATGGGAAGGATGATCTTTTTTTTACATATAGAGATGTTTTTAATGATATGAAGTTGAATCCAATGAAGCGTAAACTATATACACCATATTTTAATTTGGATTTGTATAGACAGAAAAATTATGGAAAAAGAAGTGGAAAATGTTATGTAGTTCGAAAAGGAGCTAAGCGATTAGATTTACCTGAAAAATTAGATGGAATTGTAGTTGATGATTTGCCAGAGAAAGAAAAGGTGGAGATTTTTAACCAGTGTGAATATTGTATTTCTTATGATACTCAGACTGCATATTCCAGCATTGCAGCTATTTGTGGATGTATCTCTGTAGTGATACCAGAAGTGGGAAAGACTTGGGAAGACTATTGCGACTCAATTGAGGAAAAATATGGTGTTGCCTACAGTTTTGATAACGACGAGATTGAGTGGGCAAGAAGAACTGCAAATAAGGCAAGAGAAAGATATGTTATGATAAATCAAGAAGGGAAACAGTCCGCAGAAGAATTTGTAAATTATTGTAAAAAGTATTTTGGAGAACAATAGCGTATAGAGTAATGAGTAATTTAAATATTGTAAAGAATTTTTTTTGGCGTTTTGCTGAACGCTGTGGTGCACAGATTGTTACATTTATTGTTTCTATTATTCTTGCGCGTATTCTTGCACCAGAGGATTATGGAACAATTTCATTGATAACGGTTTTTACTACGATTCTGCAGGTTTTTGTAGATAGTGGATTAGGAACAGCTTTGATACAAAAAAAAGATGCAGATGATTTGGATTTTTCTTCTGTTTTTTATTTCAATTTTTTTGTCTGCGTAGTATTGTATGCGGGAATGTTTCTGGCAGCACCTTTTATCGCTGTGTTTTATAATGATCCAGCATTGACATCTGTTGTGAGAGTAATGAGTTTGACAATTGTGATTTCAGGGGTCAAAGGAATACAGCAGGCTTATGTTTCGAGAAATATGTTATTTAAACGTTTTTTCTTTTCTACCATTGGTGGAACGCTCATGTCTGCTGGTCTTGGAATATGGATAGCATGTATGGGAGGTGGGGTATGGGCACTAGTTGTTCAACAACTCTCTAATACTGCGGTTGATACCTTGATTTTATGGATTACAGTTAAATGGCGTCCCCAAAAATTATTTTCATGGAGACGATTGAAGGGATTGCTCTCATTTGGATGGAAATTGTTAGTATCAACGCTGCTTGGGACTATATATAATAATTTACGGAACTTGATCATTGGAAAAATGTATTCTTCATCTGATTTAGCATTTTATAATCAGGGTGATAAATTCCCTTTGGCTATTGTGTCAAATATTAATAGTTCTATAGATAGTGTTTTGCTGCCAACGATGTCTAAATTGCAGGATTCTCATGAACAGATCAAAATAATAACACGTAAAGCCATTAAAATAAGCACCTATATCATGGCTCCGTTAATGATGGGACTGGCATTTTGTGCGGAAACTGTTGTACGTCTTGTTCTAACGGATAAGTGGTTGCCGTGTGTAACGTATCTACAGATTTTCTGTATTACCTATATGTTCTGGCCGATACATACCGCGAATTTGAATGCAATCAATGCGATGGGGCGAAGTGATTTATTTTTAAAATTGGAAATCATGAAAAAAGCAGTAGGGATGACACTTTTATTGACTACTATGTGGTTTGGGGTAAAAGCAATGGCATACAGTCTGCTGGTCAGTACTGTGATCAGTATGATTATCAATTCATGGCCAAATTGGAAACTGTTGGACTACAGTTTTTGGGAACAGATGAAGGATATTTTTCCTGCGGTAGGACTTGCCGTGTTTATGGGTATAATTGTTCTGCTAATAGGAAAAATTCCGTTGTCACTAATTGTAAAATTGGCAATTCAGGTTATGACAGGAGCAGCTATTTATATTGGGGGTTCTATAGTATTAAAATTGGAATCCTTTGAATATCTAAAAGATGTCGTTCAATCTGTTATGAATCAAGTTTTGAAGCGTGTAAAATGAGAAAAGTAATGGCTTGAAATCAGAAGCATTTAAATTGTATTGTGATCTTGCAGATAGATTTGTAAGAAAAATATGGCAGGAAAGGAGATTGCCATGGAACAGAATATTTTGGTGACACGTTCATCATTGCCGGATTTGGATGAGTATATGGAAGAAATCCGTGATCTCTGGGATACTCATTGGCTTACAAATATGGGAGTGAAACATCAGAAATTTCAAAAAATACTGGAAGAGTATCTTGGAGTGCCACATGTGGCACTCTACACAAATGGTCACCTTGCGCTGGAAAATGCAATTAATGCGCTTAACCTTCCAAAGGGAGGAGAAGTTATCACATCTCCATTTACCTTTGCGTCTACAACCCATGCAATTGTTAGAAATGGGCTGGTTCCGGTATTCTGTGATATTAACGACAGGGATTACACGATAGATGTGTCGAGAATAGAATCATTGATTACGGACCGGACCGTCGCTATCGTTCCGGTTCATGTCTATGGAAATATGTGCGATGTGGAAGAGATTAGCCGGATTTCAAAAAAATATGGTCTTAAGGTTATTTATGATGCAGCGCATGCCTTTGCTGTGAAATATAAAGGAAAGTCATTGGCTGTCTTTGGGGACGCTACCATGTACAGTTTTCATGCGACCAAGGTTTTTAACACGATTGAAGGTGGCGCAGTATGTTTTCACAATGATTCATGGGTACAGCTTTTAAATGACATGAAGAATTTTGGAATCCATGGGCCCGAGGAAGTGGATTACATAGGTGGCAATGCCAAGATGAATGAGTTCCAGGCTGCTATGGGTCTTTGCAACCTTCGACACCTGGATGAGGAAATTACGAAGAGAAAGAAAGTTGTTGAGAGATATAGAGAGAGACTTGAAGGTGTGGAAGGAATTAAATTGACTAAAATACAAGAAGGAGTAGAAAGTAACTACGCATACTTCCCAGTTGTATTCGACAGCTATAAATACACCCGGAATGAAGTCTTTGAAAAATTAGCAGAAGTAGGAATTGGGGCAAGAAAGTATTTCTATCCTCTTACAAATAGCTTTGAATGTTATCGGAACTACCCAACAGCGGGAACTGAAAAGACTCCGATTGCTCAGCATACAGCATTGAGGGTACTTACACTTCCTCTTTATGCTGATATGAGCTTGGAAGACGTAGATAAAATTTGTGACATTATATTGAAGTGATTGATATGGAGACAGAACTCAAAAATCGACAGATGTGGACACGAAATTTAATTAATATAGTATCAATCCATATCATGCATTTATATATGTGAAAGTACAGATGTTGTCTTAACAGAGATGGATTTGAGTAATGATCGATTATGATATTCATTTATATTGTAACACAATTCATTAAGAGGAAGGATAAAAATGAAAACAGCATTAGTTACTTCTATAGGTTCGGTGGCTGGAGATATTGTGATTAAAAGCCTTAAACAGCACAATTACCGGGTAGTAGGTTGCGATATTTACCCCAAGGAATGGGTTGTTGATGCGAATAATGTTGATGCTTTTTATAGAGCACCTCTATCAGTCAATACCCAATCTTTTTTATCATTCATAAAAGAAATATGTTTGAATGAAAGAATAAATTACATTTTGCCACTAACAGATATTGATGTTGATTTTTTTAATAATAACAGGGATTGGTTTATAGAAAATGGAATATGTTTATGTATTTCTCCCCAAAACTCTTTAGATATTATTAGGAACAAGAAGAAACTTGCCGATTATATAGACATTAATTGTCCTGATATTAACACCATTCCAACTCGAATGTTATCCTCTGTTCTTGAAGATATTCCTTGGAAGTTCCCGTTGGTTTGTAAACCATATGATGGTCGCAGTAGTCAAGGTCTTAGATTTATATATACTAATGAAGAATGGGAACAATTCAAGCAAACCGCAGATCAGAAAAAATATATTGTGCAGCCATATATTGAGGGCGAATGTGTTATGGTTGAGATTGTTCGTCAATCAGAACCCCATAATGTTGTCGCAATTACAAGATTGGGAAGCCTTCTTCGAACTTCCAACAATTGTGGTTTGACGGTATACATTTATCAAGATAAGCTTCTTGAAGAAGCGTGCAAGAAAATGGCGGATGTTCTCGGGGTTATTGGATGCGTGAATTTTGAATTCCTTCGTTGCAAGGATGGGACATATTATTTGGTTGAGTGTAACCCAAGATTTTCTGCAGGATGCGAATTTTCTTGTATGGCTGGTTATGATTGTGTTGGAAATCACATGAGAGCTTTTAATCACCTGTCTATTGATGATTTTGAATTTAAACATAATATGTATATGGCCAGAAAGTATGAAGAATACATTACTAAAATTGAGGAGGATTAATGAGTGGATTATAATGCGACAAGCTTATTGTACGATGTAGCAATCATGTCTGCTTTACTTTTTGTTGGTAAAGTGATTAGAACAAAAGTAAAAATAATTCAGAAATTGTATATTCCTGCTGCTTTGATAGCTGGATTTCTGGGATTGTTTCTCGGACCACAGTTTTTGAATTTGTTGCCTTTTAGCAATCAAATATCAAGTTATTCGGGTATCTTGATAGCCGTGGTTTTCAGTTCGATGTTTATTGGGAATAAGAGAAGGGTTACTTTTAAATCAATGTTTAATAATGTTGGTGATACGTTTTTGGTAAATGCTGCCGCAGAAATTGGACAATATGCTTTCTTTATTTTACTTGGTGTAACAATAATACCGCTTATTTTTAATAATATTGATAAAGCTTTTGGTCTTATGGTTCCTGCTGGTTTTATTGGTGGACATGGAACAGCTGCTGCAATTGGAGGAGTGTTAGAAGAAAATGGATGGTCAGCTGCTACTAGTGTGGCACAAACATTTGCTACCATTGGACTTCTGGGTGGTATTATCGGCGGTGTAATCTTAATTAATATTGGTGCTAGAAAAGGAAAGACCGCAATTATTAAGGATGTTAAAGAACTTCCCAATGAAATGATGACTGGACTTGTTGAGGAAAATAATCAAACAGAGTTTGGTAAGAATACCGTAAATGCAATGTCGATGGATACGTTTTCATGGCATTTCGTATTGGTTATGGTATCGGTAGGGACTGCGTATTTAATTAATTCTGGCTTAAAGATACTTGTTCCTTCTATTTCATTTCCAGTGTATGGAATTGCGTTAGTATGTGGAGTAATCTTGCAAAGTATTTTAAAATTGTTAAAACTTGATGCATACGTTGATAAAAGAATAATTACACACATTGGTAGCAGTGCGACAGACTATTTGGTTGCTTTCGGAGTAGCTTCGATCAATATAAGTATTGTGATAGCATATCTTGTACCAATTATTCTGTTGTCAGTGATTGGCTTCTTATTTGTAATTATTTGGTTTTGGGGAGTATCTCCAAGATTTTTCCGTAACTTCTGGTTTGAGAGAGGTATTTATATTTATGGTCTTTCAACGGGCGTGATGGCAACTGGTGTAATTTTGTTGAGGATTACTGATCCTGAATTTCAATCAGGAGTGCTGGAGGACTTTGGATTTGCATGGATTTTTTTGACGTTCGTGGATCTCGTGCTAGTATCACTATCGCCGATGCTGATTATACAAGGCCATGGATTATTATGGAGTATAGTTTTATTAGCAGTAGCATCATTCTGTTTAGTTGTTTGCAAAAAAATCTTTCGACAAGATATTAGGTGCCAATATTAGGTGCCTGACTAGTCGGAATATGAGGCGGATTTCCATACCGGAATGGATATTTCCCGTATAGCAGGAGATTTGCATGATTACACATCAGGATATCCGTTTCTGGTGTCAAGACTCTGCCAGCTGATGGATGAGGAAATCAGCGCAAAAGAGGCATTTGGATCCAGACAGGAGGCATGGACAGAAGCTGGATTTCAGGCGGCTGTACGGATGCTTCTCTATGAAAAGAATACTCTTTTTGATTCACTGATTGGAAAGCTTCATGAGTATCCGAGGCGGAGTTTGTTGTGGATGGAAAGAAAATAATTGAAGCAGTGGTTCAAATTATTACCAAAGACAGTTTCAATTTGTTTCCAGTATAACTTTTTCCTTGTTGTTTTTATAAAAGTTTAAGATTTCCATGGTTGTTATTGGAAAAAGGTAGTGATAGGATATAAAAGTGTGCACGAACTGCTGTGCGCTTTTGGGGGATGTATCGGGAGAGGTTCTGAATCATAAATAATAACAGGAAGGAGTAAAAGCATGGGTAAAATTTTTAAAAACATGCTCCCATACTGGAAATGGATTCTTTTGATCATACTGCTTCTTACGGTACAGGCCTTCTGTGACCTGTCACTTCCACAGTATACGTCAGATATTATTGATGTGGGAATCATGAACAGTGGTGTAGAGCATATTCTTCCGGAGGAGATGACAGCAGAGGATTTTGTGTCCGCCCAGCTGTTTATGACCAGTAAGGAGAAAGAGACATTTGCAGACTGTTATAAAGCTCCGGAGGAAACCGGAAACTATGTGAGAGACTGTGATGATAAGACGCTGGAGGAGATGGATGAGGACCTTCTTGAGCCAATCGTTATGGTCTATCAGATGTCCCAGATGAAGGAGTCTGATATTGATGAGAAGGCACTGACTGAGAAAATGGGTTCAGAGGGTGCTAAGGTGGATTTGGGGCAGATGATGCAGGCCCTGGCTGCCGGTAAGGTAGAGGATGAACAGATTTTGAAAATGCGGGAAGGGGTATCAGACCAGATTGATGCCATTGGTGCGTCAACCCTTAAGTCCATGGGGGTGACCTATGCCATTTCCTGCGATAAGAATGCGGGGGTAGATACGGATTCCATCCAGAAACGGTATCTTTGGACCTCCGGTGCAAAGATGCTGGGATTTACATTGCTTATGGTTGTCGCTGCCATTCTGGTAGGTTACTGTGCATCCGTTGTGGGAGCTGCAGTGGGACGTGACCTGCGGGATAAGACGTTCCGAAACGTCGTACAGTATTCCAATGCAGAGATGGAACAGTTTTCCACGGCTTCCCTGATTACGAGAAGTACCAACGATGTCCAGCAGATTCAGATGGTGACGACAGTATTTTTGCGTATGATCTTATATGCGCCGATTGTTGGAATTGGTGGAATCATTAAGGTGGCACAGACCCATGCCGGAATGGAATGGGTGATTGCACTGGCGGTCCTTCTGATTATCGGATTCGTCATGGTGCTGGTATCTATTTCCATGCCTAAGTTTAAGATTATGCAGACATTGGTGGACAGGCTGAATCTGGTTTCCCGGGAGATTTTAACCGGACTGAGTGTTATCCGGGCCTTTGGCAGGGAGAAAAAGGAGGAGGAGCGCTTCGATGAGGCAAACCGCAGCCTGACGAAAACCCAGTTGTTTACCAACCGTATCATGACCTTTATGATGCCGGGAATGATGATGATCATGTACTGCATTACTTTACTGATTGTATGGGTTGCAGCAAAGAGAATCGATAGGGGATATATGCAGGTGGGCGCCATGACCGCATTCATTACCTATACCATGATGATCGTGATGTCATTTTTGATGCTGACCATGATGTCTATTATGATGCCCCGGGCAGGGGTCGCTGCAGAGCGAATTGAAGAAGTTGTGAATACGAAGACCTCCATTATCGATACAAAGGAGCCCTACAGGGCAGAAAAATGCGAGGGTGTTGTTAAGTTCTCCCATGTGAATTTCCGGTATCCGGGAGCAGATGAGGATGTTCTTTCCGATATTGATTTTGTGGCAGAACCGGGAAAGACCACGGCTATTATCGGCAGTACCGGATGCGGCAAATCCACTCTGGTAAATCTTCTTCCACGGTTTTATGATGTGACAGGTGGAGAGATTACGCTGGATGGGGTAGATATCAGAAAGTATTCACGGAAGGATTTAAGAGAGAGTATCGGTTTTGTACCTCAGAAGGGAATTCTTTTTTCCGGTACCATTGCAAGTAATCTCCGTTTTGGAGCTAAGGATGCGACGGATGAACAGATTCGTGAGGCCGCTGAGATTGCCCAGGCCAGTGAATTTATTGAGGAAAAGCATGATGGCTATGACAGCTCCATTGCCCAGGGCGGAAGCAACGTATCCGGTGGGCAGAAGCAGAGACTTGCCATTGCAAGAGCCATTGCAAAAAATCCGAAGATTTATGTCTTCGATGACAGCTTTTCTGCGCTGGATATGAAGACGGATGCGGCACTGCGCAAGGCACTTAAGAGCCGGACGGAAAATGCTACGGTTTTAATTGTGGCCCAGAGAATCAGTACAATTATCAATGCAGATCAGATTCTGGTGCTGGACGATGGTAAGATTGTGGGAAAGGGTACCCATGAAAAACTGCTTCACAGCTGTGAGGTTTATGAACAGATTGCCAGAAGCCAGTTATCTGCAAAAGAACTTGGACTTGCAGAGGAGGTGGGATAAGATGGCAGAAGGACAGATGAGACGGCCGGGAGGTCCCATGGGCCGTCATGGCCGCGGCATGGCACCTGGAGAAAAACCGAAGAATTTTAAAGGCGCAATTGGCAAGCTGATCCGCTATCTGGGCAGATACTGGGCTGCCATTGTGGTAGTCATGATTTTTGCTGCTGTATCCACTGTTTTTTCCGTAGTGGGCCCAAAGGTTATGGCGCGTGCAACCAATGCGCTGGTGGAGGGCCTGGGAAAAAAGATTGCAGGAACAGGGGCGATTGATTTTACCTATATTGGAAAAATTCTGTTGTTTACGCTGGCATTATATCTGTGCAGTGCGGTCTTTAATTTTATTCAGGGTATTATCATGACAGGTATTACCCAGAAAACCTGTTACCGGATGAGACGGGATATCTCGGAAAAGATTAACCGGATGCCCATGAAATATTTTGAGAGCAGAACCTACGGAGAAGTATTATCCCGTATTACCAATGATGTGGATACGCTGGGCCAGAGTTTAAACCAGAGTATTACAATGATTATCACCAGCATTGCCACACTGGTGGGTACACTGGTTATGATGCTTTCCATATCCGGAATTATGACACTTATTTCTCTGGTCATTCTTCCGATTTCGGTATTTCTGATTTCTTTTGTGGCAAAGCATTCCCAGAAGTACTTCAGGCAGCAGCAGGAATATCTGGGACACATTAACGGACAGGTGGAAGAAGTGTACGGAGGTCATCTGGTTGTTCAGGCCTTTAACAAGGAAGAGGATACCATTAAGACTTTTGAGGATACCAATGATGTGCTGTACCAGTCGGCATGGAAATCCCAGTTTCTTTCCGGGCTGATGCAGCCAATCATGATGCTGGTGGGAAATCTTGGCTATGTGGGGGTTGCCATTTCCGGCGGACTCCTTGCCATTCGCGGAACCATTGGTGTCGGTGAAATCCAGGCATTTATCCAGTATGTTAAGAATTTCACCCAGCCGATTCAGCAGATTGCCCAGGTGGCAAACCAGCTGCAGTCCATGACAGCCGCTTCTGAGCGTGTCTTTGAGTTTCTGGAGGAAGAGGAAGAGGAACTGACAGCGGACAATGCAGTGCATCCGGATCATATCGAGGGATATGTGGATTTTTCCCATGTCAGCTTCGGGTATAACAGTGACCAGATTATCATTAAGGATTTTTCCGCCCATGTGACACCGGGGCAGAAGATCGCCATTGTAGGACCTACCGGTGCTGGAAAGACCACCATGGTGAAGCTTTTGATGCGGTTTTATGATGTGACAAACGGCTCTATTTCCGTGGATGGACATGATATCAGGGACTTCAATCGACGTGATCTTCGGGATGCCTTTGGAATGGTGTTACAGGATACCTGGCTGTTTAAAGGAACCATTATGGAAAATATCCGTTATGGACGTCTGGATGCTACAGATGAGGAGGTTATTGCAGCGGCTAAGGCTGCCCATGCCCATCACTTTATCCAGACCCTGCCGGGCGGATATCAGATGGAATTAAATGAGGATGCCAGCAATGTGTCCCAGGGACAGAAACAGCTCCTTACCATTGCCCGGGCTATCCTTGCAGACAATCCGATTCTGATTCTGGATGAAGCCACATCCTCTGTGGATACCCGTACAGAGGAGCGTATCCAGAAGGCACTGGATAACCTGATGAGGGGACGGACAAGCTTTATCATCGCCCACCGTCTGTCTACCATTAAGAATGCGGATCTGATTCTTGTAATGAAAGATGGAGATATCATTGAGCAGGGAAATCATGAACAACTGCTGGAACAGAAGGGATTTTATGCGGAACTTTACAATTCCCAGTTTGAAAACAATGGTTGATTTATCAAATGTATATTGAATTAAGGCTATAGGTGTGATATAGTTTAAATGTATTTATTGACATTTTTTTACAGAATATGAAAAGCTTTCCGGTTATAGTTGATTTTGACTGAATTTGACAGACTAGGAGGCTATTATGGAAAAATTAAATGTCGCGATTGCAGATGATAATGAGATTATGAGGGATTTACTGGGGGAAATTGTCTCCGCAGATGATGAGTTATGCCTGATTGGCACAGCGAAAGATGGCGTGGAAGCGTGCAATTTGATTAAGGAGAAGGAGCCGGATGTCGTTTTACTGGACATTATTATGCCGAAGCTTGACGGGCTGGCGGTTCTGGATAAAATTCGCGCGGATCACACCTTAAAGAACAGACCGTCTTTTCTGATGATCAGCGGAATCAGCAATGAAAAGATTACAGTGGATGCTTTTGAGCGTGGGGCGGACTATTATATTATGAAGCCCTTTGACCAGAGTATTATTTTAGATCGGATTAAAACCCTGTACCGTCGGAACAAGGCGAAAGGGAAAATGGAGCAGCCGGGAATAGTGGTACCTTCGAATCCTGTGGAGGGGCTGTCTCTTCAGTCTTTGGAGGAGCAGGTGACGGAGATGATTCATGATGTGGGAGTACCGGCGCATATTAAAGGATATCAGTATCTTCGGGAGGCAATTATCATGTCTGTCAATAATATGGATATGTTAAACTCCATTACGAAGATTTTATATCCGGGTATTGCCAAGAAATTTGACACCACACCAAGCCGTGTGGAGCGCGCAATCCGCCATGCGATAGAGGTGGCGTGGAGCAGGGGAAATATGGATACTTTAAATGACCTGTTTGGATACACCATCAGTAATGGAAAGGGGAAACCAACCAATTCGGAATTTATTGCGTTGATTACGGATAAAATACGTTTACAAATGAAGAGTAAATAAAGGGGTGTTATGTATGAAGAAGGTTCTTCTGGTCTCATCGGAGGCTGTTCCATATGTCAAGACCGGAGGTCTTGCTGATGTAGTGGGTTCGCTTCCGAAATATTTCAACAAGGATGAATATGATGTTCGTGTCATTATTCCAAAGTATGCATGCATGGACAGTTCATTTCTGCCGAAGCTTCGTTTCCTGTGTCATTTCTATGTGAATTTGAACTGGAGACGACAGTATGTTGGAATTTTTGAGACGGAGTATCATGGGGTTCATTTTTATCTGGTAGATAATGAATTTTACTTTGCAGGAGATGCACCGTACCACAATATTTATGAGGATGTGGAGAAGTTTGCTTACTTTTCCAAGGCAGTGCTTGCGAGTCTGCCATACATTGATTTTGCACCGGATATCCTTCACTGCAATGACTGGCAGACCGGTTTGGTTCCGGTATATCTGCGGACCATGTTCGGGGATGATAATTTTTATGCAGGAATTAAAACGGTATTTACCATTCATAACTTACAGTATCAGGGACGGTGGCGTATCAGGGAGGTTATGGATATTACAGGGCTTCCGGAGCAGATTTTCAATGCGAAGGAGTTAGAGTCCTACGGAGAGGCCAATTACTTAAAGGGCGGCGTTGTATACGCAGATTATGTGACAACGGTAAGTCCCACCTATGCCCATGAGATTACAACGGTGGAAGGCGGCGAGGGCTTAAGTGGTCTGATGTGCGCAAAGAGGAATAAACTCCGGGGAATCTTAAATGGAATTGATTACGAGGAGTATAATCCCCAGACCGATCCGTATATTCCGGTGAATTACATCCGGAAAGATGCGCTGGTGGGTAAGAAGAGAAATAAGACAGCTTTGCAGAAGGAATTGGGACTTCCGGTAAAGGATGATGTTTTCATGCTGGGAATTGTGTCCCGTATGACCAGTCAGAAGGGATTTGACCTGATTTCCTATGCATTGGAGGAACTTCTGCCGGAGCTTAAGATACAGATGGTGGTAATCGGCTCAGGAGAGGGACAGTATGAGAATATGTTCCGTAGTTTCCAGAGCAGATATCCGGAGAAGCTGAATGTTTACATTGGCTATTCTGAGGAACGTTCCCACAAGGTCTATGCGGCATGTGATGCACTTTTGATGCCTTCCATGTTTGAACCCTGCGGATTATCCCAGATGATTTCCATGCGCTACGGAACCATCCCGATTGTGCGGGAGACCGGAGGACTTAAGGATACGGTAGAGCCTTACAACGAGTTTGAAAATACCGGCTGTGGGTTTTCCTTTGCCAATTTCAATGCCCAGGAGATGATGGAAATTATCCGATATGCCTATGAGGTATATGAGGAACGAAAGGATGACTGGCATGGTCTGGTTAACCGGGCAATGGATCGGAATTTCTCCTGGAATGCTTCGGCACGTGAGTATGAAAAACTGTACGATAAGCTGACAGAATTATAAATGAAATATCAGGTGCTTCCCCATGAGGGAAGCACTTTTTTGTGAGAGAGACTTTAATAAGCAGGTTCAGGCAAGAACCAGATTGCTTTTCCTGCTGTAGTAATAGGCATGGTCTGAGAGAATCTCTTCGTCCGGAAGCTCGAATTCGTTTACTTCCTTTACCATATCATTATAGTGAGACATATTTTCATGTTCGGACTCATCTGCAGCCAAGAGCAGTACTTCATGGATACTGCTTGGCAAAATAATAAGGTCGCTCTGCAAATGACCGGAAACTTCCTGTAGGAGACCATCGTAGATCATGACAGCGGCACCGTTTGTACGGTACTGATTGGTCAGCACATACAGTGGCGGTACACTTTCCATTAACTCAGGTTCTGTCAGAACATGCATTTCTTCCAATATATTTTTCATGGGAGTCAGCTGAGGCATCAGAAGCTTCGGGGTATTCTTTTTGGCAAGATCATAGAGTTCATCTTTTGATATTTTCCAGTATTTCAGGTGCTCGTTGCGAATCAGGATATTAGCCTGATTGTCTGAATCTGCGTGAAGCATGCAGTAGAAGATGACAGCCAGATCCAGATAACGGAAATACGGAACCTGTTTTAACAGTTCTGTATTTTTTTCATAATTGACCAGACGCAGTACAATCCGTTTTCCGGCACGGGAGAAGTCTGTGAATATACCGGTATCAAAATTTTCCTTCGGCTCGTGTGTCCGGTAGGTGTTTAAAATATCGTCACAGATCTCATCGAGGCATACACCATCTAAATAGCGGTGGTAGTATGGCTGCAGATAAATTGTAGGAGACACATTCCGCCCCGGGCGCAGGATAACAAGCCCGTCGTATTTCGTGCCGTTATTTTTGGTAAATGACTGGATATCAAGGGAGACATCTGTCTCAATACGGAGAGAGAGCTGTGCCTGTACAGTAGATAAAAATTCCTGATAATTCATATGTAGTTGATAAAAAAACAGTTTGTTTGGGAAATCCGGACAGACTAAATCCGGTTTTGAAAAATCCACGGTGTTGACCGGACACCGTGGATTAACTTTAACATGTTTCTTTGAAAAAAGCAATCATTTTTTCTATCTTTTTTTCTGACTGCTGCAGTTGATCTTCTCTAGTGGGAGAGCAGTTCCTGCCAGAGTTTGTTATAAAGAGCAGATTTCTCGTCATCCAGAGCTTTATAGATTTCACAACGCTTGATGGTTTCCTTGGATGGATTAATGGCTTCGTTATTAAGCTGCTCTTTATCCTGATTTTCCACGACGGAAGTAATCGGGGAAGCATACTGGACATACTCAAAATTCTTCTCTGCAATGTCGTCCCTGCAGAGGAAATTTAAAAACTGCATGGCATTTTTCTGGTTGGTACAGGACTTCGGAATGAACCAGGAGTCAATCCAGAGATTAGAGCCTTCCTTTGGAACGGCATAGCCTAAATTTTCATTTTCTTCCATGGCGAGAGCACCCTCACCGGAATAGCAGAGGGCGATAGCTGCCTCCTCGCCAATCATGGCATCGGCTGTTTCATCTACATAGTAGGCATAGACTATTTTATCATCTTTCTGTTTTTTTAAGATATCAAGTGCGGCATTCAGATGATCCTCATCGGTGTCGTTTAATGAATAGCCCAGGGAAATCAGTGCCGGAGCAAAGGAGTCACGAACAGAGTTCTCCATGATGATTTCATCTTCATAGGTTGGATTCCACAGGCAGTCCCAGCTGGATACTGTATTTGCATCCACCTGTGTCTTGTTGTAAATGAGCCCCAGGGTTCCATAAAAATACGGAACAGAGTAGGTGTGGTTTTTGTCGTAGGAAGAACTCATATCCACAATGGTAGGATCCAGATTTTTGTAATTATCCATGGCATCGTAATCTTCTTCCAGGACCTCACCCTCGTTTATCAGTTTCTCCACCATATACTCGGAGGAACAGATTACATCATAGTCGATAGAGCCGGCTTTGTACTTCGTGTACATTTCTTCCGGGCTTTCGTATTCTTCGTATTTTACCTTGATACCGGTTTCTTTTTCAAACTGTTTGACGACAGTTTCGTCAATATATTTTCCATAGTTTAATACGGTCAGGGTCGAGCCGTCTTTGGCAGAGGAACCACCGGTGGAGCAGGCGGTCATACTGACTGCGAGTGCAGCAACAAGCAGGGCGGAAAGTAGTTTTCTCTTCATAATAGTGATTCTCCTTTTTTTACTAATTTATTATTTGATGATGTGAGTGTCAAAAGTACTTTTAACACACACGGATATACGTTATTTATCAAAAGTATTATTTCGCAGCCTGCTTTCTCTGCTTCTTCCCGGGGCTGATATTTCCCGCTAAAAGGATTAACAGAACAGCAAAGAATAATATGGTGGAAAGCGCATATAATTCCGGTTTGATACCTTTCCGAAGCTCTGTGTAGAGCATGGTGGAGAGGGTATTAACGCCTGCTCCTTTTGTAAAGTAGGTGATGGAGAAGTCATCCAGGGACATGGTGACTGCCATCATAAATCCGGAGAAGACCCCCGGCAGAATTTCCGGCCAGGTTACTTTGAAAAACGCGTAGAGCGGGGATGCGCCCAGGTCCAGGGCCGCTTCGTAGGTGCTGTGGTTGATCTGCTTTAACTTTGGCAGCACATTCAGGATTACGTAAGGAATCGAGAACGTGATATGCGCAATCAGAACCGTGACGAATCCCAAATCCATAAACTTAACAAACAGAAGCATCATGGATATTCCGGTTACAATATCTGCATTTAACAACGGAATATTGGTTGCACCCAGGAAAATGGTCTGATTCCTTTTCTTCATTGCGGCAATGCCAAAGGCAGCAAGGGTGCCGATGATTGTGGCAATGACAGAGGATAACAGTGTCACCTGAAGGGTTGTGGCAAATGCAGACATAATATTTTCGTCCCGAAAGCAGTTCGTGTACCAGCGGAAGGTAAAACCTCCCCATTTGACCTTTGACCGGGAATCGTTAAAGGAGAGTACAATCAGCACGATAATCGGCAGGTACAGGAATGCAAACATCAGAAACATGTAAAATCTTGATGCAATTTTCTTTAACATAATGCTGTTCCCTCCCCTTCTTTATCAAACAGATTGACCAGTGCCATGCTGACAAGGACGAATATCATCAGGACGAAGGAAAGACCGCTTCCGGCATTCCACTGCATGCCCTGCATGAAATCCTGCTCAATCACATTTCCGATTAACAACACATGACCGCCTCCCAGTATCTGGGAGATTGCAAAGGAGGTCAGCGACGGAACAAATACCATGACAATTCCGCTGACGATTCCGGATATGGTCAGTGGCAGGATGATTTTAAAGAAAATCGTAATACTTCCGGCTCCCAGATCCTTTGCTGCCTCAATCCAGTCGTGACGAATCCGCGTCATGGAGTTATAGATTGGCAGAAGCATAAAGGGCAGGAAATCGTACACCATGCCCAGCACCACTGCCGCAGGCGTATTGATAATGTTGATTCTGTCCAGTCCCAGACTGGTCAAAATGCTGTTAATTACTCCGTTTTTCGAGAGAAGCAGTTTCCATGCCAGAATTCTAAGCATAAAGTTCATCCACATAGGCAGCATAAAAATAAAAACAACGATGCCCTGATTCTTAATATGCATATTGTTTAAAATCATGGCAAGCGGGTACGCAAGCACCAGACAGATGACGGTGCAGAGGATACCGAGCTTAAGGGAGAGCCCCAGTGATTTCCGGTTGGTCTCAGATGCAATGGCCGTAATGTATTCCAGTGTAAAGGAACAGTCGCCGGTTGTAAATCCGTAGCAGAGTATCATGACAAGCGGCAACAGGATAAAGCCAATGATCCAGATCAGGTATGGACCTGCAAGAAATTGCTGTTTGAATTTATTCATCGATTTCCACCGCCTTTTCATCGGATGATTCCGGTTTATGCATGATCTGGATGTTAAATGGAATGACTTTGATTCCTACATGGGTCCCCACGGGAACATATTTGGTGGTGTGCACCATCCATTCGTAACCATTAGCCATAACATCCAGTTCATAGTGAACACCTTTAAAGATCAGGGAGGTAACATCTCCCTCGATAATGCCCTCGGATGGATCCACCAGCTCCACATCCTCAGGACGGATGACTACATCCACCGGAGTATTGTTTCCAAAGCCCTTATCTACACAGGCCCATTTGACACCGAGAATCTCAACCAATTCATCTTTTATCATGGTGCCGTCTAAAATATTGCTGTGCCCGATGAAATCCGCAACAAATGCGTTTTCCGGTTCGTTGTAAATATCCTCCGGAGTACCAATCTGCTGGATATATCCCTGATTCATAACCACAATGGTATCGGACATGGTGAGGGCCTCCTCCTGATCGTGGGTGACATAGACGAAAGTAATTCCAAGCTCCTCCTTCAGCCGGATCAGCTCATACTGCATGTTCTGGCGGAGCTTTAGATCCAGGGCACCAAGAGGTTCATCCAAAAGAAGTACCTTTGGCTCGTTTACAATGGCTCTTGCGATAGCAATTCGCTGCTGCTGGCCGCCGGAAAGGGAATCGACCGAACGGTTTTCAAATCCTTCCAGGTTTACCAGCTTTAATGCGTATTTAATTTTATCCTGAATATAAGATTTACTTTTTTTACGGATTTTTAAACCAAATGCTATGTTTTCTGCAATGGTCATATGCGGGAACAAAGAGTATTTTTGAAACACTGTATTCAGATTTCTTTCATTTGCCGCAAGACCGGTAATATCAGCTCCGTCAAACATGATCTTTCCCTCATCCGGGGTTTCAAATCCACCCAGCAGACGAAGGGTTGTAGTCTTTCCACAACCGGAAGGCCCTAGCAGTGTCAGAAATTCATTCTCTCTTATATAGAGATTTAATTTGTCAAGAACTAAATTGGAATCGTAGGATTTTGAAACGTCGATAAATTCGATTAAGTGCTTGCTCATTGTAGTCTCCTTTTGTAAGTAAAATTAAAAGCTTGGTGGGGTAGTGATCCATATCAATACCGCATCTCTGGCACCGGTATTTTCCAGATAGTGTTTTTTTCCGGCTTTATAATAAAAGGTTTCTCCCGCCCGGGCAATGGCTGTCATTGCACCATAGTGGATGCGGATGGTACCTTTAATGACGTAACCAAATTCCTCACCTTCATGGGGAAGATGGATTTCTGATGTTCCTCCTGCATGAAGAGTCAGGCGAACCGGCTCCATCTGGTTTTTCTGTGCATTTGGCACAATCCATTCCACATTGCGGTTCCTTTCCTCATCTGTTTTTTCAAAAAAGTCTTCTGCCTTAAATACAATCTGTTCCGGTTCCTCATCGGCAAAAAATTCTGCCGGTGTAGTTCCCAGACACTGGATAATATCAAGGAGGGTTCCCACAGAAGGAGAGTTCTGGTTCCGTTCCAGCTGTGAGATAAAGCCTTTTGTGAGCTCCGCCCGGTCTGCCAGCTCCTGCTGTGTCAGCCCGTACTGAATCCGCAGCTCCTTCATCCTCTGTCCTATATTCATTGAAACACCCCTTTTTAGGGGTGTTTCCTACGCACCCTCCAACGCATCAGCGTTTTTCATGAGGGTGCTGCCTGAAATACCCCTTATTATATTTCTAATAATTGATTTTATGTTTACTAAAAATAAACTCACAAGTTCTATTTTATCTATTCCGAAAAAAATGTCAATCATTTTTGAAAATTTATGTTGATTTTGTAAGGAACGTTTGCTATTATATTAAAGTACGTTGTGCCAATATGGCTCAGTTGGTAGAGCGACGCATTCGTAATGCGTAGGTCAGGGGTTCGAGCCCCCTTATTGGCTGCGGTGGACACGTTCATAAATCAGTATTGATTTTGAACGTGTCTTTTTTGAAAACATACAAAAAATTTGGGGTGAGGGTAGGCAAATGGAAAAAAAGAAGAGACTGTATCTTTTGCTTGTTGCGATTATTGTAATTGAAGCAGTGGCTATTGCCATTGGAATCAGTGTGCTGCATGTAGGTGTTACAGCGGTATGTCTGCTGTTGTTTCTTCAGGTGTGTCTGGCAGTGCTTTTGCACCATGCAGAAATCTGGATGCATGGTCTGGTTCTGCTGGTGGAACTGTGTGCAGGTGCTGCCACTGGAAAAGCAGTTCTTACTATATTATATATCGTGATTTATGTTTCGGTCATGGCAGTGATGATGGCTATGGATAAGGGAGCGGCGGACAATGGAAAGTAGTGACAGTTATTACAGCAGACAGCAGCTGGATGATTTATTTTTCCGGATGATTGATTATTTTTCCGGTGATCCCAAGAGAATCCAGCATTTTATGAAGGTGCACAGTTTTGCAAGGCTTATCGGAATGCGTGAGGGGCTGGATGAGACATCCCTTTTTATTCTGGAGGCAGCGGCTTATACACATGATATCGGTATTCGTCCGGCAGAAAAAAAGTATGGACGGTGTGATGGAAAGCTTCAGGAGCAGGAGGGACCGATTGTTGCCCAGAAGATGCTTTCGGATGTGGGAATCGAGAATTATCTGGTGGACCGTATCTGCTATCTGATCGGACATCATCATACATATGACAGGATTGACGGGCAGGATTATCAGATTCTTGTGGAGGCTGATTTTTTGGTAAATTTGTATGAGGATGATGTGAACCGCCATGCCATTGAGCAGGCATACCGGAATATTTTTAAGACAAAAACCGGAAAAGATATTTTTTGCAGGATGTTTGCATATGAAGAATAAAGTGAATTATCAGAAGGCGATGGAAGATATGATCCGTGAGAATTGTACGGAAGAGAAGGTTCCACGCCTTCTTTTGCACAGCTGCTGCGCACCCTGCAGCTCTTACTGTATTTCCTGTCTGGCGGAGCATTTTCATGTTACGGTATTTTATTATAATCCCAACATTTATCCGCCGGAGGAATACACCATGCGGGTGCAGGAACAGGAACGGTTTATTCAGGAGTTTCCCACACATTATCCGGTTCAGTTTGTGGAAGGATCTTATGACAGTAACCGCTTTTATGAAATGGCAAAGGGGATGGAAAATCTTCCGGAGGGAGGTGAACGCTGCTTTGCCTGTTATCGGTTAAGACTTTCGGAAACAGCAGCTTACGCAAAAGAACACGGATATGATTTTTTTACTACAACACTTTCCATCAGTCCCCTGAAAAATGCAGAAAAATTAAATGAAATTGGAGCGGAACTGGAGAAAGAATATGGAGTTTCCTATCTGTTTTCCGATTTTAAAAAGAAGGATGGATATAAAAAATCCACGGAAATATCAAAGGAATATCATATGTACCGGCAGTATTACTGTGGGTGTGTATATTCCAAGAGAGACCGTGACAGAGAAATTGCCATGCGGGAGCAGTAAAAAGCTGCTTAACTTACATCATTATTACTAATATAAGAAAGAGAGGAACAGTTATGGCTCAGTTATGGGGCGGCAGATTCACCAAAGAGACGGATCAGCTTGTTTACAATTTTAATGCGTCAATTTCGTTTGACCAGAAGTTTTTCAAGGAGGATATTGAGGGCTCAATAGCCCATGTGACCATGCTTGGAAAACAGGGGATTCTGACACAGGAAGAGTCGGATGCCATTGTGAAATGTCTTCATGAAATCGAGGCAGATGTGGAGAGTGGAAAGCTTGCAATTACATCGGAGTATGAGGATATTCACAGTTTTGTGGAGGCAAATCTGATTGACAGACTGGGGGATACCGGCAAGAAACTGCATACCGGGCGAAGCAGAAATGATCAGGTTGCACTTGATATGCGTCTTTATACCAGAAAACAGGTGCAGGAGACAGACAAGCTGTTAAAGGAGCTGCTGCAGGTGATCCTTCGTATTATGAAAGAAAATACGAAGACCATTATGCCGGGCTTTACCCATTTACAGAAGGCACAGCCCATCACGCTGGCTCATCACATGGGAGCTTATTTTGAGATGTTTAAGCGTGACAGATCCCGGATGAAGGATATTTATGAGAGAATGAATTACTGCCCGCTGGGCTCCGGAGCCCTTGCAGGCACCACCTATCCGCTGGACCGTGATTATACGGCGGAGCTTCTGGGATTTTACGGACCAACCTTAAACAGTATGGATGGGGTCTCCGACAGAGATTATCTGATTGAATTTTTGTCAGCTCTTTCTACAGTTATGATGCACCTGAGCCGTTTTTCCGAGGAAATCATCATCTGGAATTCCAACGAGTATAAGTTTGTGGAAATTGATGATGCATACAGCACCGGAAGCAGCATTATGCCGCAGAAGAAAAATCCGGATATTGCGGAGCTTGTCCGTGGAAAAACCGGCCGTGTCTATGGGGCATTAATGTCACTTCTGACAACCATGAAGGGGATTCCGCTTGCCTACAATAAGGATATGCAGGAGGACAAGGAACTGTCCTTTGACGCAATTGATACCACGAAAGGCTGCATTGCATTGTTTACAGGCATGCTGGATACGATGAAATTTAATAAAGAGGTTATGAGAAAAAGTGCGGCCCACGGCTTTACCAACGCAACAGATGCGGCTGACTATCTGGTGAATCACGGAGTGCCCTTTAGGGATGCTCACGGAATCATTGGCCGGATTGTGCTGTACTGTCTGGGCAAACAGATTCCAATCGATGCCATGAGTCTTGAGGAGCTTAAGTCCTTCAGTCCGGTGTTTGAAGAGGATATCTATGATGCGATTTCCATGGAGACCTGCGTCAATAAGCGTTTGACGGTGGGGGCTCCGGGGGAAGAGGCAATGGAGCGTGTGATTGCGATAGAGGAGAAATACTTAAGTAACAATTAGTTTGTGCAGAAGTTACATAAAATGCGTAAATAAAATAATTATTTAAGATAATTTTTTCCTTGTAATTTTCCTGTGTTTCAAGTAATATATTTGCTATAAAGACACATGTACGCGACATACGGACAATTAAATCATAAAGTCCGCAGTCGAAATAAAAAGAGGAGAATTTAAGAAATGAGTGAGAAGTTAAAAGTTGGTATCCTTGGTGGAACTGGTATGGTTGGACAGAGATTTATCTCTTTACTGGAGAATCATCCATGGTTTGAGGTTACCACGATTGCAGCCAGCCCGAGGAGCGCAGGAAAGACCTATGAGCAGGCAGTAGGAGACCGCTGGAAGATGGATACTCCAATGCCGGAGGCTGTAAAGAATATTGTGGTTATGAATGTCAATGAGGTGGAGCGCGTCGCTTCCCAGGTTGATTTTGTATTTTCCGCTGTAGATATGACCAAAGAGGAAATCAAAAAGATTGAGGAGGAGTATGCAAAGACAGAGACTCCTGTAGTTTCCAACAACAGTGCCCATCGCTGGACACCGGATGTCCCAATGGTAGTTCCGGAAATCAATCCGGAGCATATGGAAGTTATCAAATATCAGAAAGAGCGTCTTGGCACAAAGCGTGGTTTTGTTGCTGTTAAACCGAACTGCTCCATTCAGAGTTATGCACCGGTTTTAACTGCCTGGAAAGAATTTGAGCCATACGAAGTTGTAGCTACTACGTATCAGGCAATTTCCGGTGCCGGAAAGACTTTTAAGGACTGGCCGGAAATGGTAGGAAATATTATTCCATATATCGGCGGTGAGGAAGAAAAGTCTGAGAAAGAGCCGTTGCGTATCTGGGGATATGTAGATGACGAGAAGAAACAGATCGTTCCAGCATCATCTCCGGTCATTACCTGCCAGTGTATCCGTGTTCCGGTATTAAACGGACATACAGCAGCTGTATTTGTTAAATTTAAGAAGAAACCTACGAAGGAACAGCTGATTGAGGCTCTTTTAAATTTCAGTGGGGTTCCGCAGGAGTTAAATCTCCCCAGTGCACCAAAGCAGTTTATCCAGTATCTTGATGAGGATAACAGACCTCAGGTCAGCATGGATGTGGATTTTGAACATGGTATGGGAATCTCTGTGGGACGTCTGAGAGAGGATACCGTTTATGACTGGAAGTTTGTTGGATTATCCCACAATACCGTTCGCGGTGCTGCAGGTGGAGCTGTGCTCTGTGCAGAGCTTCTGAAGGCCCAGGGATATATTACAAAGAAATAATCAGGTGAGGGACAAAATTCCTTTTCTCTCATATATTTATGATATGGGGGCAACAAGTCAGAGCTCTTATCCTGCAAGCAGGAACGAGTTCTGACCTTTTGACCCTTGTATCATATTTATTTGAAAATTGTTTTCGCATATCTGAGACATCATTTGTTACTGTTCACATGATTTCCCGCAGCGGATTGTGTATGTCATGTGAACAGTAACCATCATTTTATTTTCCCAACGAAATATAGGATAGAAAACTTGTTAATGAAATTAAAACGTGATATACTTTAGTCATGTTTGTGTAAGAGAAAAAACGGAGGGTACGTGATGGATAAAAAGAATGCAGATGTAAAGGAATGGGATGCCCTGTTCCAAAAGGATGGGAACCAGTTGATGGTTCTTTATGGTGGTGTGGACTGCCGAAAGGAAAAAATGATGAAATCCTTTTTGAAGGATAAGAAATATTTTTATTACAGATGCAGGCAGCTTTCAGCCCAGGAACAGTTAAATGTTATGAGTTCTGAAATCAGCAGACAGTTTGATGTCCGGATGCTAAAACATACCTATGATGAGTGCTTCAGCCGGATCAAGAGCGGCGATGGTTCCAAACTGGTTGTTGTGATCGATGAAGTACAGTATATCATGAAGCGAGATCCGGATTTTGTGAAAAGTCTTGTCAAACTTAAGACTAAGAAGCTTTATCCGGGACCGGTAATGATCATTCTGGCTTCCTCCTCGATTGTCTGGACAGAACAGGACATGGAGGAATCTTTTGGTGAAAATTATAAAAGGATTGATTTAATACAAAAGATTGAGAATCTGAATTTCCTGGAGGTTGTCCGTGCCTTTCCAACCCTTTCCGTCAGCGAGTGCGTGAAGATTTATGGCTGCATTGGCGGAGTTCCGGGATTTATGAAGGCATGGAATCCGGAAGAATCCTTTAAGGAAAATATCTGCAGACTGGTATTGACAGAAGGCGGATATCTGTTTGATATGGCTCAGCAGATTATCTCTACGGAGCTTCGGGAACTGTCGGTTTATAATACAATCCTGTCTGCGATTGCTGAGGGAAAAAATAAATTAAATGATCTTTTTCTTTCTACCGGATTTTCCCGTGCAAAGATCAGTGTCTACATTAAGAATCTGAGCCATTTTGATATTGTGGAAAAGGTGGTTTCCTTTGAAACCGGAGGATGGGAGAATGCGAAGAAGGGTGTCTATCAGATTAAAGACACCTTTGTAAACTTCTGGTTTAAATTTGTATTCCCACATTTATCGGAACTGTATCTGATGGAACCATCTGATTTTTATGATACCTATATTGCACCGGACCTTGGTGCCTATTTAAATCGTTATTTCAGAAATGTATGCATGGAATATATGATGCTGTTAAATCAGATCGGCAAGGTACCCTTTGCCATTCACAAAATGGGTACATGGGTAGGAAAGACCGGTAATATTGATATTATTGCCCAGAGTACTGACCGCCGGAATATTGTGGGACTCTGTAACTGGGAGCAGCCCCAGCTGACTATGGAAATGTGTGAAGAAATGTATGAAAATATGCAGAAGGCAAAAATCAGTTCCGAGCATTTTTATCTGTTTTCCGCCACAAGCTTTGAGCCGGATCTGATAAGACATGCCAATGAGGATCCACGTTTTGAACTCATTGATATGAATGAATTATAATGTTGATGTAATAATGGGGATATTATGGGAAAATCATTGATCATAACGGAGAAACCATCTGTTGCCCAGGAGTTTGCACGGGTGCTGGGGGTGAGCGGACGTAAGGATGGCTGTATTGAGAATCAGGAGTACGTGATTACCTGGTGTGTGGGGCATCTGGTGGGACTGGTTTATCCGGAAAGTTATGATATCAAATACAAGAAGTGGCGTCTTGAGGATCTGCCATTTCTTCCGAAAGAATATAAATATGATGTAATAAAAGATGTAAGCCATCAGTATGACATTGTTCACGGAATGCTGATGCGTGAGGATATTGACCGTGTCTACTGGGCAGGTGATGCCGGAAAAGAGGGACAGACCATTGAGGAAAACATCCGAAACTACGGAGGAGTCCGTGAGGGCATGGAGGAGCTTAGGGTGTGGATTGATTCCCAGACAGAGGAGGAGATTTTAAGGGGTATCCGTGAAGCAAAACCTATGTCCGAGTATGCAAACCTTGGAAAGTCAGGAATTATGCGGACAATCGAGGATTATGCAATGGGGATTAACTTTTCCCGCGTTATGTCGGTTAAGTATGGGAATCTGTTAAACAATGCAGCGGGAACACAGTCCTATACACCAATTGCTGTGGGACGTGTCATGACCTGCGTGCTCGGCATGGTTGTCATCCGTGAGCGGGAAATCCGGAATTTTAAAGAGACTCCTTTTTACCGGATTGTCGGGAAATTTTCGGATGCCGGCATTGAGGGGGAGTGGAAAGCAGTAGAAGGCTCGAAATATTTCGAGTCTCCGCTTTTGTATAAGGAAAATGGATTCCGGGAGGAAAAAGATGCGCAGGCACTGATTGAAAGTGTGAAGAATCATCCGGCGGTTGTTCAGTCTGTTGAAAAGGGAATTTCCAGAAAAAAGGCACCACTTTTGTTTAATCTTGCGGAGCTGCAGGCGGAATGTGCAAAACGATTTAAAATCAGTCCCGACGAGACGCTGCAGATAGCACAGGACTTGTATGAAAAGAAGCTGACCACCTATCCGAGAACTGATGCGAGAGTGCTTTCCAGCGCAGTGGCAAAGGAAATCAGCCGTAACATCAGCCGGCTTAAGGGATTTGAGCCCACCAGTGCTTTTGTGGAGCGGATCATGGAAAAGAAGCTGTTTGCAAATATTGCAAAAACACAGTACACTGATGACTCCAAGGTTACGGACCACTATGCGATCATTCCCACGGGCCAGTTGACGGAGCTTGGAAGTTTGAATTCTCTCCAGAAGGCGGTGTTTGAACTGATTGTACGCAGGTTTTTAAGCATTTTTTATCCGCCGGCAGAATACCAGAACGTGAAACTGATTGTGGCAGTTGACGTGGAGGAGAAAAAGGAACGTTTTTTTGCTTCGGCAAAAGTGCTGAAAAGACCCGGATATCTGGAAATCGCCGGGATCCCGGGGAAAAAAGATAAAAATGATCCCTTGAATGAGGAAAGAGGTCTTGACCGTGTGACAGCTGGTGCCTATAACAGGAGAGAGGATGAGGAAGAAGATTCTGTGGATCCTAAGGCACTTTTGACACTGGCAGACTCCCTAAAAAACGGGGATGAGATTTCCGTTCAGGGATATAGCGTGAAAGAGGGTAAGACATCGCCTCCCAAGCGTTATACTTCCGGTTCCATGGTGCTTGCCATGGAAAATGCCGGGCAGCTAATTGAGGAAGAGGAGCTGAGGGAGCAGATCAAAGGTTCCGGGATTGGAACATCTGCCACCCGTGCGGAAATCATCAAAAAACTGGTGCGGATTCATTATCTAAATCTAAATAAAAGGACCCAGGTACTTACTCCGGAAAATCTGGGGGAGATGGTGTACGAGGTGGTCAATATGACGGTCCCGGCTCTTTTGAATCCGAAAATGACAGCCTCCTGGGAAAAAGGACTGGATGGTATTACACAGGGTACCGTGGATTTTTGGGATTATCGGACAAAGCTGGAAAATTTTATCCGCACAGAGACGGAAAAAATGATCGGCCAGAACCTGCGGGAACCGCTTGCAGAACGTATCAGCGAATTTGCCGGAAAAAATGCCAGAGGAGCAGGTGCCCGAAGAAAGATCGGTGTGGTCTGTCCGGCCTGTGGCGGTGAGATGGTTACGACTCCATTCGGCTATGGCTGCGGGAATTATAAATCCGATAAAACGGGATGTAATTTTAATATCGGGGAAATTGCCGGGGTACAGCTTTCGGAGGAACAGGTAAAGGAACTGTTGGAAAAAGGTCATACGGATACCATCCGCGGTTTTAAATCCAGAAATGGAAAGCGGTTCGATGCCTGTCTGAAGCTTTCAAAGGCAGATGATGGAAAAGTTTCGGTAGGATTTGATTTTTCCGATGTTGAGCCTGAAATTCTGCCGGATGTAACCTGCCCTGCATGCGGTGGAGCAATAAAGAAGACATCCTTTGGCTATGGCTGCGTGAACTATGACCCGCAGAATGAAAACAGCTGCCGTTTTTCCATCGGAAAAATTGCCGGAAAAAATTTGTCCGCCACATCGGTAAAGCAGCTGCTGACAGAAGGTCATACGGATACTATCCGCGGTTTTAAATCCAAAGCAGGGAAGAAATTTGATGCCTGCCTGTGTCTGGAAAAGGACGAGACTGGAAGACCGGTGGTACAGTTCGATTTTGAAAATGTAGAGCGGAAGGTAATAAAGGATGTGAAATGTCCGTTTTGCGGAGGTGAGATTGTTACCACATCCTTTGGCTATGGCTGTGTAAACTATAAACCGAAAGAGGAAAGCAGCTGTCGTTTTTCCATTGGCAAGATGGCAGACAAGTCATTTACGGAGACACAGGTGAGACAGCTGCTGACGGAGGGAGTGACAGAGACCATACGTGGTTTTAAAGCAAAGTCCGGCAAACGATTTGACGCAAGAGTTGCTTTGGCAAAGGATGAATCCGGCAAGGTCACAGGACTTAAATTTGATTTTAATAATGTGGAACCCAAGAAAGTCAAGGATGTGAAGTGCCCGAAGTGCGGTGGGGATATCGTTGTGGCACCTTTTGGTTTTGTTTGTGAAAATCATAGAAAAGATGATCCGGACAGCTGCAGTTTCGTGGTGGGAAAGATTGCCAGTGTCAGGATGAAAGAATCCCAGTTAAAGGAACTCCTGCTCCGGAAAAAAACAGATGTGATTACGGGATTTGTGGCAAAAACCGGGATGAAATTCGATGCGCCCTTAAAGCTGACTGAAACCGGTGATATTGCTTTTGATTTTCCGGAAAAGCCGAAACCCGTTCCTACCACAGTGCCCTGTCCGGGCTGTGGTAAAATGCTGATGAAAAGTCAGTGGAAATATGAGTGTGAATGCGGTTTTCAGGTATGGCACACGCTGGCACATGTGGAGCTTTCCGAGGATATCATGAGGGAACTTCTGACCACCGGAAAAACCAGACAGAAGGTAACAGGATTTACCTCCAAGGCAGGAAACATGTTTGATACCTGCCTGAAATATGAAAACGGGCAGATTTCCTTTGATTTTGATAATCCGGGGGAACCGGTGAAGGAGAACGAGTCAAAGGTATCGGAAGAATCCGACCGGAGCGTAGACTTGCGTAGCAACGGAGCAGGTCGTGTATCAAATGAGGGGTAAACCCTCATATCATTAATATTAATGATGGGAAAGGATTGGAAATATCATGGAAAATGTAAAAATTAAAAATATGTATGATCTTACGCAGAGCATTGCAGGAGAGTATCTTGAAAAATTTACTTACCCGTGGGAGGCCTTAAAGGGCATCAGCGATTTTATCAGAGAGCTTGGCCCGACACTGGATCCGGAAAAATTTGAACAGAGGGGAGAGGACATTTGGGTAGCAAAGAGTGCCAAGGTTGCACCAACGGCCTGTCTCAATGGCCCGCTGATCATTGACCAGGAGGCAGAAATCCGTCACTGTGCATTTATCCGGGGAAGTGCAATTATTGGAAAAGGCTCTGTTGTAGGAAATTCAACAGAAATTAAAAATGACATTATTTTTAATTCTGTGCAGGTACCACATTATAATTATGTGGGAGATTCTATTCTGGGTTACAAGTCCCATATGGGAGCCGGTTCCATTACTTCCAATGTAAAATCCGATAAGACACTGGTAGTAGTAAAAGATTTCAGAGATTCAGGGGAAGAAATCGAAACAGGACTTAAAAAATTTGGAGCGATGCTGGGCGACTATGTGGAGGTGGGCTGCAATTCTGTGCTCAATCCGGGTACCGTAATCTGTCCGAACTGCAATGTATATCCGCTTTCCTCTGTGCGCGGTGTGATTCCGGCTGACCACATCTATAAGGATGCAGAGCATGTGGTTAAAAAAGCCGACTAAAAAGACTAAAAATATATAAAAAATACTAGACTTTATCATAAAAATATGTAAAAATATGAATGGTATGTCAAACGATAACGTGCTTATCTACATTAACATGCGAAAGGAGTCTTAAGATGATTTACACAAAGGAAGTTGAAAACATGTGTCCGGTTGCTAAGGGCGCAAAACATGAGCCAGCTCCTATCCCGGAAGAGGGAAAGTGGGTTCATTCCAAGAAAATTGAGGACATTTCAGGATTTACACACGGTGTCGGCTGGTGTGCACCACAGCAGGGTGCCTGCAAGCTTTCCCTGAATGTTAAGAATGGTGTGATTGAGGAGGCACTGGTTGAGACAATCGGATGCTCCGGTATGACACATTCCGCAGCTATGGCAGCTGAGGTTTTACAGGGTAAGACAATTCTGGAAGCTTTAAATACAGATTTAGTTTGTGACGCTATCAACACAGCTATGAGAGAGCTTTTCTTACAGATTGTATACGGACGTACACAGTCTGCTTTCTCTGATGACGGACTTGCTATTGGTGCCGGTCTCGAGGATTTAGGAAAGGGTCTTCGTTCTCAGGTTGGTACCATGTATGCAACCAAGGAGAAGGGTGTTCGTTACCTTGAGATGGCTGAGGGATATGTTACAGGCATCGCACTTGATGAGAATAATGAAGTAATCGGTTACCAGTTCGTTTCTCTTGGAAAGATGACTGACTTCATCAAGAAAGGTGATGATCCGAATACTGCATGGGAGAAGGCAAAAGGTCAGTACGGCCGTGTTGATGATGCAGTTAAGATTATCGATCCACGTCAGGAATAAGAGAAATTTACATAGGCAGTGTTTCCTGAGAGATACTGCACTAAGAAAGGAGAATCGAAATAATGGCTTTATTTGAAGGATATGAAAGAAGAATTGACCAGATTAATGCTGTTTTAAATAGCTATGGAATCAGCTCAATCGAAGAAGCTGAGAAAATTACAAAGGATGCTGGACTGAACGTTTACGATCAGGTTAAGAAAATCCAGCCGATCTGTTTTGAGAATGCCTGTTGGGCTTACACAGTAGGTGCAGCCATCGCAATCAAGAAAGGATGCAAGCGTGCTGCTGATGCCGCTGCTGCAATCGGAGAGGGGCTTCAGGCTTTCTGTATTCCGGGATCCGTTGCTGATCACCGTAAGGTAGGCCTTGGACATGGTAACCTTGGTAAGATGCTCCTTGAGGAGGAGACTGAGTGCTTCTGTTTCTTAGCAGGACATGAGTCTTTTGCAGCTGCTGAGGGTGCAATCGGTATCGCTGAGAAGGCAAACAAGGTTCGTCAGAAACCTCTCCGCGTTATCTTAAACGGACTTGGAAAGGACGCTGCACAGATCATTTCCCGTATTAACGGATTTACATACGTTGAGACAAAGTATGATTACAAGGCTGCAAAGCTTAACATCGAATATGAGAAACCATATTCCAACGGAATCCGCGCAACTGTAAAGTGCTACGGTGCAGATGATGTACAGGAAGGTGTTGCAATCATGCATCACGAGAACGTTGGCGTATCCATCACCGGTAACTCCACCAACCCGACCCGTTTCCAGCATCCGGTTGCTGGTACCTACAAGAAGGAGTGCATCGAGCAGGGTAAGAAGTACTTCTCCGTTGCATCCGGCGGTGGTACAGGACGTACCCTTCATCCGGACAACATGGCTGCAGGACCGGCTTCTTACGGTATGACCGATACCTTGGGACGTATGCATTCTGACGCACAGTTCGCAGGAAGTTCTTCCGTACCGGCTCATGTAGAGATGATGGGCTTGATTGGCATGGGTAATAACCCAATGGTAGGTGCTACCGTTGCTGTTGCCGTTAGCGTGGAGGAAGCTGCTAAGGCTGGAAAATTCTAAATGAAAACACTGTAAAATCAAGGTTTTTGGAGCTCCCGGGGGATTTTCTCCGGGAGCCTTTTTTCATTTTGAAATATTATTAAAATGAAAAAATTGGGTAATTTCGTGGACCGCGTCGACGTCACGTCGACGGAATTTTTAATTTTGGAAAATTTTTCGTCGACGCGGGCTTTTTTTCTTTTATTATTTGTATCTTTCGTCGACGCGGTCGACGAGAAAGTGAAAAATCCGTTGACACCGTCGACGAGTAAATGGTGAAATCCATCGACATAAAATATAATATCATTGACGCCGTCAACCTGGAATATGTCTATGAGATGGGAAATGGATGTTTCTGTGCAAGATATACTTGTGAGTGGAAAATGAATTCCGATAGCCTTAATAAAAAACTCTCAATCGTTTTGATTGAGAGTTTTTGGTTAATAGAGATTTTGTAATACATCTAAACCTTTGTTTTGAATTGCAGGCGTTAGATGGTTTGTATAGACTTCTTTAGTAACTTGTGAAGATGTGTGCCCTAATCGCCGTTGAATGTACACGTCAGGTGCGCCCATTTCGAGGAGCATTGTAGAATGGGTGTGACGCAGACTGTGATAGTCAAAATCCTTAATACCGAGCTGTTTTTGAATCACTGTAGCTGTGTGCTGCATTGTTCTTGGGGTGATAAATGAACCATCCTCTCGAATATTGATCAAATGAAGTTCATGTTTACCAGAGGATTTAAGTGGATTATCCGGAATGGGCGTTTCGGGTGCTACTCCGGAGTTTAATAATGGTTGATCTACATAGTAATGGACATAATGGCTTCCATAATATTTTTCCGAGCTTTTTCGTCTTCCTATTATATCAGAGAGAAGTTCAATCATATCATCATCCAGATCAATAATACGGTAAGAGCGGTATTTGGGCTCTGTAAAGTACCAATACCCGTTTCCGGCATGTGAAGATCCATTGCTTTGCTGAATTTCTTCTTTTGTACGTGTGGAATCGGACTTCCACTGGATCTGGCGGTTTAATTTCAGCTTTTTATTGACAAAGTCGATATCTTCCTCAACGATAGCATAAGATTCTCCTAAACGTGTACCACAGTGATAACCGGTCATTAAACTAAGATAGGGTGAAGTTCCACATGGAAACCGCTCAAATATCTGATCCATCTGCTCTTTGGGAATATAAACGTGAGGTGAGGTACGTGTAGGGTTCTTGGGTGGTCGTCCGCCTTTCGAAAGCCGCTTGATACCGGTAGCAGGGGAGGATGACAGTATCTGCGAGTCCACTGCATAGTCAAAGCTTTTGGTAATAATGCCTTTGCATACAGAAATTGTATTCTTGCTGAATCCATCATCATACATCTTTTCTAAAAAATCTTTGATATCCTGACGCACAATACTTCTCAACCTTTTTTCGCCGAGAAATGGTGATATATACAGGCGGATCTTTTTTTCATAATTTTCTACGGTAGCATCCTTACAGGTTGTAGCTACATCTTTTTGAATCCAGAATTTCAAATAATCAGAATAGCTCATTTCTGCTTTATTGGCGATTGTAGTGCCTGTATTCTCATATTGTTGTTGAGCCAGTTTTCCAGCTGCTTTGGCTTCTCGCTTGGAGCGAAAGCCTGATTTGGATTTACGCCTTCTTTTTCCGTTTATTGGAGCAATCTCAAAGCTATATTCGAAGGTCACGGTGCCGTTTTTCAGTACACGTTCACGAATCACAATATCACTCATCGCTATTTCCTCGCTTCCTAAATGTAATCACAACTTGATAATCCAATACTTCTGCATATTTGGTCAGCTCATTTTCCCTAAAATTGCCTTTTTTCAGGCGTTGGCTAATATTCTGGGGGGATGTGTTTACCAAACGAGCCAGAGATACTGTGTTCTGGTGCTCGATAGTTAAGATTGTGCGGATCATGTCTGAGGTTGACATGTTTTCATTGCTAATTTCCATTAAATTCACCTCCTATAATCTGAATTAAATAAATATATAAACAAACAAATGTTCTAAAAAGATTATATCACATCAAAAGTATACAATCAATATATTTAATAATTAAATTGTAGAATTTAATTTTCGCATGTAGAGGAGTAAATAGGGTTATCTGTTTTGCTATTGTGTTGCTCAGAAATTAAATATAACCGTTATCTGATAAAATGCAAAGAATTAGAACGGTATGAAAAACAAATTATTTTTTTATCCGGTGTAAAAGATGCAATTTGTATACTAACAAAAAGTGATAATCCATGTTTCAAGAGAAAGGGGATGAGAGAATGGAGGATGTACTGTACTCTGTGAATGAGGTGGCAGGAATATTAAAAATAGGGAAGAATCGAGTATATGATTTGATTCATGCTGGATTACTTCCGGTATTAAAAATAGGAGGTATGAAAATTCGAAGAAGATCCTTAGAGGTATTCCTGGATAAATACGAGGGATATGATTTGTCGGATCCCTATAATATCCATCAGATGGATCCGCTTGATCTGGAAGGAGATGATTAAATAATTAGTTAAATATAAAATAAATAAAATGAATAATACAAAACAAATAAATTAAATTAAAATATAACTAATTCAAAGGAGGCAAAACATTTATGACTCAAAGTACAAAGAAGAATGTGATTCATAGAAGTATTCCCTATCTGTACTGCTTTGAAGAAGCCGGTATGATCGAGACAGAACCGGGAGTGTATACCCGCACCTACAGGATCCAGCCACCGGATGGGACCATACGCGGGAATTACAATGAAAAAATGACAAGGAGACAGATGGAGTCTTTGCTTAAGAAGCTGACCATGCAATTTTCATTTGAGTTTACAGTCAGAAACTGCAGAATTGATCGTAAGGAGTATCTCTCCCGGGTTATGCTGGATGAAGAAAGTGACATGGATGGTTATCAGCATTTGAGGAAACTGTATAATCAGGTGCTTCGGGAAAACTGTGATATTGGTCACAACAATTTTAATCGTGAGGTTTATCTGACTATTTCGTATACAGCAGATACACCGGATATGGCATTGAGGAAATTTGAACAGACGGATGTGTGGATTAAGGATGGTTTCACGGAACTGTATGGTTTTCGGGCAGAGCCCCTGGGGCTGCCTGAGCGTCTGGAACTGTTGTATCACATCTATCACCCCGGGGAGCGGGCAGGCGGATTTGGTAAAAAGGTAGACTACAATGGCAGCGGCTTTTCCATCCGTGCGATGAAGCGCATGAAGATGGATACCAAGGAAACGATAGCTCCGGAGGAGTATGATTGCAGTGCGTTGGATCACATGAAAATCGGGAGCTGCTATGCAAGAACTTTTTTTATCAACAGTATACCGGAAAGTGTTCCTGACAGCATTCTTCTGGATCTGGCTTCGGTTTCCTCGAATTCCATCTTGTCGGTACATTATGAGCGTGTGGACCGGGAGCTGGGATTTGAGGTTGCAGCAAAAAGGGTGAGGGAAAATACAAAGGTGAAGACAGTTCCGGTCCGCGACACAATTACAGACAGGAGGAAACACCGGACTATGAGACGGGAGATACCCATCCGGGAGAACGAGGAGGACTATTTTTATCGATCTGCTTTAGAACTGTTCAAGGAGGCAAAGGCCGGAGATCAGGAAGTGGTCAAGGCATCCTTTGTAATCACATTGTTTGCAGAAAGTATGGAGGAACTGGAAAGGGATTCTTCTCTTTTGAAGCTTTCTGCATCCAAATACGTGTGTCAGATTCGCTGCCTGGATTTATTGCAGAATGAGGGGTTTCAATCGGTGCTTCCTCTGGGCAGCCTGAAGGTGCATGTGGGAAGAATCTTTTCGCTGGAACAGATGGCTGTGATGAAACCTCTTAATATTCAAGGGATTTTTGAAAAGAAGCTGTCCTTTTACGGACTTAATGCAATCAATGATAATCTGGTGTTCTTGGACCGGACCAACTATGCCACAGCACTGATCACCGGAAATGCGCACACCGGAAAGACGACTGCCGTCATGAGAGAGGTTTTGAATACTTTGATTGGCTCGAACGACACGGTAGTTGTTTTGACAGGACATCCCTGGGAGTACGCTTCATTGGCTGAAAAACTGAATGGACAGGTGATTCATGATTTCTGTCCGGATTTTTTTGAAAAGGACATGAACTACAACCTGAATGAGGAACGGTCTGTATTTCAACAGATTTTTCTTGCGGCATACCTGACGGTTAAGACCGGATTTCACAGGCAGCAGATGTCGGGGGATATGCTGCAGGCGTGTTACCTGCAGGCAGAGAGGGAGGCAGATGTCTTAAGCCGGTTTCAGAAGATGGAAGATGCCATGATGTATGGAAAGGATCATTCCGGGGAAATGCCGATGTTTGTTCAGTCTATGGAGTCATTTTCATTTCGCTCGGATCATTTGGCTGGGAACCGAAGATTTATAGTGCTTGGATGCAATCATGAGGAACAGCTTCTAGTAAATCTGGACTACCTGTGGAATTTTGCTGTAACAAGCCGGAAAAAGAACCGGAATGTGTGGATTTTCGTGGATTCAGTAGATGAACTGCTCTATTCAGTCACAGGCAGCGACTATCTTCAGGGGGTTTTGGAGAGAGCAGAAATGCTACGGGTGCCATTGACCATAGTTCTGCAGGATACCGTACATATTGTGACGGACCAGAAAGCATCCCTGGAGTTTGATGATCTCCTTACAAAAATCCGTTTTTTCAAGCTGTTATCTCTTGGACCCATTGAAAGGAAGCGGTTTGTGGAACGTCTGAACATTTCAGACCAGCTGATTCCGTATTTTGTGGAACGAGGGCCGGGGGAAGGAATTCTTGTCACACCCTCTGCCAATGTGGCTTTCAGCGACAGGCTGGACCAGGAAAACGAAGAGTTTTACCGATTGTTCCGGTAGTTGGGAGGAATGCAAGTGGGGGAGAAAAAGGAGATACGGCATGAGTTCCGGCAGAAAATTGAGATTGGTCAGGCGGCCGGAGGTCTCGGGGAAGCTGCTTTTCAGACTCTGCGTCATAAGGTGGAGGATGCAGATGATACTTACCGGGCAGGGATAGGAGAGACCCGCAAATATGTTATGCCCGCCATGGATGCAATGGCACTTCTGGCTGCAAAGGAAATGTCAAAAAGCATCCGGGCAGAATTAAACCAGATCAGGGACACCAGTGGTAAAGTGTATGACCTGATTGGAACAGGAAAGCTTTCCATGTGTGATCTGTCAGAGTCAGGGCAGTTGAAGAAGAAACTGGATGGTGTGGAACATATAAGCAGGTATGATAAGGCGCAGATTTGTAAATATAGGGAAACAGCCTACGATGCGCTGCTTCTAAACACGGCTTTGGAAAGGAAGAAGGCATTTGTGTCGGAGGAACCCTTAAAGGAACATCTGCAGTCGAAAGAGTTTTTCGATTTGGGAAATCAGAAGACAAATGAGATTCTGAAAAATTATTTCCGAATTTGTGGAAATGATGTGCTGCAGCATGTAAATCCTGCTTCTATGAGCGAAAAGACAATCAGACAGCTTATACAATCCAGAGGAAAAAACGGGTTCTCAGATCTGGATATGGCGGCACTTCGTCTTTTAAGCCGTCAGATAAAATACAGGCAATCCCGCATTCATGCTGGGAGGCTTCTGAATGTGAAAAGAAGAGTGGAGATGCTTCGCATTTACTCGGGGAGAATGGATGGAACCGCGGGAGAAGGACTTTTGCAGATTACAAACACAGCCAGGATCATTCAGGCAGTATATGCCGTGGGAAAATTCGGACTGAAGGCTGGTATTGTAAGTACTTCCTTTCTTGCCAGGTATTCGGGGGCAGAATATCTTCTTCATAAGATGTACCGGTACGGTAGAGGAAAAGAGGAACTGCTGCGGAAAAGGGCAGAAACGGCGGTAAAGGGGAGCAGGGGTTACCAGGCGGCTTCTGTAAAAGTAGCGGAGTTAAAAAACAAGGCGAAAGAGGTCAGAAACCGGACAAATCGAAAGCTGGAGCAGAGTGACGCAGTACAGAAATATAAAAGAATACAGGAGAGTGCAGCAAACAGAGCAAAGGAGACAGCCCGGAAGGTTAACCGGACGAAGGCCGCAGCCCGGGAGGCAGGGAGAAAAGTAAGAATGGCAAAAGACCGTGTGCTGTCACCGATTCGCCTGCTGGGGCGTGGAATTCATGGCATCCGGAGTGGATTTTCCAAGGTAAGATTGGCTCTTGCGGCAGCTGCAGGGATAACGGTTTGCGTATTTTTTGTGTTGATTTTACTGCTGAACCAGCTTCTGACGGTTTTTGAGACCCAGTCAGAAGCAGCATTTTCAGTGATCCTCACTGACGATGCGCAGGTTGTCCCGGATCTTGTGGCTTTGCTCCAGAAGAAAGTGGAGGAACGGAAAGAAGAGGCAGAACACATCGCAAAAGGGGTGCCAAAGAACCCGTCTGTTTTTGCAGGGCATTCCGTATCAAGATATGGACATCCGGATGGAAATGGAGGATGGGCAGGGGAAAGTAAAATTACCTATCTGGATGGATCTGGAAATGCTTATGTTAACGGCGTGAACAACATTAAGGATTGTATTGCAATGGCATATGTGATCATGGATGGGGATTTCGACAGCAGTCCTCGGGCGAGAAATGATCTGGTACTGGATCTTTGGTATATGATGAACCCTAAAGTAACTTATAAGGAGTCCGGGATATATACCTGTCCTCATGGATGCGATAGCGTTTCATACAATCGAAGTGAAAAGACGGATTATGATACTCTGGAGAAGTATCGTACAGAAGGAGTTGGATTCTATGGAAGAATCAAAGACTATGATCTGGATGCTGCGGGCATGTATTCCGTACCGGTTTGTTTTGGTCATAAGGATGTGGAAGTATTTTTGTCTGTGATCTCCATGGAGGAGATGTTTGAAAGGGGAACATTACCGGAAGCGGAGGGGAAAACCTATGAATCCTATCTTCGACAGTTTCCCGGATGGAACGAAGATTCCATGGACTGGGCAAGATCCCTTGCGTCCGGGGACTGGAGTGATCTGTATGGAATTGATCCTGCCGGAGGGGGAGGTTATACCGCAGGGGGAGGGATGTCAGCAGAGGAGATTGCTGCTATTACACAAACATATGGAAATCTGGATGCAACCCGAACAGCCATCTGCGCAGATGCTATGAGCTTTGTGGGGCAGATTCCCTATTACTGGGGAGGAAAGGCTTCGTCGAAGGATTATGGAGCCAATGCTTTTAATACATCGATCAGCCCGGACTATAAGGGAAGAAACAAGAAGGGACTGGACTGTTCCGGTTTTGTACAATGGGTGATCTGGCGAGTGACGGATGTCCGGGTAGGCGGATCCACATCAACAATCACAACCGGGATGCAGAGAATTTCAGCATCAGAGTTAAAACCCGGAGATCTGGGACTGATGGCGGTACCCGGATCTTCCTCGAATCACGTGGGATTCTTTGTGGGTTATGACAAGAACGGACATGCTCTCTGGTGTCACGAGAATTCCTCAGCAGGGAATGTGTCGGTAAATGATACCACCTGTTTCCGTTATTACTATCGGATATTTTAGTATGTCAGGCTGATTCTGAGGGGCGACAGAGAAGTTTAAGATTATCCTGGAATCCTGGCTGTTATTGGATATTTAGGATGTTTCGAAGGAGGTTAGTTTTATGAAGAATAAAATAATATGTATTCTGATGAGTGGTCTGCTTTTGTGCCTGCCCACTGGCATGGTACAGGCTTCACAGGTTATGGACACGCAGGCACAGGAAGAATTGATCAAAGGGGATGGCTATGAAGTTACGGAAAGCTTTGAAACGAAAAGATCGAAACAGACTCCGTGCTGTCTTACGGTGGAAATGGTCTGCCCGAAGGATTTTGGACTAAATTCTTATGTAATTCTCATGGATGATCGGGGAAAGGCGTACCGGATCAGTTTAGGGTCAGACAATGGGTATACTGCAGTGATCTATCTGGCAGAGGGGCATTATGAGGTTGCGGAAGCTTCAGTATATGAAGATTACAAACAACAGTATCCCTTTGAGATTCTTGAAAAAGAACTAACGCTGGATGCGAATGTCAATCAGACGGTTACCTGCGAGATGAATACAGAGAAAGGAGAGAAGGCAGCCGTACAGGGGGCGGATGAGCAAAATGCAGATGTGGCAGAAATCAGCAGCTTTTTGACAGGTTTGGAGAGCGTAACAATGAAGGAAGACGGAACCCTATATTATGCAATATCCCACAAGGGCAGTGGATCCGGCATTTTGGAGGCGTCAGGCTTTGCCACTGGAAGTTACGATGTCGTAGTCAGAATCATTAAGACAGGGGTGGTACAGGAAGCAGAGTATGAGATTTCTCTGGATGGCGGGAAAAACTACATAGGAAAGGATGTGGTGGCTGAGACCTGTCATATTGCGGAAGCAGGACTTACCTTGTATTTTAAGACCGATGAGGACAGTGAGGAATTTATCGAGGGGGATGAGTACCGGTTTCACGTGCCAGAAACCTTTTCTGTTACAGCGAACCGGAATGGGGAGGCAAATCTGATTGTATCGGGGCATCCGTTGAAGGATCACGAGTACCAGGTACATATCCTGTCTTCCGGTGGTCCCGGAAAAACACGGTTTACGGTGGAGGACAGTAACGGAACAGGAATCACGGATGTGATTCCGGAAAATGGACAGTATGAATGGGAAGATGGGCTGACGCTATCATTTTCCAGTTCCTCTGCTTTTGAAAAGGGAATGGAATATGTCATAACGGTAAAAAGCAACGATAAGAAAAAGAGTTATCTTCCCCTCTATATTCTGATTGCAGTCGGAATAACCGGATGCCTGACAGCTGGTGTGATTCTTGGAGGAAGAAAAGAAAAAGAATCCAGCTACCAGCTTCAATGTTATCGTTGGAGAAAGGATGAGAAGGAGTATGAAGAATAAAAAGACGGAAAGATGGTTTTGGAACGGACTTTGGATTGGTTTGCTCATTCTTGTACTGTCTATGGGAATCAGCAAAGTTAGGACCGGCTGGCCCAGTATTGGTTCTTACCGGATTTTTTTCATCATGAGTGAATCCATGGAGCCGGAAATTCACAGGTATCAGCTGGTGGCTGCAAAGAGGCTTTCTTCCGGGAAAACGCTGGTTCCGGGAGAAATCTATGCTTATAGAAAAAAAGGACTCATGGGGGAGAAAATTGTGATCCACCGGCTGAATGAAGTGCTGCCGGACGGAAGCTGTCTGTTTTGGGGAGATGCCAATTTGCTTCCAGATTCCAGGACTGTTGTACAGGAAGATATCGGATACCGCATAGTATGGTATTAAGGGCGGCTGCCGGATAGCAGCCGCCCTTAACATAATCAATCGAAATATTCATGCTCCAGAGATTAGCCAAAGTAGTCCTTCTTAATCTGTTTTTTCAGTTTTGTAAGATCATAGCGGGTGCACTTGAAGTCTTCTTTCAATTCGCGGTTGGAGAAGACAGCCCCCTCAGGCTCGGTCAGACGGTGAAATACACGGGCATCTCTTTTGGCGTTATAGTTCTGGGAGACAAAGAGATTCATTTCTGCTTCGTCAAAACCGCTTTCATGAACGCCGCCGGTATTATCCACCATCATGTCAGCTTCTTCGTCGTAATAGGAATCACGGATGATCCCATGGTGCTCCAAGGCATACAGATTGTAAAATTCAAGGGCTTTCCGTCTGGAAAATCTGCAGCTGTACCTGAGGTCGGAAGCATCAATGGAAAACATCGATGACTGCTTATCATAATCTTCCGGAGCATTGATTTCATGCAGAAAATCTGTGATCGTGTCAGGAGTCAGGTTGTATTTCTCAATAAAGTAAGAGAATTTCAGATAATTTACGTAGGCATTTCTTGGCATGCCAAAGGTGTGCATTTCACCGCCAAGCTGGGTAATGGCAGAAAACAGTTCCAGTTCCAGATAGGAAAAAGAAAAGGATTTCTGCGGATCGTAACGGTCCAGTACCTTGTATAATGCAATCATCATGACCTGGTCCACATCCTGTTCGTCCAGTCCATTGATGTATGCAATTTTGTGCCTTTTGAAACTGCAGAGCTTTCTTCCAAAGAAGCAGGGCACATAAGGAAAAACAGCATTCGGGTTCTCTTTGTAGGAAAGAGCAAGGGTCTGGATGTCCTTCGGGCTGTAGAACAGGCTGTCACTGTTGATAAATCTGGGAAAACTCTTGACATTAAACTCCGGATTGTCTGTAATCTGCCTGTTGATCATGTGGCAGATGCGGTTGTAGACAATGCCGGAATCCATCCGGTACTCGCCGGACAGGGAATTATTCCTGACATATTTGGAGGTCAGGGCAGAGGCCCGGTCCTTATACTCCACAGGAATCGGCATGAGTGAACAGTGTAAACGGGCTGCTAATGGGTTTGTTGTGTTGATCATATTGTGATCCTCCTTTTGGTGTGGGCATGGAGAATCACGCAGAAACAGACCAAAGGGCATACCTGTCCCATCCGTCTATGGATCTTCTCCATGCGGTTTGGAACAGGCCTCCGATTGGTCTGTTCATGTAACATATGAAATTGTCCCTGTCTGCCGATCGGATGCCTGCAGTGCCGGCGGACAGGAAAATGAGTATAAAAAAAGCCGTGGGGATGATAAATTATCATCCTGCCACGGCTTTACTCACGATAGGTAAATGCTCATGCAGAAAATGCTTGAATTCTAACTGGCCGGCTATTTGACAAAGCAGGGATGCCTACCTAGATCTATGAATTCCGGTTATTTAATTTCTGATGTGTGTGTCAGCTGATCAATCAGATAACTCGAGGGAAATACATAAGTGTTTCTTCGGATTTTCATGATGATCTGAGGATTTGAACCGTTGTCATACAGTTCACAGATTTTTGCATTTCCCTTAGGGGTACGGATTTCTCTGAGATTCGATTGCATAGGCAGCCTCCTTTTATGATATTTAAGTGGACGGGTTACATGATATTGTGTTCATCGACAGACAACAGGGAACTTTGAGTGGGAAATGTTGAGTCATCTGTAGATGTCATACCAAGCGTTGAGAGTGATCGGGTACATGGAACATTGTGCTCCTCCTGTATTTTTTTGCTAAATGGATCAATCAGCAGGAAAGAAATGCAGATATCAAGCTTTAGATCTTTGGTTTGATCCAGAATCTCTTGATATAAATGTGCATTTGATAATACAAAAGTCAGCTTGTCAAAAGTAATATAGCCTGAGGTGACGGCTCCTATTATGATAAGCAGCTGTCGAATAAAGCATTCTTTCTCTGTATCTGGTTCTACAAGCTGTTTCCAGAATATAAAATCCCATTTTTCCTTTGTACATTTATCTGCTGCTGTGGCGATAATGGACCAGGAAGGGCGGTATGTCAACCCCATGATATCTTGTGACTGCATATAACTGGAAGATTGAAATTCGTATTTGTTTAAAAGCAGAGCAGTAGTTAGGATACCAATCAGTTCGTTTGGGGTCAGATCAGGAATGCAGTTGTTGTCACCGGTATTGTTGCTTCCATTAGCAGCAATTAGCTGGTCAAGGGTTACCTTTGAATTCGGGTCTGCGTGTTCTGCAATCTTTTTCAGAAATTCGACAGGGCAGGGGCGTTTGTTGTGCATATTTACATATCTGGAAAAGGTCGGAGTACTGATATTACATTCCTGACAAAATTCCACACCGGTACGGTGGGGACCCTTCGCAGCAAGTAAAAGGTCTGAAATAAGTTTGGCATTGTACCCTCCGTTTGGAGCAGCGTTATTGTTTTCCATATAAAATCCCTCGCTTTTGAACATCGGTCCATGCGAACTTTGCCTTCGGTAAATGGACCGACCTCAGTGGTACATCTTCGATGTATCACATTCTGCATGTCAAGTTATGATAGAAAACTTGACAAAATCATTAGATTGTCTTACTTCATGACAATAAAATACCATAGCAAATTTTAAATGTCAATACAAAATAAAATAATATTTTATGTTAAAATTGAAACTAAAAATAAAAGAAAGCATATATTTATGTGTATTTGATAGAAATAACATGATTTATGAAACTTGAATAAATTTTACATATTGAAATAATATTTTATTTTCTGATATTAAAATGTCAAAATAATATTTGACAAAATGTGGTAATGGATGTATACTTGGGACAAAGGATATTTTATAGCAATATACCTTTTGGAACCTGTCCATTTATAGTGCTGAAAGGGGGGATTGTATGAAGTTGACCGAAAGCCAGACCATCAGACAACCGGTCAGCTGCCAGACAGAGACAACCGTGACCATCGATTCTGTGATCAGAAATGCGATTGGTACAAGGACGATTACGCAGTTCTGCGAAAACTCCGGTCTATCCGCAGGTTATCTATCCCGTTTGTTAAATGGAAAGCTGAAATCAGTGCCCAGTGTCAGAACACTGGCAAAAATTTCATGCGCTTCCATGAATGGGGAAAAAGTAGAAGAGACTTTTTCAACTTTACTGGAAATCTCGGGACATCACATTGACAAGGATCAGATGCGGAGAGAACTCGAAATAGCGGAACGGACATCCGACGGTATTGAAGAGAGACGCAAAGATGAAAAGCTGGAAAATTATGATATCGTTAACCTCAGTGCTGCTGCTATTGGACTTTTATTTTCCAGCCTTATGATGATGGGAGTTTCTATTCAGCCTATGGGTGAGTTTGGACCAGATGATGGGATTGAATTTGCGATAAAAGGATATCCCATGGAAAAAGTGATCGCGATTCCTGGGTTTTGTGGGAATAGCAATCAGGTAACAATGGCAGAAAGAGATATTTTGGAAAAAATATTGAAGTATGCATGTGAACAGCAGAAATGTGTACCGATGTATCTGATACTGACAGATCATGAGGATGTTTATGAATATATTTCCGAAGTTGTAGAGGAGAAGGTGAAAGCGAACGTGTATATCCTGCTTGCGGGCAGAGATAACACCTGCTTTGTGAAACAAAAATATGTTACTACAGATGGAATGGGAGAAAAGGCACCTTTTGATTTCGTAAAGGATACAAAGCAATAATTAAGGAGATGTGACTGACGGATGGAATCTAAAAAATCTAGCCAACAGTCGCAGGAACGCAGCTTTGAGCCAGGTCCCCATAATTGCAGTGATCCAATCACAGATTTCGAACTGCAGCTTGAAAATTGGGACACCGATAATCGGAACAAAGTGTCCGAAGTGATTGAGAACGATGAGGAATACATTCAAAATCAGACAAGAATTGAGATGTTAAAGGAACTGATTTATGAGCGCATTCTGAAAGTTCTGGATCAGAGGAATGCTGACATTCTTATATCTTACATGAGATTGGTTAAAGAACAACAGGAGACAACAGTATGTATGGCCGATATGATTGCCAATGATCTTATAACTTTAAAAGGTACTAAGGGTGAGGGTATGTAATTATGGAACGAAGCGAAGTCCCTGCGACACCAAAATCTGCAGCCAAAATGGCTGCAGAGGCTGGGGCTTTTAGAGACCGGAAATAGTTTTTTGAATGCGCCTTGTAAATTATGGAAAGGAGGAAGTTGGAACGTGAATGTTAGAAAATGAGATATTTTAGATATAGTGTGAAAAAGACATAAGCGTTCCTCGGAACAGGTGTGTACGAAGTCTCTTTAACAGAATAATTGTTTGATCAAAAGACAATCTCTAATATATAAAAGCCTGGAGGCAGGGGGTGGAATTAAATATGTATATCAGTAAAGTAAGTGGAAACTAGATAGATATACGCAAGAATGGCCAGGAAATAATCGATTCAAAATTCATTTCGAAAGAATGAAAATTAGAGAAGATTGTCAAGTTAGTAAGAAGAGACAAAAATAAGTAAGAGAATCTTTGAAAATATTGATTTATTTACATATTGTGTTTCGTAAACGTGCATTATAATTTGCAGGGTGAAAAATATGGGAAAGGTGTTTGAATCAAAAGTTATCTTTGATCAAACACCTTTTCTCATTTTCATTTATATTTTAAAACATTCATCTTACAGTTCATAATTCCACATCCACGACAGATGGTTTTGTCTCTTGACGTCCTTCTGAAACTGGTTGTTTGATATCTTTTTCCTGATTTACCATAATTTCAGGTATATGGTGAACTTTTTCATCAAACAAAGGACCGAATAGGAAGGAAGAGGATTGTGCATAGGAAAGCTGCTGACTTAGCTGCAACAGAGATTTATATTCGTTGGAGAGCTGTAATCGCTGTTGTTCCAACATTTCGTAGTTCTGTTGAAAATTTAAGATCTCTGCAGAGATGGATTCTGTATGAAAAGGATCAACTCCAAGTTCAAGAAGTTCATTCATCTGGTTCCGAAGTTGTAAGAGAAGGAGCTGTTTTTTTTCGGTGATGTCTTTCTTCTGAATAGACAGAAGAAATTCCTTTGTCTGGTCAGAGATTTCTTGTTTTACGCAATCCGGAGTCTGTCCTCTGCTGATGGTATAGCCAAACAGTTTGTTATAATCGGATCTGCTTAATGAAGTTACCGGAATGGGGATGGTAATTCCTTTTGCATCCAGAAAGGTCTGAAGGTTTTGCGCATCCACAGTATTTATTTGACTTTCTGAATCCGTAGACTTACTAACACAAGGTTGGTCTCCGTAACAGTTTCGAATATTGATTACATCAAATTGTGTCAGAGCGGATACATTCATGGATTTCCCATGAGCATCCAGAAGGGCAGTGATTTCTTCTATTTGTGATTTCTGAATGGGTTGGTTGAATTTTTCCTTCAGATATGAATTACGCTTATGATATAGTTTTTCCATGACGGCATCCGTTGACTTTTTCAAACATTCTGGCTGTTTCAAGGCTGTTCCTTTGAAAAAAGCAAATATATTTTCGGCATCTATTGAAGATACCCCGGAAAAACCATTGCCAGACAAGGTGTATTCAGGGTGCGCCTTCAGGGTGAGGTAGAGTTCTCTCTTTTGAGTGCCTGTCATTGGGCATAGAACGGCCCTTGCATTCTGAATTTCCTCAGGTGTGTAGGATGTTAGCATTAAATCCGGTATAGATCCATCCGGCCAGTATTGAATTTTTCCGATGTTTTCCCTGTAAGATTTCACTGCGGAAAGGATTGGGGCAATTGAGTCATAGAAGGTTTTCTGACCTTCCAATTTCCGAAGTTGCGATTTTATGTGATTCAGTTTTGCACCAGTTTCGTTAAGAAGTTCATCCAGATCCGATTTCTGTTCCAGCCCGAGTTTTTGAATGGAACTCAGCGCCTGTTCCATCATTTCGATTTTTCTTGTTGTGGGCAAGGAAGTCAGAACTGTTTTTGGCTGGTAATGGTTTCCTACCCGACGCAGAATTTCGAGAGCCTTTCGAATCAGAATCTCAAGGTCACTGCGTCTGCGGCCATTCCAGTCGTAGCGGGCGATGGAGATAGGCTTGGAAGGTTTATGGGTTACTTTATCATTTCTGATTTCATATTCCGGTGAGTGGTCTGTGTCCGGAAAGAGTGTACCAAGTTTATATTCCATGCCAAGGGTGGTGTCCCGGATTTTTCTTGTGTGGGATTTGTTCCACCAGGTGACAGAATCCACAGTCTGATTTGCGATGGCATATCCGTTATCCTGCATGATTGTCAGAAAATCCTCCTTATTTTCGGAAACGCTCTGTGCCTCTTTGATAAATTCCTTCATTTCCTCTTTCCATGAGATATTTTTCCGGACGGCATCCCATTCCCGGTAGGTTCCCCGTCCTTTGGACTGGAAAAGCTGTGTCCTTGGATCTGCGAAAGTAATCTCAATTCCATAGGAACGCTGGATTGTATCCGATAACTCACGGATTTGTAGACGTTTGGCAGAATCCATACACAATTTTGATACTCCATCCGGAAGATAGGCATTGATGATGATGTGGTTGTGAAGATGCTCCTTGTTCATGTGGGTATCTACAACGGCCTGAACACCAAGTTTTTCGCATAATTCGATGCCAACCTGATGTACAGTACGGGGATTCAGATCCGTCTCTTGAAAAGACTGGATCAGGTGGATTGCTGTCACAGGTTCCTTTTGAACCAGACGTTTGGAGTTGGTCCGCTTATCCAGAAATTCAAAACAGGCATATCGTTCCCCTTCGTGGGAAGCAAGATACTTTTCCCGTGTGATACCAAAATCAAGAACCGCTGTCTCCGGTTGGCAGAGTACCCCGGTTACAAGAAGCTCCTTGTCTCCATTCTCCAGTACAGATAGAGTTTTTGCCGGATTGGATCCATAATAAAAGACATCGGAGAGACCATTCCGGCTGACCGAGGTTTTCTCCTGATCGGAGCCGTAGTCTAAAAGATGCTGGAGATTGGTATTATGAATAAGAATGGTTTTACATATCGCTGTCATTTGGTCTGTTCCTCCCTTTGAAGTTTCTCCAGCACCCGCCGGATTTCCTTTCGGAGAATCCGTTCACCGGAGGCACGGATGGATGTTCTATTTGCCTTCGCGTAGTTGGCTGCATCCCTTAGAGCCTTTTCTGTTCCAGATGCAATCTGAAGCAGCTAATCATAGTCAGACTCGCAAAGCTGCTGCTGGAGAGCAAGGGAAGCTATCAGGTTGTTCAGCCTTTCTGTGTATGCAGAGACTTTCATGGTCAGAAATGAAATGTCATCTGTATCTACCAGAATTTTTACCGGTTCCTTCCGGGAAAGAAATTCCCTTCGTATAAAGCGGGAAAGCGGGAGTCCCTTTGCATCAGATCGCAGGGAAGCGTATTCCGATTCCGTGAAATATACCTTGACAGAGTGGCTGCAGGTTCTGGAAGAGTACGATTTTTGAGTTTCATCAGTAAGAGAGGGAGGAACTTCCTCTTGGATTGGCTGGATGTTTTCTTTAAACTGTGGAAGGTCAGCACCTTCGAGATCCTGCAAAGGAAAGATTCTGTCGTGGCAAAGCTTTGATACAGACATCTGCTTTTGTTTGGCCAGAACATCCAGCTGTGTTTTTTCCTGCCGGGTAAGATAAAGTTTGATGTACATAAGATACCTCCAGAGTTATGATTCCTCACGCAGTGTGTTCCGCGACAGCGGAAGGGTTTGGGCGAAAGCCCGACATGACCAGGGCCCGCCTGCGGGACCTTGGTCTCTGCTTGCTACAAAGAATGAGGAACGTTTTGTGTGGTTACACGGGTAAAATTGCACCACTTCTGGAAGGGAGGAAAATGAGACAGAGGGAAAAGGAAGGATGACGGATATTGACACAAATCCTATGTCAGTGTGTGATAGTGTTATTATAAGAGAGAATATAAAGGCAATTATGTCAGTATGGTATTAGGGAACCGTGTAAGTGACACAATAATGGAAATGTTTTCATATACAAAAAGAGAAAGTGATAGAAAATCTATGTGAGAGGCAAAAAGTATCAGAAGGCGTATGCCATAGGGGGAATTGGTTAGGAGATAATAAATTTGTGGTCTGTAAAGTGCAGGCGCAAAGATTCTTTGCTGCTTGATTACCATTTAACCTTGGATTGAAAGCTTGTCAAGGCATTATTCCAGGCTTGACAAGCTTTCAATCCAAGGTTATCCTGCTACAGGCAGCAAGAAACTGATTTCGGATGTGATGCTTGAAATGGTAAGAAGATAATGCTATAATCTTAAAAGAACAAATGTTTGCGAAAGGAGCCTAGAGAGGTGAATCGGGTATTTTATAACGATAATTGGGAAGAAATATCTGAAAATGGACAGGTGGTTTTGTGTGGATTTTATCACAGATATTGGAATCCGGACAAAACACGGAATCAGGCTTTTGATATGTTTAGCGGCAGAATTCTGGATGTGAAAGAGAAAAAAGAGAAGGGCATATCGTATTTCTTTCAGCAGCTGGATGAAGAAATCTGTAAGGATGTCAGTATTTGTGTGGTTCCATCTCATACGGAAGGGACTTCAAACAATTCAGGTATTGCAGAATTGGCCAGAAGACTTGCAGACAATGGTCGGATTGATAAGGTGAATTATCTATTACGGACAAAAACGATTGATAAGCTGGCATACGGTGGATCACGTGATATCCGGGTACAGTTAAACAGTATTGGTGTAAATCCGAACATGACGGTGCAGGGAGATGTGGTATTGCTCGTGGATGATGTGACGACTTCGGGAGCATCCTTAGAAGCCTGCAGGAAAATCTTGCTGGATCACGGGGCCGAGCGTGTAGCGATGCTGGCACTTGGGCAGTCGGTTTAGAATTGCGGGGCAGAGCAAAGAATTGCGTGGCGACGGAGCATGTCGTGTATCAAATGAGGGGTGCAATACCTTTTGACCCTCATATCATAATATATAGGCAGGGAGTGAGATGCATGTGGGAGATAAAATCGTGTAAAAAAACGGATGACAGCTATCCCAAAGCGCTTCGGATGTTGAAGTCGGCACCGGACATCTTGTACTATGTCGGAGATATTTCTATACTTGCAGAAAGCACGGTGGTTGCTGTTGTGGGAAAAAGAGATTCCTCAGAAAGGTACCTGCGTATTGCCCATAAAATTGGGGGAAAACTTGCGGAAAACGGAGTTACTGTTTTGAACGGTCTGGCGCTTGGTTGTGATGCACAGGCACTGGAAGGGGCAGTAGAGGCGAAAGGCAAGACGGTCGCTGTGATGCCCGGCGGGCTGGATGAGATTTATCCAAGGTCCAATAAGAAGCTGGCTGAACAGATCGTTGCGGGGGGAGGATGTCTGATCAGCGAGTACCCAAGCGGAACAAAACCTCAGAGATATACTTTCGTACAGAGGGATCGAATTCAGGCTATGCTTTCCAGTAAAGTGTTTATTGTGGATGCCAGTAAGGATGGAGGCACCATGCATACGGCAGAGTATGCTTTGAAATATCAAAAACCACTGGGTTGCTTTATGGAGGAGGCAGGGGAAATTTCCCCATCGGGGAACCAGTTTTTGATTGAAAGCCACAAAGCGTGTGCAATTTCTGATACGAAGGATTTGTTGGCGTTTGTGGGACAGCCGGAATATGAGCAGATGAGTTTATTTGGATAAGGCGAGAATCGGTAACCGTGGGGCGCGGAGACAGTTTTTCGGGTATAGAGCGTTACTGGTCGGAGAAAAAGGCTTTTTGTGACAGTGCAGCCTCTGGGCGGAGCTGTTGCAAAAAGCCTTTTTCTTTGGCCAGTTACGCATCGTGAGCGCTTTCAGAGTGAGGGGGCTTTTGCCTCTGTTGTGGAGCTCTTGCGGAACAACGGAGGCAAAAGGTCCCTCTCTCTGGCGGCGGCGCGGTCACTGGGTAAGGAAGTTCCGGGGACAGATGGCTCCAGGGAGCTGTCTGTCCCCGGAATTTCCGGCGGAGGGAGAAAAAAGAACCGGCTTAAGAAAGTGTGAATTCAAAAACCTGAAGAGGGATGAAGTCAGGAAACCTATGCCCGGGAAATAGTGGTATCGATGATACTTCTATTTCCCGGGCATTGGTTTCCGTCCGCGGAGCCAGGTAATAATCTGGGAAAGAGACTAATCAATTACCTGAATTTCTGGTATAATAGAAATATCTTACAGCAGGTAAAATAATGGTATTACAGAGAAAGTGTAAATGGAGTATGGCCGATCAAGGCTGTATCAACGGAGTATATGAAAAAATGTGAATTGGACAAAGGAGCGTGAGAACATGCAATCATTGTTGATCAAAGACACTACGAGGGAGGAACGGATCCGGATTGTCCAGCAGGGGCTGAATCAGTGTGGGGGAGCCTGCGATTTCTGCAATGGCTGTGACAACCTTGGGGGAGGGTCTGTAGATTCTTTTTATGATCCCTATATTAACGGGGAAAAGGAACTGCGGGAGCTGAATGAGGAGTATCGTAGTAATTCTGGAATGATACACTGATACATCGGAGATGTACCACAAAGGTCGGTCCTTCGTCAAAGGCGAATTTGATATGGGCCGATGTTCAAGAGAGGGAGATATTTCATGAGACCACCACAAATCAGTGAATCTACAAAAGAAGAAAGGCAGGGCTGCATCCGGGAGATGTTTCCATGTATTGGAGATTGTGATTCCTGCGGGCTTTGTCAGATTTTTCACGGAAAAGAGCCGGAAATTGTTTTCGATGATTATATTGAAGGCAGGCGGGAGTTTTTGGATATCTCCCGGGAATGCCGATAGAAATGGAGAGGTTAGTATGTGTGGAAGATATTATATTGACGAAACAGTAGCAAGTGACATAGAACGTCTGGTTATGGAATTGGATCGTCAGATGAAACACCGGCAGGCTGGGGATATTTATCCCACCCAGACGGCCCCGGTAATCTGCAGTAAGGGAAAAGTTCTATATGGCGCAGATATGAAGTGGGGATTTGAGACAAAGGACCATAAACAGCTGATTAATGCGAGAGCGGAGACGGCTTTGGAAAAACCGTCGTTTTCAGACAGTGTGATGCACAGAAGATGCATTATTCCAGCGACAAAATTCTATGAGTGGAACCGGGAAAAACAAAAGGTAACCTTTTCCCATCCGGCCAGCCCTTCCATATATATGGCAGGAATTTACCGGATGGATGGGGACGGACCGCATTTTGTGATACTGACTACAGCTGCCAATATTTCTATGAGTCCGGTTCATGACCGCATGCCGCTGATTCTGGAGGAGCAGAACATCAAAAGATGGATTTTTGAGGATGATAAGGTCAAAGAAATTCTTGCAAAGCCATCGCCCATGCTGGAGCGTCAGCAGGATTATGAGCAGCTCAGCTTGTTTTGAGGAAAGCTGCACATGGATATGTTTTTCACACATGCAGCTGGGACAGCCTCCATTCATGGGCAAAGTAGTTGTACCAGAGCTTGAATTTCTTCTCAACACCACCGACAACGGCGGAGCAGGTGAAGTTTGCACCTACCCGGCTCTTCGCCTGTTCGTCGCTGATCACGTCTTTTACCGTAACCGTAACCAGTTCCCCATTATTATCCTGAAAGCGAAAGCGCAGTGGTGTGATCTTCCCATCGGTGTCGGTACAGGAAATCATCTGTACCGGAATGTCAACACATAAGATGCTTTCCAACGAAATCCCCCTACTTGTAATACTGGTGCACCGGCCCATGGCAAATCTGCCGGTTTGGATAGCAGCTTAGAAAAATAGAGCATATTTATCATAGCATATCGAACGTATGTTTGCAAATGGAAACTTCTACAAATTCTTATCATATTATTTTTCCAAAATTTGTAATAGATTGCAATTTATTTCATGAAACAAGGGGCAGGTATGCCCTTTTCGGGGAGGTGGTGTTTCATGGAGTATCAGGGGAGTTTTGATTTTTTCTACGGGAAGGAAAGTGAGCGGCTGAATTTTATCACGATCCCCAAGCTTCTGCTGAAGGATGAACGATTCAAAAATATATCCTCTGAGGCAAAGATTCTCTATGGATGTCTGCTGGACCGGAATTCCCTTTCCCAGAAGAATGGCTGGGTGGATGAGAAGAACCGTGTGTATGTGATTTACACTGTGAAGGAGATGCAGAAGGATCTTTGCTGTGCAACAGAGAAAATTAGCAGGGTTCTGAAGGAACTGGAGACTATCGGACTGATCTTTCGGAAACGGAACGGCAGGGGAAAGGCGAATTATATCTATGTGATGGATTACATGGCTATCTACCGGAAGGAGAATGGTATGAGAAGTCCGCCAGTTCCGGATAAAAATGATTTTTGCGGTGGAATTGGACAGAAGGGGAAGAACCAGTCCGGGGCATGTGAAGCATGGGACGTTAAGAATTTCGAAAATCGAAAGTCTGGAATTTCGAAAAACGAAAATCAAGAATTTCGAAAATCGAAATCTAATAAGACTGAATCAAGTAAGACTGAAAAAGAGAATTTTGCGGGAAATTTCGAGAAGAGGAATCGTGGGGACTACAGCCATAAGGGCGGCAGACAGAGTAAGAATGCTTTCTGCAGTTTTGAACAGCGGGATTATGATTTTGAGGAGGTGGAACAGTTTCTGTTAAAGAGCGACCCGTCTTCAGGTGACAGTTCCTGAAGACTTTCGTATTGGTGAGAGTCTGAACCGATACGAAAGTTCTTTTTTCCAGCGGGTGTCATCTGTGCATTTTGTTAGACGAAGGGAAAACAACTATGCAGACGAAAAGAGAAGGGAGAAGAGCAGGGGAATGAAGAAATTACCAAAGTCACAAAGAGGAGGATATCAACAACAGGGAAGGCGAGGACATCGACAACAGAACAGAAAAGAGGAGGACATCAACAACAAGGAGAATGATGACATGAACATCGTGGAAGAAAAGGACAAAGGGAATGAGAACCGGAGAAACAGAGGAAAAGGGCGGAAGAAAACAGTCCTTTTGCTGCTGGCGGTTGCAGTGCTGCTTTTAATGAGCATTTTATTCTTACGTTCCTGCAGGGCGAGGGATGAGCCGCTGCCGGACACACAGCGTATTTATGAAGAAAGCCGCCGGCCGGTCCGGAATTGTCCGGTTCCGACAGAGGAGAACAAGCGGCTGAATCTGGCACTTTCGGACAGTTATCACATTTCGGAGGAGCATCCACTGTTCTATATTGGGTTTCCTGAGGAAAATATCTTTGATGTGGTGTTTATGATCAAGGATTCAAAGGGAAATGTGTTGTATGAGACGGATTACGTGAAACCGGGAACCAACGTGGCTATTGACGGAACGGCCTTTCTGGAGAAAGGGGACTGGCAGTTGGATTGCCTTGTTTCTGTGTTTAACCATGAAACCGGAGTGCTGATTTCTGACTGCACCACCATAGTTTTAAATATTTGCTATGAGTAGAGGCACAGAGAAGAGAAAAGGAAATGTGAAAATAAATGGGATTACCCATTAGATGAAGGAGGAGATTATCATGAAGAAAAGAATGAAGAACCTGTTACTGACACTTGCTCTGGGGATGACATTATCCCCGGTCCGGACCTTTGCGGCGACCCAGATCATTGATTCCGGTGCATTGAACACCGGGGAGGTGGAGGCTGTGGCTTGCGTGGATGAAGAGACGCTGGCAGATCTGGGACTGAATGTCAACGTGTCGCTGCCGATGGAGATTATCGTGATGCCTGATGAAAACAAGGTGTTTACCGGCTTTGACTATATTTACGCCTATGGGATCATGGATGCTACAAAGAACTTTTCTGTTGCCATCGACACCGCGAATGCCGCATACAGAAAGGTGAAGTATCGTAAGGAAGAAGGCAGTACGGTGGTGGAATCGGACAAGAATTTCTATGCTGCTGTCACGGAGACTCTGAGTAAAGCGAGTTTTACTGCGGAAGAGACAAAGGCCAACTATCTGGCGGATATGGAAAATAAAAAGATGCCGCACAGCTCTACACTCACCGTGGAAATTTCGGATCTGGTTCCGACTTCCGGCATCGGAGAGTATTACACGACAGTACCATTGAAACTTGCGATTCAGGCAACATAAACCGAAGGCCCTGACACGGACAGGGCTTTGTGAAAGAAAAAGGATTGGGACAGGTAAAGGAGCTTCAAGATGAGAGATGGATACAGACAGATGATAATACTTTGTTTTCTGATTGTGGCAGTGGCTATCATGATTCCGGGAGGAATATTTCATGCGGAAAGCCTTTCTTATACGGATGAGGAAGGAAATGTGTTCTGTTATGAGACGGATACGGATGGGACGGCTGTCATTACCAGCATTACCGCTTCCGGGGGAAATCTTCTGGTGCCGGATGAAATCGAAGGCATTCAGGTAACCCGGGTGGACAACGGAGAGAATTGTGTGATTTCAAATCCTGAGAGGGTTATCCCCCGGCTTGAGATCAACTGTGGAACTGTCGGAACCAAGGCCTTTTCCCATCTTACCATCGGAACCCTTGTGGTTGGAGAAAAGGTCAGCTCCTTTTCCCTGTCCCGGTCCGGAACAGTTGCACTTACCTATGGGCAGTTTGCTTCCTCAATGATTGACCGGGTCCTCTACCAGGCGGTGGATGTATCCGTAGAAGTCCCTTCCTCCAATATATCCCCCTCTGTATGTGGTCCCTTTTACCAGTCACAGGTGGGAGCACTGGAATTTGGCACTCAGGTGTCTGTCATTCCCGCAAATCTTTTCCGGGATGCTGTGATGGAACTGGATACACTGGAGATTCAGGCTGAAAGTATTGGAGCCTATGCTTTTTCCGGCAGCAGTATCTTTATCCGGCATCTGGTTCTTGGGGAGAAGGTAAAGAAATTATTGGAATTTCCCGGTGGTCCTTCCGGTTACCATTACTGGTGTCAGTTCTCCCAGACTTCGGTTGGAACCCTGTCGTTTGATTCTCTGTCCATGGAAACGGAGCATGGGCAGGGCAGGTCCTATATCAACTATGCGTATGGAGCCTTTTATCAGGCGAAGATTGGAGAACTGGAGATTGGAGCTGGTGTGCAGAAAATCCCGGAGTATTTTCTGGATCAGGCAAGTCTCACGCAGGAGCAGTTATCTATTGATATCCCGGAGATCGGGGCCTATGGTCTGTCAGGAGCAAATATTTCCATCGGAACCCTGACAATTGGAGCAGATGTACTTACCTTTCCGGAAAGCTATTACAGCGATGAAAACTATCACTACTGGGATCAGTTTGCCGGATGCCGGATCGAAAAGCTGGTCTATGGGGCAGTTGCTGCCTCTGTGGTCAATGACAAGTATGGGATGGGCTATGGGAGCATCTATTTTCAGGGACCATTCCGGAACGCGGAGATTACGTCTTTTTCCGTGGAGGAGAATGTTTCCTGCATCCCGGATTATCTCCTTTACGAAGCCAAAGCCCATGCAGATGAGCTGGACTTAAATATGCCAGCAATCGGTGCTATGGCATTTATGGGAGAAAATATCACCATTGACAGTCTGACCATCGGGGAAGGGGTAGAGGCTTTTTCGGAATCTGCAGGGAGCAGCAGTAGTTCGCTTTTTTTAAAACAGTTTTCGGAGGCTGCCATCAAAAATCTTTTTTACCATGCCGTGAATCCGGATGTGGGGCTGGACTCCTGGGACGGCTTTTACTTCTATGGACCATTTTATCAGGCGGCAGTCACGAATCTGACCATCGGGGAAGAGGTGGTTTATCTGGACCGGAGGATGTTTGCGGGAAATTCCTTTGAAAACTGTGAGGTCTTCGCGGTCAAAGCCTCGGAGAGCTTTATGGCGCAGACCTTGTCAGAAGGGAATCTTCCTTCCAGCAGCAGTCTGTCCATACACTACCACAGTGATTTTAAGAAATATTTTGCTGCGAAGGCAGAATCCATTCGCTGGCTGTGTCTGGACTATCTGGACACAGTATATGGAAATACCATGCAGAATGGTGAGACCGGGGAAGAGGAGATTGAGGTATTGAAAACCTGCAGAATCTGTGGATATGAGGAAAGCAGTGTGGAACCGCTGGATGTCACCTATGACATCCATCTGTCTCTGCCTGTGGAGATTTCCCTAGGATTTCAGCAGGAAGAAAAGGCTTTTGTGGGAACGGAAGAAATCTTTGCTTTTGGGAGTCTAGGCAATGCCTATCAGGGAATACGTATCTGTCCGGCAAAGGAAAATCCGTCTTATGGTCTGGCTGCACTGGGGGAACAAAAGATGGATTTCTCATCGTATCTGACGGTGGGGTTTCCAGTGGGAGAAGAGGTCATGTTTTCTGCGGCAGAACTTTCAGAAAATCAGAAACTGTGGAATCAGAACCGCGCAGAGGAAATCTCTAAGACCATTATGCGGGTTTCGGTCAGTGGGAATGCTTTTCTGCTGTATGGAGAGGGGACGTACCACATATCCATTCCAATCCGGGTGGAACTAGTGCATCGGTTTCGAAATAACTCGACTTAAAAACTTGCCTATTTCTCCGATTGCACAAGTCAAAAAGCCTCGACGTAGCCCGCTACGCCTGCGTTTTTTGACTTGCACACTCGAAGAAATATTCGGCGTTTTAAGTCGAGTTATTCACGAACCGATGCACTAGTTTACAGATGATTGCGAAATGGGGCGATGGACAGCAGGAGAGGGGAAAGTATCTTTGGAAACATGATGGGGATATAGAGGAGAGAGAAATGTATGGATGTGAACAGTAAATACAAGTATACGGATGACGGGCAGCTGCTGGTTCGAAAGACAGTGTCAGAGCCTGCATTTCCGGGGAGTAATCCGACAGAACGCAAGATGTGGTTTCCCTGCAGTGGGGAGAATCCGGATCATCACTATGGAATCATGGTTCTTACGGGATGGTTCGGGTATCACAAATTTCGGGAGAGATGTTTTATGCAGGGGCTGTTTTACCTGCTGACCTGCGGCTGTTTTGGCGTCTTTTATCTGTGTGATTTGATTTCCATGCTGTGTGGAACCTACTGCTATTGGGAGACAGAGTATCTGGAAAGGGAAGGAAGCTTGGAACGCAGGAGAAAGAAGATCTACTATGGACCGATGCAGCACCGGAGAAGAGGCGTGTTTCTGCTTTTGGCTGGGGTTTTAATCGTCTTGGCAGCAGTGTCTTTTATCTATCAGCCCATAGAGAAAGCATTCTTTTCGTGGATGGGCACCATGGCAGCAGAAAGGACTGCGGCGTTTGGGTTAAGATAAGATTTTTTGGGAAAAAGGAGGGACGGAATGAATTTATCGGAAAAGATCAAAGAAAAAATGGAGCTGCTGGATTCGACAACCTATAATCATTCCATCCGGGTATGGAAGCTTGCACTTAGCGTGGAGGAATATTACCGGATGGCAGATGACAGTCTGAGTACAGCGGCGTTGGTGCACGATATTGGGAAATTGTATATTTCACCGGCAATTTTGGACAAACATGAGGGCTTTACGGAGCTGGAGCGGGAACTGGTGGATCTTCATCCGTATATCGCGTACCGGATGCTTAAGGAATGTAATGTCAGTGAGGTGGTACGACGGATCGTGCTGTATCATCATGGAAGGAAGCCGAGGCTTCTTTCTCCGCTGCCGGAGTTTTACAGTTCTATGGTGGAAAACAAGGCAAAGATGCTTAAAACTATCGATGCGTTTGAGGCACTGACCACAGACCGGCCATACCGGAGAAGAATGTCTGTGAAACAGGCTACTGTATATCTGCGGGAGCAGGAAGGTTACCACCGACAGGTGCTCAGGTATCTGCGGGAAAATATCCATGATTTTGATCATCTGTCTGATGCTGGGCGATGATGAAAAAACCGCATTTTGCATGGAACGACGTTTAAGGATGTTCAAAAAAGGGGGAGGATAAATAGAATGGATGGGAATGAGATGAGAACCATGGGGGAAGCTGCAAGGATGACGGAGCATCTGGCAGATCTGGTGGGAACGATCATTTTACAGCTGATGCGAAAGCAGGATTACGTGGAGGAGCGGGGCGTAAAGGCTCTGCTTTCCCATGTCCGGCAGGGGAAAGGTGTCAGAACACTGGCTGTGCCGGAGCGGGGAGAAGAGGATTTTTGCAAATTGTTGAAGGAGGCCAGAATTCCCTATGTGGAAATATCCCACAGGGATCCGGTAACCCGGGAAAAAACATTGTTCTTTGTATACCGGGACAGTGATGAACGGCAGATGGGGGATGTCTGGAACCGGTTTACCTCTGTTTTTGATCATTCCTGCAGGGAGATGGATCCGGAGAGTTTTGCCCGGATGATGGAGGGAAAGACCTTTGGGAAGGCATCGGGACTTTCTGGTGTAGAGGTCTTTGCCTTCCGGGAGGCGGCAAAGGACAGTGATATCCGTTTCTGTGTGACTTCCGATGGGGATGAATATGATCAGTATGCGGTGGTGGCGGATGATAAAGAGGCGCTTTCGGATGTGCTGGCAGACGCTTCCTATTATCTTTCGGGGGAAAGAGGACACCGCTATTTTGATGATCTGGAATCCTATGGAAGTGCACAGACCATCTTTGAGTATCAGATAAGACCGAAGCCGGATACGGTGAAATATGTGGTGGATGTGAAGAATCCAAGGAATTTTATCAGCATCGAGAGTCAGTGTATGACAACCCATTCCATTGGAACCAGAGAGGAGAAGAAACCGGATGGAAGTGTGATGAAGGTTCTCTATGATGCAAGACATGCCACATATCCCGGACGGGATATGGACCAGTTGAAGCTGATGGCTCTTAAGATGGGGAAACCGGTGGTCCTGTCCCAGGAGGAGTTTCTTCTGGTAAAGGGATTGACGGATACCAGAGAGGCGGTTCTGGCGGATGATTTTGTGGAGCAGTATGACCAGCTGGTGGGAAAAGGGAAGAAGATGCTTTCTTCCATATTTCGGCGTCCGGAATGGAAGCCGCTTTTCCAGCGGGAAGATTTGGACGGATTTTCCGGGCTGCCTATGGATGTGGTGGCGGCAATCCGGAAAGAAAATATCACAGACCTGTACTGCAACGGGGCGGATATTGCTTTTCCCAAAGAAGCCAGATACCGGGTAAATATGGTTCTTGCGGATACTCTTTTTCATGGAATGGGTGCTGTGGAATATGAAGAGACCATGGCACAGTATTATAACGTGACAGAGAACGAGGCTGTGGATTTCATGCTGACTATCGAGCCGATGGAGATGGCTGCTCTTCATGAAAAAATCCGGCTTCCATGGGAACTGATGAACGATACCCAGAAGGAAGCCATGGAGAGGTTTGAGAAAATAGATCTCACGGAGGAAACTATGGGAAGGAGAGAGGAAAAACGGATACGGGAGCAGGTGGCAGACCGGAGAATTGCCCAGGAGATGGAGCGGTAATGAGAAGTCAGATGGGAGGCTTTTATGTATACGAAGAAAAAGGATGTGGAGAAAAACAGAAGAATCAGTCTTGCAACATACATTGGTATTATTACGGTAGTAAGTCTGTTTGCCGGACTGCATCTGGGGGCAGTCTATCATGACATGGAGAAGCCGTCATTGTTTGGGGCAATGGCAGAACTGGCTTCACATATGCTGGAACATCCCTTTTCGCTGTTTCCAACGGATGGGCTGATGGTGGGCATCTTCTTTTTTGCCGGGATACTGATGGACCTTTATCTGTATAATGAATATCTGCGGGTCAGTGAATCGGTCAATGATGCCCATGGGGATGCTGCTTTCGAGACGAACCGGAGACAGTACGATCTGGAATTTGTTCTAAACCCGGGAATGGCAGCCGTTCAGATGGGGCGACAGGTGACAGACCGGCTGGCACCTTATAATGAAGAACATAAGCGGGTGCTCCGCAGATATCCATCGCAGAAAATTGTTCAGATCTGCACAAGAAACGCAAGAATTCTTGCAGATGGGCTGTATATGTCCATGGACGGAAAGTGGACGCAGAGGAACAACAATGAGGTGTGTTTTGGTGCTTCCGGTGCCGGAAAGTCAAGATTTCTTCTGACACCGAATCTGCTGCAGCTGTGCGGCAGCTATGTGGTGGTGGATGCATCGGGGGACATTGAACAGAATACGGCGGGATTTTTTGAGAAAAATCATTACCGGATTAAGCGGTTCAGTACGGATGATATGGAGAAATCCTGCCGTTTCAATCCGCTGTATTATATTCGAAAGACTTCGGATATCCTGCTGATTGTCAATACCCTGATGGAGAATACCCAGGATTTGAAGAGAAAGGGTGGCGGCGACGGGGATTTCTGGACCAAGTCTACCCAGGCTCTTCTGTGTGCCATTATCGGCTACGAGTATGAGGTGCTTCCCATGGAACAGCGGAATTTCTCCAATCTGCTGGAAATCCTTCGGATGAACAACCTGGATGAGCACGCAGAGGAAGCCATAGAAACGGATTTTGATAAGCTGTTTCTTGCCCTTGGAGATGCAAATCCGGCTTCCTATGCCTACCACCAGTACCTGACATTCAAGAAGGCTCCCGCCAAAACGGCACTGAATATTCTGATATCGACGGCTGTTCTGATCTCCCAGTACGTGGATATCCCGGAATTCAGCAACCTGACCTACAAGGATGAACTGGAGCTGGACCGGCTCAGTGAGGAAAAAATGGTGCTGTTCTTAAACATTCCCTTGGCAGACCGGACATACAGCTGGATTACGGCAATGCTGTTTTCCCTTCTTTTCAGCAATCTCTATCATAAGGGAAAGACAAGGATGGAAGCCGAAGGGCTGTCCAATCCGGAGCTTAAGATTCCCGTCCGGTTTCTCATCGATGAATGCCGGAACATCGGTAAAATCGGAAATCTTGGGGAGTATCTGGCGACCTGCCGAAAATATCAGATCGCCATCAGTGTGATCTTCCAGAATTACAGCCAGATTGTGGAGGTGTACGGAAAGGAGGAGGCTAACTCCATCATCGGAAACTGTGACACTATGATCTTTCTGGGAGGATCCGATGCCGATACGCTTAAGATCATCTGTGACCGGCTGGGAAAAGAGACCGTAAAAAATCTGTCCTTTGGCAATTCCAAGGGAAGGCTGGGATCTGTCAGTACCAATAAGCAGGAGGTAGGCCGGGAACTGATGAGCCGTATTCAGGTGGAGCAGATGAGTAATACGGAATGTCTGGTTTTCGTCCGGGCTCTCAGACCGTTTAAGGTCAGAAAATACCGGCTGGAGAAACATCCTAACTACAGGTATCTGTCAGAGACAGACAGGAGATATCTGAGAAAAAACAGTTTTCAGCTGTCTTTTGATGAGGAGGAGATGGAGGCTGTCCGGGTGAAGCCGGCAGGGGAGGATGGCTACATTGCCCCGGCCATTGTGGATTCTCCGAGGAGGAGAGCCCAGGAGCGGGAAAAACGAAAAAGGGAAGAGCAGCAGGAAAAGCTGAAAAAAGATTTCGAATTAAAGCAGGAAGAAACCGAACGAAAGGTATCGAAACTGACGAAGTCCATGGAGGTTTATGAGCGTGAGAAAAGAGAAATAGAGCGTCTGGATCCGAAGGATGTGACAGAAGAACTGGTGAAGCTGAAGCTCAGCCAGCTGTGGATGGAGGAGAGCTTTGATCCCGGGTATGAGTTTGAGTGAGAGTAAGAAGACTTATTGACGAAAAGTATGTAGAGGTTATAATATATAATAGATATAACTATATGAGGAGGAATGGTATGGCTGTATTCGAAGTTACCCGAGATTATTTGGAAAAATTTGTGGATACACAAATTGAAAAGAATCAAGTACTTAAAGATTTTCGGGAAGATTTAGTAGATATGCTGGTTTGTAACACACCAGATATATCAGAAGATATGGAAGGGGAAAGTAGCTGGCCGTTTGAAAAAAGGGAACCGGCACAGTTATATATTAGAGATAGCAGATATCACATCCGAATAAAGGATTTGGTAATAGATTTTTTTGAAAATGTATTTACAGGTGCATTGTTGGAAGCTATGTTATTCTGGTTCGGCTTGAGCGTGAAAGCTGAAGTTTCGCCAATCTGTATTACAAAGGAGTTTATTTTATTTGTAAAAAGAGTAGTGAAAGAATATGTTGTTAAATTGGATAACACTGAATTCTGTATTTATTTACAGGTTATAACCCATTTAAAAGAACACCAGGAATTCTCTATTGACGAATTAAAAAGCTGGCTTCCTAGGGAAACTGACAATTCATGTAATATGCACACTGATAAATGGAACTGTATAGATATGAGAGAAGGAAAATGCTATTTTAATCAGGACAATTTAGATGAAGTATTACAAAAGATGGTATTAAAGCACATTATGGAATATTCGGAAAATAGCACATATAGAATTAGATACTAGGGGAAACTTTTTATGAATAATACGATAGCAACGTTCACGCATATAGAAGGCGATGAAAAAAAAGAACAAATTGAACAATTTATTAATAGGTTGTTTAATGAGCATCTTTATGAAGTGCAAAGTGTTGCTTCAGAAGAAGTACTTCGAAGTATTAGTGGGCAGCAGATTATTCGAAGGATAATGGAGAGTATAGAAGACGATTTTACTGTTGTTGCAGAAGAATATCATATAGATAAGAGTTATAGGGATACCTATTATATGTATTTTTCAAATCAACATTTCCAAGTGGAGCGATACTGTAAAAGATTGACTTTTTTGATAGGACATTTTTCCTGGGGAAATCTTCTTGGTGAAAGAACAGAAGAAGAAAAAAAGCAAATTGAGAAGGCGCTTATCGGAACCTGTGTTATTAAACCTGTGTCAGATGGAGTAGTAGGAAGAACCTTATTAAATCCACAATATTTTGTTCCCGAAAGGTCGGTATACATTAGAAAATCCAAATATAAGATTAATTTATATGGTATGGAGTTGGAAATAGAAGCATTTCCCTATCAAATGCAGGATAGGGAGACTATGAGATGTTCAGAAGTAACATTGTTGAATCTCCTAGACTATTATTCCAACACATACAAGGATTATAAAACGGTAGTTCCGAGCGAAATTATTGAATCTGAGCAAAAGCATAGTCATGAAAGAGTTCTGCCATCAAGAGGGATTACATATCATGTTTTGACAAAAGTTTTATCAGACTTTGGATTTGCGCCTAGATTATATAATGTTCGGGCAATGAGAAAAGATGAAATGTCAGGCATTTTACAACAAGATGAGTTAAAAAGATTGCTTCACTATTATATAGAATCTGGGATTCCAGTAGCCGTTAATGTAGAACCTGATAGTGGAAAGGGTATTGGACATTCTTTAATTTGCATTGGTCATTCTGTTACAAAGTCTTATGAGAAAGCTCTTGAACGTAAGAAAATAGTAGGGGATGGGTTTGATGGAAAGCATGGAATTATAAATTCGGCTGATTTTTATGACAGCTATGTTGTTATTGACGATAATCAATTTCCATATGAAGTGCGTGAATTTGATAAAATGTCCATTTACTCTGATATGCATGTGACAAACATTGCAGTACCGTTATATAAGAGAATGTTTCTTGAAGCAGCGGACGCATATGACATTGCTCTTATGATATTAGAAAGTGAAACATGGGGAGTTTTTAAATGGGCAGAGGAATACCTTAATGGGGAAACAGATGTTATCCTGCGTCTTTTTTTGGCATCATCGCGAAGTTTTAAAAAGGCACGAGTTGAGGAGTTTAGTAAACAGAGTATTGAATTACAAGCGTATTACGCAAAAGTTAGAATGCCACAGTTTGTATGGATCTGTGAGATATACACAAAGGAAGGTTATGAGAGAAAAAAGGCATTTGGGGAAATGGTACTGGATGGAACCTCGGCATCCAAAAAGGGAATAAGAAATATTATTTTATTGAATTATCCTACAGGATTATATGCAAGAAATCCAGATCAACCAGAAAGTGAGATAGATAAAAATAAATTTTTAGTTAGTCGCTGGTGTGAGATTAGCGCATATGAAAAAAACTTACAGTTTATATAAGCTATTTTAAGATCCTAAAGGCTGTAAAGAGCTGGAAAAGCATAGTTTTCCTTGACATTTATAATTCCTTTTGTTATTATTTTAACATTGTTAGGAAATCTGCGTATACTATATAAAGAGAGTGTATTGGGTGAGTTAAGATGAATTTTAATGAAGAGATGGATAGGGAATTGTCAGATTTGAATTTGGGAGGAAAAGTTGTAGACATACCACCAGAGGATAAGGGAACATCGAAGGATTGGGCAATTCTTGAAAGAAAAATAGCACTTCGGGTGCATGAGAATGAAATTATGATGACACAGAGCGAATTGAATGCAGCTCGCTCCGCTTTGTGTTAATCTTGTATTGTAATGTAGAAAGATAAAGGATGTCAATGAGACAGATGGTGTATGTGGATACTTACATACACCCTTTTTATTTTGGTAATTAAAGTTTTCTTCAAAATGTGTAAGTGTTAAAGAAGGCTTTACAGATGTGTGCACATAAAGTTAGTTCTATAAGAAAAGCTGTAAAAGTCTATTGCTAAAAAATTTTCTCCAAGTCTTCAAATCGTGCAATTTACTAATCGGAGTAAAAAAACGCGATTTGAAAGGAGAAAAAATCATGAGAAAAGGCACGTACAGACCATTTTTTGCAATGCTTCTGTCTGCACTTGTGTGTATGCAGTTGGCAGACCCCTTTACGGAATCTGCATATGCCCAGGAAACAGAACAGAAGGAACAACAGACGGAAGTACAGCCGGAAGTACAACCGACAGGAGAGCAGCAGGTACAGGAATCCGAGGAAGAGACCCCATCTGAAATGATTTCAGGAACACGGGCGGAGGCAGGGAATGCTACAACGGAGGGCGAAACGCAAATTACCGATACCTATCAGGACGGCTCTGGAATCACCTATCAGTGGAAGGGGTACGCAGATGGAACGGCGGAAATCTATGGGATGGAAGCCGGGGAAGGACTACAGGGATTGACAGTTGCGATTCCGGCAGAAATCGATGGCTATATGGTAACTGCAATCACAGGAAACTTGAGTCAAAAGCAGATTGAATCCCTGACAATTCCGGAAACTATAATCAGGTTTGGGAAAAGCACATTTGCAGAAAATCAGATTGGAACCCTGATTTATCAGGCTGTTGATGCAGGGAATGAGGAGAACTTTTTTTATTGTCCCTTTGCCTATTCGGAAATTGAACACCTTGAAATCGGAAGCAGGGTGCAGGCAATTCATGACAGAACCTTTTATCAGACGGTGTTCCGTCAGCCGGAGGTGGAACTTCATGTGCCGTCAATTGGCAAATATGCTTTTGACAATGCTTCTTTTGAAACACTGACGTTGACAGAAGATGTCAGAAGCATTGACTGTCTTGCCTTTTCTGAGGCGAAGATTCAGAAGTTGAATTACAACTGTCCGGAGGCGGAACTTGCTCACGTAGACAGCACATCCACATCCCTGTTCTATGACGCAAAGATCAGTGAGCTTTTCCTTGTGGAAACCATGGACAGGATCCCGGATTATCTGTTTGCCAATGCAGACCTGCAGATGAAGGAGTATGTCATTGACCGGGAGTATATCGGAAAGATGGCTTTTTTCGGTGCCTGGAGCAATGGAGTGATCGAAAATCCGATAGACAGGCTGACCATCACTGAGGATGTAGCGTTTATCGGTGCGAAAGCCTTCGGACAGTGTAAAATACGGAATCTGCAGTATCAGGCAGAAGTACAGACTGATGCAGTCAGTTCCGTAACAGGTATCTTTTATATGTCTGATCTTTATGGTCTGGAAGTCGCAGATGGGGTGCAGACCATACCGGATTACAGTTTTGCCAATGCGAAACTGCATATCCCGGAATATACCGTAACGACTCCGAAGCTTGGGACAGCATGTTTTTACAATGCCTGGAATGCGGGAGGTGTGAAGGATGAGGCAGTTTCTCTTACGGTATCGGAAACGGTGGCTGAGATTGGGAAGGGAGCCTTTGCTTCCTGTGAGATTGCTGAACTTTCGTACCAGAGCAGGGCAGAACTTCTGGCAGACAGTACTGTGAATGGTCCCTTCTATCTGGCAGAGCTCTATGATTTTACCTTTTGGGAACAGTTGGAGGAGATTCCGGCGTATTTGTTTGCGAATACGGAGTTTTTGGAAGAAAAGAATCTTACTATTGACATGCCGGTGGGAGATTGTGCGTTTTATACAGATTTTTCAAGTAATCAGGGATTTGGTACTCTGGTTATTGGAGAGTCGGTTACCTATATGGGAAAACGGGCATTTTACGGCAGAGATATCGGAACGCTCAGCTATCAGGCGGTTTCTGCGGTAAATGGGAATGAGGATTTGACAGAGGCAGCCTTTTATAACTGTGATCTTGGCAGTCTTTCTATTGGAGAACAGGTGGAAACACTGGATGGGGGAAGTTTTTGCGGCATCCGGCTTTTACAGGATACTCTTGTCATTCCGGACAGTGTCAGTAAGATTGGCAGCTGCTGTTTTTATGATCCTTCTACAAACCATGACTGGCTGCAGGTGAAGCATTTGGAAATTGGGAAAGGCCTGAAAGAACTGTCCTACTATGGGTTTTATGGGCTGAAATTTCAGACCATAAGTGTGGAAGCCGTTACGTCGGGAGAAAATTATCAAGCATCAGTTCCAGGTGAGTATACCCGGTATCTGCCGGAGTGTGAAACGATAAGCATTCACCGTGGAAGTGATTTCTACGATTTCTTTGCTGCAAAAGCAGCAAAAGAGCATCTGTATTGTGATGCTTATCTGGTTCCATCTGTCGGAGATGAGTATTTTGATGAGGAAAAGAAACAGTATGTGACACCTCATTATGAAACCTGCTCTGTCTGCGGTTATCAGATAAGAACGGATCATTATGAGCAGGCTTTTGCAGTGACCTTTGTGGCAGACGGAGAAATTCTGGACATATTGTACTGTAAAAAGAATGGAACTGTGACTGCACCGGTGGTGCCGGAAAAAGATGGATTTTCGTTTCAGGGCTGGGATTGTGACTTCAGCAGTGTAACCAATGATATGACGGTGACTGCCGTTTATGCGGAAACAGAAATACCGGTCACTCCAACACCGGAACCAGCACCAGATCCAGAACCAGCACCAGATCCGGAACCATCGCCGGAACCGGAGCCAGAGCCAAATCCGGAACCGATGCCGAATCCAGAACCAGAGCCAGAGCCGGAGCCGACGCCGAACCCGGAACCAAAGCCGAATCCAGAACCAGAGCTGAACCCAGAACCAGTGCCAGATCCGGAACCGATGCCGAATCCAGAACCAGTGCCAGAACCGGAACCGACGTCGAACCCGGAACCAAAGCCGAATCCGGAGCCAGATCCAAAACCAGTGCCGGATCCAAAACCGAAACCAACTCCGGAGCCGCAGGAACCACAAAAAGCGAACCCGGTTTTAAAACCCGAGGCTAAACCGGAAACTCTGCCAGAGGGAAAGGAACCTGAGAAGAAACCGCAGGCAGATCCAGTCCCTGATAATGAAGCGGAAAATCTTCCGGAGAAAGAAATTGCGGATGAACCAGGGCCGGACAGAATAAACTCGGAGCCAGAAAACCCGGAGCCTTCCAGCCTGCAAAAGGATGAGAAACCTCATCACTTTCCGTTTATTCCAGTGGCTGTATCACTTTTGGTGGGGATGGGCAGCAGCGCAGGACTTCTTTATCTGTTCTTCTTCCGGAGAAGGAAGGTGACGGGAAATATCGAGAACGCAGAAGGAAGTGCAGAGGCAGGATTGCTGGTTACCTTGGATGATAAGAAAACGTATACCAATGAAATGGGCACGTTTGTTTTTCAAGGAATGAGGCGGGGAAATCATGAGTTAAATGTTTTTGATTCTCTGGGATCCGTGGTTCTTTCCATGAATATCTGTACCACTGGTCTGGAAGATAATCAGGTCTTTACGGTGATGCAGAACTCCTGTATCAGTGTGGATGCCCACAAAGAGGGAAAGCAATATCTTGTGGAGGTTGTTCTGCCATAAATGGTGACTGTTTGAACAGTAACAATTGTATTTCACAGGTAAATCCGCTATACTATTTACAATAGAATCGTATAGCGGATTTTTATCATCTTTGGAGGTCTATATGCGTAAAACAGTTGCAATCGGAATACAGAGCTTTGATAAAATAAGAAAAGATGGGTACTTTTATATTGATAAAACGGGATTTATACGGGAATGGTGGGAAAGTGGGGATGACGTGACTCTGATCACCAGACCCCGCCGTTTCGGTAAAACTCTGAATATGAGTATGCTGGAAGCTTTTTTCTCCGTTTCCTATGCGGACAGATCGGATCTGTTTGAGGGACTTTCTATCTGGCAGGACGAGAAA